>JAHZGZ010000036.1 GCA_019420545.1 Bacteroidales bacterium | reverse complement strand
ACTATGGATAAAGGATAAAAATACAGCATATACTATAACATGTGATTTTACTATAATAGAAACGCCGTTTTAAACAAGTTCTAAAAACTATAAAGCAGTGCAAACTTAGACATATTATCGGGCTGTATTTTTATTAACTGTGTATAGGTTATTGCTTATCCCATTATAAAACATGGCGATTGCTATGGGAACAGAAAGGAATGATTGTGGATGGGGGAGCGGGGAGAAAAAGTTGGTGGATTCGATTGTAGGTGTTATCTTTGTGTTTCACAATAAAAGTTTCCGCTAATATGGAATTTGCAAAAAACGCCTTCAGGATATTTGCCGACGCTACGGCGGCATATCATGTTACCGACAATGTCGACACGCCGTGTCCCAATCCCTACGGTGAGGATACCTTCGAGCATGTGCTTTTTGCCAAGAACTGGATCGATGTGGTGCAGTGGCATCTCGAGGATCTGATTCGCGATCCGGCTATCGACCCGGTGGAGGCTCTGGCGCTGAAGCGCCGTATCGACGCTTCCAACCAGGTACGCACCGACATGGTGGAGCGTATTGACACGCGTTTCCGCGACAAATATTCGGGCGTGACACCTCTCCCCGACGCTACAATCAACACCGAGACTCCGGCATGGGCCATCGACCGCCTGTCGATCCTCGCCGTGAAGATCTATCATATGAAGGCCGAGACTGAGCGTGCCGACGCCGACGCCGCCCATGTGGCCCGTTGCCGGGGGAAGCTCGACATACTTCTCGAGCAGGAGAAGGATCTTACCGCAGCCATCGACATGCTGCTCGACGATATCGAGCATGGGCGCAAGTACATGAAGGTGTACCGCCAGATGAAGATGTACAACGACCCCGATACCAATCCGGTGCTTTATGCCAAAAAGTAAGGGCGAGCTGCCGCGCAATGTGCTGGTGATGCGCTTTTCGGCGCTTGGCGATGTGGCCATGACCATCCCGGTGATGTATTCGGTGTGCCGCAGCAATCCGTCGACGCGCTTCATATTCCTCACCCGCACGTCGCAGACGTCGATGTTTGTCAACGCTCCGGCCAATCTGGTGGTTGTCGGCGTCGACTTCAAGAAGGATTACCCGCGTGTCACCGATCTGTGGCGGCTTTTCGCGCAACTGAAGAAGGAGTATGACATCGACGCCATCGCCGACCTGCACGGCGTGCTCCGCAGCTTTGCTATATCGCTGGCGGGGATGATGCGCGGCATTACTGTGCATACCATACGCAAGGGGCGCCGCCACAAGCGCGCGCTGACACGCTCACGCAACAAAGTGATGCTCCCGCTCATATCGTCGCGCGCTCGCTACCGCGAGGTGTTTTTCCGCTTCGGTTTCGCCGTTGAGGACAAGTTCGACGGTCTTTACGGTGCAGAGAAGGTCGATCCGGAAATATTCGCCTCGATTACCTCTCCGAAGGCCGAGGGCGAGAAATGGATCGGCATCGCGCCGTTTGCCAAGCACAAGGGCAAGATTTATCCGCCTGAACTGATGGAGCAGGTGGTGGCTGAGCTGTCGGTACTCCCCGGAGTCAGGATATTCCTGTTCGGCGGAGGCGACGAGGAGCGCGGCATACTTGCCCGCTGGGCGCACACATACGGCAACGTGGTGTCGCTTGCCGACAAAAAACACGGTTTCCCCGTAGAGCTCGCCCTTCTGAGCCATCTCGACACGATCGTGACGATGGACTCGGCCAACATGCACCTTGCCTCGCTCGTAGGGGTGAGGGTGGTAAGCATATGGGGCGCCACGCATTCCTACTGCGGCTTCAAAGGTTTCCGGCAGAAGGAGAGCGACATTATACAGCTGCCGATGACGTGCCGACCCTGCTCGGTGTTCGGCAACAAGCCCTGCGCGCGCGGCGACTACCACTGCCTGCGCGGCATCTCTCCGCAGATTGTGATAAAGAAAGTAAAATCCATTATTAACAAGCTCTAATCGCTGATGGATAACGATTTCGACATACGCGACACGTCGCTGTCGGCCGACAGGTCGGAGAGCGACATTGAGCGTGCGCTACGCCCTTCGGGATTCAGTGCTTTCAGCGGTCAGGAGAAGATCGTGGAAAATCTGCGCGTGTTTGTGGCCGCCGCGAGGATGCGCGGCGAGTCGCTTGACCACGTGCTCCTTCACGGTCCTCCCGGCCTAGGCAAGACCACGCTGTCGCAGATTATCGCCAACGAGCTTGGCGTTGGATTCAAGGTAACCTCGGGCCCCGTGCTCGACAAGCCGGGCGATCTGGCCGGCCTGCTTACCTCGCTTGAGGAGAACGATGTGCTCTTCATCGACGAGATACACCGCCTCAGCCCCGTGGTCGAGGAATATCTCTACTCGGCCATGGAGGATTACCGCATCGACATAATGATCGACAAAGGCCCCGGGGCGCGCTCCGTGCAGCTTACGCTGGCTCCGTTCACGCTTATCGGCGCTACTACGCGCAGCGGTCTGCTTACGTCGCCTCTGCGCGCGCGATTCGGTATCAACTGCCATCTGGAATACTACGACCACGAGGTGCTGGAGCGTATCGTGCTCCGTTCGGCCGGTCTGCTTGGAGTGAAGTGTACGGCCGAGGCGGCACGCGAGATAGCCCTGCGCAGCCGTGGCACTCCGCGTGTGGCCAACCGCCTGCTGCGCCGTGTGCGCGACTTCGCCCAGGTAAAGGGGCGTGGCGTGATCGACCCTGAAATCGCCCGCTATGCTCTGGAGGCGCTCAATATCGACCGCTACGGTCTCGACGAGATCGACAACAAGATACTCACCACCATCATCAGCAAGTTCCGCGGCGGTCCGGTGGGCCTTACCACTATCGCCACTGCGCTCGGCGAGGATCCCGGCACGGTCGAGGAGGTATATGAGCCGTTCCTCATCAAGGAGGGCTTCATAAAGCGCACTCCGCGCGGCCGCGAGGTGACGATGCTCGCCTATACCCATCTGGGCATCACCCCCGACGGCGACGCCGGATCGTTGTTCGCCTGACATTGATAGGAGATGCGGTTTCCAACCGCATTCATCATTATAATTTTGAAGCGGTTGGAAACCGCTTCTCCTATTATAAAAACATTATGGCCGGAGTAAAATCACTGGCAAAGGACACCGCCATCTACGGTGTCAGTTCGATTGTGGGGCGGTTCCTCAACTGGTGTCTCGTCCCGCTCTACACGCGCCTGTTTCCAGAGGTGGAATATGGCGTTGTTACCTATGTATATTCCATTGTGGCGCTGGCGCTTATCATACTCACCTACGGCATGGAGACGGGCTTTTTCCGCTTCGCCAACCATGAGAGCTACAGCAATCCCGACGAGGTGTACTCGACGTCGCTCTCGTCGCTGGGGTGTACGTCGACACTGTTTTTCGCCCTCGTGCTGCTGTTTCTGGAGCCGATAAGCCGCGCCATGGAGTGCGGAGGCCACGAGAGCTATGTGTGGATGATGGCGCTTGCCGTGGCTGTCGACGCGTATTCGTGCATACCGTTCGCCTATCTGCGCTATAAGAAGCGCCCGGTACGTTTCGCCCTGCTCAAGCTGGTGAATATCGGGCTCAACATCGTGCTCAACCTTTTCTTCCTGCTGCTCTGCCCGTGGCTCATGAAGGTTGCGCCGGGGAGTGTGGAATGGTTCTACGTGCCCGACTTCGGTATCGGCTACATCTTCCTGAGCAATCTTATCGCCTCGCTTGTCACGCTGGTGATGCTGCTGCCCGACGTGGTGCATGTGCCGCTGCGCTTCAACCCGACGCTCCTGCGCGAGATGCTGGTCTACTCGTTCCCCCTGCTCGTGCTCGGCATAGCGGGCATCATGAACCAGACTCTCGACAAGATACTCTATCCCGTGCTCGCCACCTCCGACGCCATGGCCGGCCTTGGCATCTACGGCGCCAACTACAAGATCGCCATAGTGATGGTGATGTTCATCCAGGCGTTCCGTTTCGCCTACGAACCGTTTATCTTCTCGCAAAGCCGCGAGCGCGGCGACGACAAGCTCCAGGCCTACCGCGACGCGATGAAGTATTTCGTCATTTTCGCCATGTTCATATTCCTCGGGGTGATGTATTATCTCGACATACTGCGCTACTTCGTGCGTCCCGACTACTGGTCGGGCCTGAAGGTGGTGCCCGTCATCATGGCTGCGGAATTCTTCTTCGGCGTGTTCTTCAACCTGTCGCTATGGTACAAGCTCACCGACCGCACCATCTGGGGCACATGGTTCTCGCTGCTCGGACTCGCCGTTACGGTGGGTCTCAACATCCTGCTTGTGCCGCGCTACGGCTACATGGGATGTGCGTGGGCCGCATTCTGCTGCTATGGGGTGATGATGGTGGCGAGCTATTTCGTGGGGCGCGCCAAGTATCCGATAGGCTACAATGTGCCGCGGCTGGCGTTCTATGTGCTTGTGGCGGCGGTGCTCTATCCTCTCGGCTGTTGCGTGCATCTCGGCGCCGAGTGGGCCGACTTCATCTACCGTGCACTGCTGCTTGGGGTATATGCCTTCATAGTGATGCGCCGCGAGCATCTGTCGCCGCGTATGCTCATACCGCGCCGCCGCTGACGGCTCTGTTACCGATTTCCTTACATACAATGCCATATAGATTATGAAACAGCTTGATTTCAAGGCTTTTTCCGGAGCGATAAAGGGTTATTTCGACCTCACCTCGTTTCTGATACCGCAGGCCGAGGCCGAGGAGACGATACGCGAGGGTGTGTCGTTCCGCGGCACCAACATGCTTGTGCTCATCATCGCCATCTTCATAGCGTCGCTGGGGCTTAATGTCAACTCCACGGCGGTGATTATCGGTGCCATGCTCATCTCGCCGCTCATGGGGCCTATCATCGGCCTTGGGCTGGCGGTGGGTATCCACGATTTCGAGCTGATGAAGCGCTCGTTCCGCAACCTCTTCATGGCCACGGCATTCTCTATCGCCACATCGGCCGTATATTTTCTGATCTCTCCGGTCAACGAGGGGCACAGCGAGCTGCTGGCGCGAACGTCGCCGACGATCTACGACGTGCTGATAGGCTTCTTCGGCGGTGCCGCGGGAATCATTGCCATCGGCAGCAAGACAAAGGGCAACGTGATTCCAGGCGTGGCTATCGCCACCGCGCTGATGCCTCCGTTATGTACGGTAGGCTACGGGCTGGCCACATGGCAGATGAACTATTTCCTCGGGGCGCTGTATCTGTTTTTTATCAACTCGGTGTTTATCGCATGCGCCACGACTGTCGGTGTCAAGGCCATGAAATACAAGATAAAGGACTTTTCCAATCCGCAGAGGGCCAGGAAAGTACGCCGGACGGTGTATACCATAGCCATTCTCACTATGGTGCCTGCCGGATTCATGACCTACCGCATGTATCGCGCAAATGCTTTCCAGACGGCGTGCACACGCTTCGTCGATCAGGAATTTGACTTCCCGTCTACGCAGGTCTTGACTTATAAGGGTAGTGAAAAGGGGAAGCAGCGGAGCCTTACGGTGACGCTTATGGGGCGTCTGCTTCCCGAGGACTCGCTGACGATGGCCCTCACGCCGCGCTTGGCCCGGTATGGCCTCGCCGGTACGCAATTGCGCATTATTCAGGGTGATAACAGCAGTCAGGTGAACCCGGGGGATCTTACCTCGTCGATGGTGCGCGACATATATCAGGTGACACAGAACACCATCAATGCCCAGCGTCAGGAGATCGACTCGCTCCGTGCCGTGGCCGCCGTAATCGCCCGCAACGATACCATAAGCGCCACCATCTCGCCCGAGATAAAGGTGCTGTTCCCGCAGGTGAGGGATATCGCCGTGACGCGCGGTATCGTGAGCAATGTCGACACGCGTGCGCTCGACACGATAAATGTGGCACTTGTGCAGTATCGCAGTCCCATGCCGCGTACTCAGGAGGAGAAACTCCGCGAGTACCTCCAGGCACGCCTCGGCTACCGCTCGATCGACATAATATCCTCGACCGAGCTCTCGAAAAAACATACCGGCAAATAAGCTCTAACATATCAAGCGATGAAAGTACTGTATGATACTCAGGTGTTTGCGTGGCAGCGTTTCGGCGGCATCTCGCGCTATTTCGTGGAACTGATGCGGCATATGCCTGCGGGGGTGAGTCCGGTGTTGCCGGCTCCGTTTTTCAGCGAGAACGCCTATCTTCCCGACCTGGGGATGAAGCTCCCGGTGAAGCGTCTCGACATGGGCTCGTTCCGGCTGCGCAAGAAGCTTTACGAGTGGGCCGACAACTCGATGGCGCGCCAGCAGTTGCGCTCGGGACAGTTCGACCTGTTTCATCCTACCTACTACAACGACTATTTCCTCAGCGCGCTGGGGCGTAAGCCGTTTGTGCTTACCATACACGACTTCACCCACGAGCGCTATCCCGAGCTGCTCCCCGACTCAAGCAAGGTGATACGCCGCAAGAAGAAACTTGCTCTGGCTGCAACGCGCATAATAGCCATAAGCGAGAATACGCGCCGCGATATCGTAGACTACTACGGCATCGACGAGGGGAAGATCGACGTGATACACCACGGATATTCGTCGCTGTCGAAGCGCGAGGAGGCGGTGGACGGCATCACGGGGCCGTATCTGCTGTTTGTCGGCGACAGGAAAGGCTATAAGAATTTTGCCGGACTTGCCGAGGCATTCGCTTCGCTGTCGCGCCACGATTCCGCGCTGCGTCTGGTATGCGCCGGCTCTCCGCTCGCTCCGGGGGAGATCAAGATGCTCAATGCGCTCGACATAAAGGATAAGGTGATGGCCGTGCAGGCTACCAACGCGCAGCTGCTGTGGCTCTACCGCCATGCGGCATGCTTCGTGTATCCCTCGTTTTACGAGGGCTTCGGTCTGCCGGTTCTGGAGGCTTTCGGCGCAGGCTGCCCCGTGGCTGTAAGCTCCACGAGCAGCTTCCCCGAAGTGGCCCGCGACGCCGCCGTCTACTTCGATCCCGCCGATACCTCGTCGATAGAGACAGCCGTTGCCGGCTTGCTCGATGACCCCGACGGCACGCGCTCGCTCACTCGCCGCGCCTCGGCCATCCTCCGCGACTACTCTTGGGAACGCACCGCACGCCGTACCCTCGACACATACAAAAAGGCCTTGAAGTGACCCGGGGAGAACTAATTGACGGGTGGGGGTGTTAGTAAGTTATCTAACTGAAACACTGACCTATTATGAACGACAGAATTTCTTATGAAGACCGTAAGGATCTTCCCGACAGCGTGTTCGGACTGCCCGAGCGCCGTGAATACCCTATGCCCGACGCCGCACACGTGCGTGCCGCCGAAGCCTACTTCCGCTATTGCCCCGAGGAGCTGAAACCGAAGCTCGCCCGCGCCATACTTGCCCGCGCACAGGAATATGGTGTCGACGTGGAAAGTCCGACCGTGCGCGAGTACGCGGCGGAGTAAAATGATAGCTTGTGAGCGTGTAAATCGCTGAGGATGATGCGGTCGGGGGATCGCATCGCCTAATTTGTGGATGCATATTGACGTATAGAACCCACAGAGAGCACGTAGGAGATTATTCCGGTGCGCTCTGTGGGCTTTGACTTTTGCTGAAATGGTGATAGGGAGAGGGTGGATCGCGGCGGAACGGATCGCGGCGGCCTAAAGCGCCGCCCTCCCAGACAGATCAGGGTGAGTTTGGGAGGGCGGTATAAGAGGGTCAGAAGATGAGTTTGGTGGCGCGGGTGCCTTGGCGGCGGATTACGATCTGGCCGGGAACGGGGTGGGAGATGCGGCGTCCCTGAAGGTTGTAGTAGACTACGGGAAGGGAGTCGGAAGCGGCATCGTCGAGAATGTCGTCGATGGCCGAGACGTCGGCGGAACCGTAGACGGCGAATGCTCCTGGCTCAATGGTCACTGTAGTGCCTGCGATGGAGGGCGTGGTCTTGTAGCTTGCCGCAAGTAGATGGAGCAACGATGCGTCGCCTGCTCCTGCGGGAATGAATATGTCGAGCGACTTATCGATAAGCGGATTTACGGCGAGGAAGAGTTTCTTGCCGCCCGAGGTGAGGAGCACGGTGCGTCCGTCGGCCCAGCCGTTGAGCAGAACGGAGGCTGTGGAGGCGTCGCCGAAGAGTTCGGGATTTGCATTGCGCAGAGCGAGCAGATCGCGGTAGGTCTGGCACAATCCGGCATTATAGGCATTGTTGAGACTGTACCATACCACAGTCTTGGGATTGGTGTTGTTGCTGCCGTCGGTGTTTTTGGTAGTCTGGTTGGCACCGAATTCCTGGAACTGCCATATCATGTGGGCGCCCGGCGTCATGAGCATCTGGGCGGCGACCGATCCGAGACGCCGCAGACGCATGCTGTAACTGTTTTTCACCCCAGTCGCGCCATATGTCATCTGCTTGTAGGCCATGCGCTCCTCGTCGTGGCTCTCGGCATAGCTTACCGTGGATCCGCGTAGGCGTCCTCCGTCGGATGGTGCGTAGAAACGGCTGAGCGCCGAGCCCTCCTCGTAGCCCATGGCAAACTGGCATGCGGGGTTGTTGATATTGGCCCAGTTAAGATCGCCATCGGCGGCGAGGGCGTTCTCCTCGTCAGTTCCGGCAAGATCCTCGTTGATGAAGTAGGCGGTGGGGTCGATCTCCTTCATGGCGGCGTGGAGGGTGGCCATGCGGGCTATGCGCGACGCGTTGTAGGCGTCGGTCTTAGTGCCGGAGGGTGTGCCCCACGTGTTGGTGGCGGGGTAATATGTGTTGCCGTAGGAGTCGTTATCGCCGAGGCCCTTCACGAGGTCGAAGCGGAAGCCGTCGACCTTATATTCCGTGAGCCAGTAGCGTAGTACGTCCTTGAACTGACGCTGTACCAACTCGTTGCTCTGGTTCCAGTCGTTGAGCACGGAATAGGCGTGAGGCGCCGAGCCGTTGTAGAACTTCGAGAGTACCATGGGGTACATTAGGTACCAGGGATGGAGGCCGGCGGTTTGGTTGAACACGACGTCGAGCACTACGGCCAGTCCGCGGGCATGGCATTCGTCGACAAGGCGCCGGTAGTCAGCCGGAGAGCCGTAGGCTTTGTCGGGCGCGAAGTAGAAGTTGGGATTGTAGCCCCATGAGTTGTTACCGTCAAACTCCATCACGGGCATCAGCTCCACCCCGTTCACTCCGAGTTCCTTGATGTAGTCGAGCTTGTCGATGAGGGCGGCGATCGTGCCGTTTCCGTTGGCCTTTCCATCCGTTCCGGTAAAGTCGCGGATAAGCACCTCATACAGTACGAGGCTCTCCTGCGAGGGGCGCTCGAAAGCGGTCATCTGCCAGTCGTATTTTCCGGCATTGGAGTTGAATACGGCTACGGGTACCGAAGCGGGCACCTTGGCTGCGGGGAATGTGGGCATATCGGGGTAGACGGTCGTGGATATATACTTGTCGTTGTTGCCGTCGAGCACCAGGCGTGCGTAGGGATCGCCAACGGCTGTCTGGCCGTCGACTATATAATAATATGTGTAGTCGGTTCCCGGGGTAAGTCCGTCGACGGTAGTCCAGAAGTAGCGGAGGCCGTCGGCTGCATCGGTGTAGTGCATCTGCTGGGCCGGGACTATGGCGAAGTCGTTCCAGGA
The DNA here is from genome assembly GCA_019420545.1 of Bacteroidales bacterium. Lineage (GTDB taxonomy): Bacteria > Bacteroidota > Bacteroidia > Bacteroidales > Muribaculaceae > Muribaculum. The sequence goes on along the minus strand of JAHZGZ010000036.1, from coordinate 16,999 downwards.
GCCGACGAGCTGCACCATCCCCTTGTCGGGAGCCGGAAAGCAGAATGTCGCCGAGGTACCGTCGGCCGACGCCACGGCGCCGGGCTGCGGATCGCCTCCGGGATAAGCCTGTGCGGTCGGTGCGGGGAATCCGGAGGGGAATACTGTGAGGAATATGTCACCTCCGTTGATGGTCTTGCCCTGTGCATCGGATCCGGCAGCGTCGCGGAACACGAATACCATATTCTTTATATCCACCCCGGCGGGTACGCCATAGTATTCGCGTATGTCGGGGATTGTGAGTGTCCACATGGCCGTTCCTGTGGGGGTAAGCTTGTATTTGGCCGAGTTGTCGGGCCAGGTTGTGTCGAACGTCCAGTCGGTGGGTGAGGTTGAGCGCGAGGTGATGAGGCCTGTGTGGGCGTAGACGGCAGTCGACGCCGGAGTCGAGGCCATACCGCGGTTGCCCCAGTCGGCATGGAATGTTATCACGATATTCTTTGTGTCGGCCGTGATTAATGCCGGTTCGGTGGTGACCACCTGGGCATCGGCGGTCGGCGACAGTGTGGCAAGCGATGCGAAAAGCCATACGGCTCCGCATCGTAGAGTAGAGTTTTTCATTGCTATAAAATAAACTATCTTAAAAATTAGAATCCAAAAAGAGGGGGAGAGAGCGGGATGGCCGGAGCTGAAGCTCCGGAGCGGAGACAAAGCTACGCGGCGGAAGAGGGGGAGGCAGCGGAGGGAGCGAGGCGCGGCGGCCTAAAGCACCGCCCTCCCAGGCAGGGTTGAGGAGAGAGAGGCAGCGGCGGCCTGATTGGCCGCGCGAGGAAGGCTCGGAGTTCTCAGAGATCTCCGAGCACTCTGAGAACTCGGATGTCGGGCCTACAGGGGCTTGCGGAAGGCGGCGCGGCGGCGGTGGAGGCGCTTGTCGAAGAATTTCCACTGCTGCTGCACGTTCTCGTTTTCTGCGAGTTCGGGGTTGGTTTCGGCCCAGCGCACGCGGTTTTTGATGTAGGTGGGGAGGAGGTCGGTGAAGAGGAGTGAATTTACGCCCTTGCTCTGGTATTCGGGAGCGACGCCCACGAGGAGCAGGTCGACGGTGTCGTTGTAGCGGTACATGGCTTTGAGGAGATGGTACCAGCCGGTGGGGAAGAGGCGTCCGCGTCCTTTCTGAAGTGCGCGCGACATGGAGGGGAGCGATATGCCTACGCCCACGAGCTTGTCGTCCTTGTCGACGATAAGGCTTACATACTCGAGCTTGAGGATGGGGAGGTATATGTCGATGTAGTACTCGATCTGGCGCTTGGTGAGGGGTGAGTAGCCGTAGAGCTTGTCGTATGCCTCGTTGATAAGCTCGAAGAGGGCCTGTCCGTAGTCGGCCTTTATCTTCTTGCCGGAGGTGTATTTGAGGGTGCGAAGTCCGTATTTGCGCTTTACTATGTCAGCCACACGCTGCAGCTGCTCGGGCACTCTGTCGGGCACGGAGATGCGGTATTCCACCCACTCTACATCTTCGGTGAATCCAATGCGGCGGAGGTGGCGCGGATAGTAGGGGTAGTTGTAGATGGTGGCCATGGTGCCGATCTCGTCGAAGCCGTAGGTAAGCATCCCCTCGTGGTCGAGGTCGGTGAACCCGAGCGGCCCTACCATGGAGTCCATTCCGTGGGAGCGTCCCCATTCGGCCACGGTGTCGAATAGGCGGTCGGCCACTTCGTCGTCGTCGATGAAGTCGACAAATCCGAACCGTACGTCGCGCTTTCCTGTGCGCTCGTTGACCTGGCGGTTGATGATTCCGGTAATGCGCCCCACGGGCTTGCCGTCGCGATAAGCCATCCACGACTTGGCGTCGCAGAAGTCGAAAGCCGGATTCTTCGAGGGTGTGAGGGTATCCACGTCGTCGCTCACCAGCGGCGGTACATAGTAGGAATTGCCCTCGTAGAGGTCGATCTGGAATCGGGTATATCGTGTAAGCTCGGCCTTTACAGGCTTTATTTCGCGGATTTCAATCATACTTTACAGATTACGGACGGTACATGTTGAGCCATGTCAGCAGGCATATCATAGCCACGAGGAAAATAATCAGGAATACGTAGACCTGATTGCTGTTGCGACGCTCGAAAGCAAGGTGCAAATCCTGCACGTCGCGGTAGCGGCGCTTTGGCTCGGGATCCTTGCATCGCTGTGCTATCTTGCGCAGGTCGGGGAGCTTCGTCGGCACATGGTCGAGCACCTCGTCGAGCACGCATCCGTAGCGGTAGATATCCTCGGAGGCGTCGGCGGGCTCGAGATGCTGGCGCTGGTCGAAACCTACGTCGATGAGCTTGAGGTTGCCTATATTCTCGGTGAAGTAGATTGTCTCCGGACGGATGGGATGGTGGACGATATGGTTGCTCTGGATATAGTCGATGGCGTCGACAAGCTCGTGCTGCAACTTTTCGAGGATTTCCGGGGTGATGCGGTTCTCGTCGATGAGCTTGCGCAGGGAGTCGCCGTATACGTCGTCGGTGATGATACATCGGCCGAGCGTGGGCACTTCCTCCAGGTCGTTGATCATCACGATATTGGGGTGGGCGAGGTTGTAGCGCACGTCAAACTCTTTCTCGAGCATCTGACGGAACTCCTCCTTGTCGGCATATTCCGGCTTGAGGGTCTTGAGCATCACCCAGCGGCCATACTTCTTTGCGGTATAGACAAGGTAGTACTCCTCCTCCCATTCGGGGAGCAGGGTGATCTCGGTCCATTTTTCCGCCGCCGACGGCTTTACGCTTTCGGGGGTGTTGCTTTCGGAAACGGGCTGCGGTTGCTGCTGATTGTCGCTCATAGAGAGCAAAGTTACAAATTTCCTTTCACATACGGCGTGGGATGAGGGCGTGCCGCCGATATTAAAACAAAATTTTTTGCCCTTTTGTGTTACATCCCGTGGAAAGCTGCGTTAATAAGAGTGAAAGCGCGTGAAAAGCGCATGGTAAACCGTAGTATCACCCACACAATTGAGCACCGATATACTCACATCGACTTTTCTGAAACTGCGCGGCCGACTGCGCGGTATAGCTGCCGGAATCGCCGGCGAGAGCGATGCCGACGACGTGCTGCACGACGCATTCTGCCGTCTGTGGTCGCGTCATGCCGGAGTGGCGTCGGCTGCCGAGGCGATGAAGCTGAGCTATACGGCTGTGCGCAATACGGCGATTGACCTGCGGCGCCGTGCGGCCACCCATCCTACGGTGAGCCTTGAGGAGCCGGAAGTGATGGCATCGGCTGCGGATGATGTGCCTTCGGACCGGCATGTGTATCTCGCGGTGATCGAGCTTGCGCGCCGCGTGCTTACCGAAAAGCAGTATGAGATATTCCGGTTGCACGACATAGAGGGTGTCAGCTATGAGGATATCGCCATGCAGCTTTCAATGACGCAGGAGAGTATAAGGATGTCGCTGAGCCGCGCGCGCAAGGCGATACGTGAACTTTATCGGCAACAACAAGACAGATAGGTAATTATGAAACGAAATATTGACGAACTGGCGCGTATCATCGCACTTGGTGAACGCTATTTTGAATGCACCCTTTCGGAGCGTGAGGAGGAGGAGTTGCGCGGCATGCTTGCGCGCACAAGGCTCTCCCATCCTGCGATTGACGAGCTGCGGGCCTTGACCGGTTTCCGCCGGTGCGGTAGCACGGCAGGGCGGCGTCATACGTCGCGGCGCGTGTTGGCCGGGATAGCTGCCGCAGTGGCTATGGTGGTAACGCTTGGAATAGGAATTTCCCGATATAATGATGCGGATGCTCCGTTGGCCGGAGAGGGTGCCACATGTATCGCCTACGTCAACGGGGTGCGCATCACCGACGAGGAAGATGTGATACGCCAGGTATTGGCCGATATGCGCGATTTCGAACATGGCGCGCGCAGCACCGCCGAGGGCTTCCGCGACGAGCTTGGCGAGATAGCGCGCACAATCAATGCATATGAAACTGAATATCCGGAAATATAAGGAGGAAATGCTTATGAACAGAATAATCAAACTTACGGCAATCTTTGTCGTACTGGTGGCGGGGATCGCCCGCGCCCAGACGGGGATGCATATCAGCAACGTGCTCGGCGGGAAATATGTCAGCGATCCGTCGGTCACGGAGGTGATGATGAGCGGCGACCAGAGTTTTCTGCGTGCGTGCGGATTGACTACGCTCGCAACTTTCCGCGGCGCCTCGGAGACATATGCGCCGATACTCCAGCCGCTGGTGCTTGCCGACGGAGCGAAAGCCGTAGGGCGCAACGTGCGCTACAAGGAGGGGAAGTTGCAGTATGCATTCTTCATGCTTCCTCCGGCAACGGTCAACGACAAGCGGGTCAACCGCTATCTCTATTACCTCAACAATCCCGAGGGTAAGAAACCGTCGGTGATAATGATTTACTTCGACGGAAAAATCTCGCGCTCCGAAGCCGAGGATCTGATCTCTTCGTTGTCGAAATAACAGTGTATCAACTATTTATTGCAAAAAAAGTTCTTAAACTATGAGATTCAAATATATTCTTCCGCTTATCGCTGCGGTGATAACGGCGTTTGCCGCCGATGCATCGGATGTCGCACCGGCTTGCGATGCCCCACGCGCCGATACCCTTCTGCGCGCAGAAAGCGCCCGCAGTATCGTGATATCATATACTACGGCCACGACTTCGGTTACGATCAACAATATAAACGATAGTGCCGACAATTTTTACTTCGAATCGGGAAAGCCGAAGAAGTCGGGAGCGTCGACACAGACCCACATAAACTGCTCGGACATAACCGATATTACCGTGATAGAAGGCGCGACCGAACTGAAGGTGAGTTTCACGACTTGCACTGGCAAGAAGGAGGATTACAGTCTGGCGTTCGCCGATCCTGAAAACCGTTCGGTGTCGTCGTACATCGGGAGCCGTGGCAGCGATTTCGGATTTACGATCTCAAAATCGGGGCACGTTACCTGGGAGTGTGTGTCGCAGGGGCTCGGATTCGGATGGGTAAGTCCGGTCAGGGAACGGCCTGAGATGGGCACGTCGATGTGGCGCAGTAATGAGTTTGCCTGGTTGGTGGCGATAGGTGTGCAGATGAGATGGCGCGGCCACCATGCGCTGACACTCGGTTTCGGATTCGACTGGCAGAACTACATGATAAAAGGCGGTCATTACTTCCACAAAAATCCCGACGGACGCCTGTCGCTGGAGAAGTACGACGAGGGGATGACCCACGGCCGGTCGCGCATAAAGATTTTCTCGCTGGAGATGCCGCTGCTCTACACGCTTTCGTTCGGCCATAAGAACCGTGTGTATGCAAAGGCCGGCCCGGTGCTGAATTTCAATACCGGCGGCAACATCAAGACGGAGTATGAATACGAGGGGCGCGAATATACGGTGAAGACCGGCGACATAGGTCAACGCCCGGTAACGGTCGACGCGTTGTTCGCCATCGGTTACCGTGCGATCGGCGTGTATGTGCGCTATTCGCCAATGTCGAAAATGCGCACAGATGCCGCCCTGGACTTCGGAGTCCTGTCGACCGGCATCGTGCTTGGCTTCTAAGAGCTATATCTGATTAAAATGAAGGTGCTGCAAAATGCGGGAAATGTAGGGACGCGGCGTGCCGCGTTGCATTTGGTGAAAGTGTAAGCGGTTGATTACCATAACGTAACGCGGCACGCCGCGTCCCTACAAGCTGTGGTTGTCATGGCAACATATAGTTTTGCAACACCCTCATTTTTCGTATTGGAGGATCAGATATTGAAGCCAGTGAGGGCTACGGATGGAGCGGCGTCGGAGCGCGTGTCGGCATCAAGCCATTCTACGGTAACGGTGCGCGAGGCTCCGGGCATGAGGTGGATGTAGTTGTCGGAGTAGTTTACCGGAAGTACCTGGTCGCCGTCGGCGTCGAGCAGATTGAGGCGCAGCAGCATGGCGGGTACGTGCGAGGTGTTGCGCAGTGTCACGTTCATCGTGCGGCGGTCGCCGTCGTGGCGTATCCTGCCGTTGGTGAGGCGCACGGTAGCTTTCGACAGATCGTTGAGGGCCTGATAATTGTAGGGATCGGTCGACATTACGTAGAAGTTGGTCGAGAGAGGGTGTCCCTTGCGGTCGAGCAGCTGCTGGTCGATGAAGTACACGCCTTTGTGACCGGCGGGGAGCGCCGGCACGGCCACGGGAACAGTAGTATCCTCGGGCGAATCGACGGCGGAGCGCGAACGGCCCAGTTCGCGGCCATTGATGTCGAGCACACGCGTCAGGGCGGTGAGGCGCATGTGATCAGCTCCCGAACGGTTGACGATTTCGGTAACGGAATCGACGGGATTGTACTGGATATGGAGCGGTTCGCACCCTTTGCGTGAGCCGAAGAATGCTCCGGTGGGCTCGAAATAGTAATCGTAGGTCTGCCATACCATGCTGGGCCATGCGGGATGGCTCATCCAGAGGAGCAGACCCTGACGGGCACCGGAGGTCGACTCGAACATGGCGCGGTAGCCGTCGTAGCTTATCCACTGCGCGAGGCGGCTGAATGTCTCGGGGTCGTCGACTGGGCCGAAGCTGCCGTTCATGAGGTTGATGAATGAATCGCCGTTCTGTGCGCCGTGGCGTGTGAAATCGTGGAGCGCCACGGGCAGCCCGAGTGCGGGCCAGCGGAGCGCTTCGGGGAGTGTGCGCGACAGGTTTTCGTAGGTCATCGGTGCGGGCATACCGCGTTCGGAGTGGGTCTTTCCGCTCTGATTGGTAAAGTATTCATGGGGGCGACTGGCGTTGTAGGGCCCGAATCCGCTTACGCCGTTGGATGCCGAATGGGGGATGTAGAGCATACCGTGGTGAAGCGAGTCGACACATGAGGCGAGCGCGCTGTTGAGGTTGGCCGGTGGATTGCCCTCATTGCGGCCGCAGTAGAGCAGCAGTGATGGGTGGCGTCGTATACGTGAGGTCATCTGGCGGGCGTTGTCCATGAACATAACCTCGTCGTCGGGGTTGGGACCGTCGCCGGGATTGGCGAGCCAGAAGTCCTGCCATATCATTACGCCGTTGCGGTCGCAGGCGTCGTAGAACTCCTCGTCGCCGGTCTGGCCCACCCAGTTGCGGATGGTGGTGAAGTGCATGCGGCGGTGGAAGTCGAGTGCGGTGTCGTACTCACGCTTTCCGTAGCGGAGGTTGGCTTCGGAGAATCCCCAGTTCCCGCCCAGAGGCACGAAACGGTGGCCGTTGACGTATATCTTGAGATTGGTGTCGGGGTCGGTGTAGTCGATCTGGCGCAGTCCGGTACGGAAGTCAAGAGTGTCGGGGCGGAGCGCCTTGTCGGCGGGTGTGAAAATGAAGCGTGCGTCGTGGAGCGCGGGTGTGCCCATTCCGTTGGGCCACCAGAGCGGGAGACGCAGTCCGTTGAGGGCGTTGTAGCTTTCAGGGGAGAATGATTCGGTAATTTCGGCTCCGGCAGGGATGGTTACGGATTTTTCTACCGACGTGCCGGCGATGGAGAATTTCAGGGTGCCGGCTATCGGCTTGGGAGTGGCGTTGGCGAGCACGATGGCGGGGGTGATGGTGGCCGCCGTGTCGGGGAGTGCGAGGCGCGTGTCGACCAACGGGTCAGAGAGGTGCACGGGTCCTTCGGCGGAGAGGTACACGTTGTTCCAGATGCCGTCGTTACGGCCGGGGATCGTAGGAATCCAGTCCCAGCCTACGGATGCATGGAAGGTGGGGTTGTCGGCGCCGAGCACACCGCCGTTGGGGCCGGTGGAATCGACGGTGCGATTGTGTATGCGTCCCCGGTGGGCGTTGGATATGACTTTGACGGCGAGGGTGTTGACGCCCGGTCGCAGAAGGGATGTCACGTCGAACCGGCCATGGGCGAAGGCTCCGGCGATGCGGCCAACGCGCTCACCGTTGAGGAATATGTGGGCTTTCCAGTTTACACCGTCGAAGTTGAGGAATACACGGTCGCCGTCGGCGCTGAATCCTTCGGGGAGCTCGAATGTGGTGCGATACCAGAAGTCGTCGGCAAACGGTGCGTGGTCGACGTGGAAGATGTTGTCGGAGTAGTTGGGCTCGGGTATACGACCGGCGTTGACGTGGTTGATGAAGTTGGTCGACGGAACGGATGCCTGGAGCCACTTGGTGTCGTCGAATTCGGCGGTTGAGATTTTTTCTCCTTCGGGATGGGTATGCTGGAGGCCGTTCATGCGCCATTGGTTGCCGTCGAGATAATAACGGTTACCCTCGAGACCGCGGCGCTCGATGGCGGTATAGTTTTCGGCCGGATCGCCGGGATAGACGCCGATGCCTCGGGTGCGGTCGGCAGATGCGGAAAGTAGTGTGCAAAGGGCCATTGTTGCGGTAAGGAATCGTTTCATAACTGGCTGTCAAGGTTAAGAATTAGTAGGGGAAAGCCGTAAGAGAGCAGCGGCGAGCTTGCCGCTTAACGGGACAGAGGACGGAGATGAAGCTCCGGGCGGAGACAAAGAGCTACGCGAGGAGGGGAGGAGGACTAACGCGCGGCACGGCGGCCTAAAGCGCCGCCCTCCCAGGCAGGGTTGACGGGGAGGTGGTGTGAGGGAGCAGCGGCGAGTATGCCGGGGAGGGGCTGAACAGAGCTTGCCGGGAAAGGGACTAACGGGGAGGGGAGAGGAGCTCGAAGGTGTCGACGACGATCTCGGTGACGTTGCGCTTGATGGTGTTGCGGTCTTCCCAGACACGGGTGCGGAGCTTGCCTTCGATGTAGAGGCGTGAGCCTTTGCGGATGTATTTTTCGGCAGTCTCGGCGGCGCCGTCCCACATTACGATGCGGTGCCACTCGGTACGCTCGGGAATCTGTGCTCCTGAGGCCGAGGTGTAGGCACGCTCGGTAGTGGCGAGGGTGAATGTGGCCACAGGGCGTGTCTCGACATAGCGGATGGTGGGATCGGCGCCGACGTTGCCGAGGAGGATTACTTTGTTAACTCCCATGGATCAGTGTTTTACGGATGCACGAAGGGCATTGACGACAGCTCCGGTGAAGCCTGTCTCCTCCATGGCGTTGAGGCCGCGGATGGTGAGGCCGCCGGGGGTGGTAACTTTGTCGATCTCGGTCTCGGGATTGGCACCGGTGGCTTCGAGGAGCTCTACGGCACCGCGCATGGTCTGGAGGAACCATTCCTTGGCACGATCGGGATATAGGCCCAGCTCGACGGCCCCTTCGGTGGCGGCACGCACGAAGCGCATCACGTAGGCGATGCCGCATGAGCAGAGTGCCATGGCGGCACCGAGCTGCGACTCTGGAATGACTGCGGCGGTGCCGAGGGAGTTGAATATGTTGACCACGGGTGCGGTGCGTGTCTCGTCGGCGTCGGGGGCATGGCATATGAACGTCATGCTGCTGCCGACGGCCATGGCGGTGTTGGGGATGGCGCGCACGACGGTGCGTCGGGTAGAGTAGTTACGGAGGATGTTGTCGAAATCGGCGAGGGATACTGTGGCGGCGAGGCTCACGAGTGTCTGTTCGCGGAAGTCGATGCGCGGTGCGATCTCCTCGACAACGGGCTGCACCATCCAGGGCTTTACTGCGAGGATGATGACATCGGCACCACGCACGGCGGCTGCGTTGTCGGTATCGGTGACGATACCGGGGCATGCGGCGGCAATGCGGTCGAGGGTTGCCCGGCGTGGGGAGGTGACGGTTATGTCGGCGGCCGGTATGAAGCCGGTTGAGATGAGGCCGGAGGCTATGGCGGAGCCCATGTTGCCTCCGCCGATTATTCCTATTTTCATAAATAAATGGGCTTAGAGGGAGGCGAGGGCGCGGCGGAAGCGGTCGAGGAAATCGTCGGCCTGGGCGAGGGTGAGGGTGAGGGGCGGGAGCAGACGGATGATGTTGGTGGAGGCGGCGCCGGTAAAGACATGCTCTACGTCGATGAGGCGGCGGCGCAGCTCCTTGGTCTCGAAGGGCATTTCGATGCCGATCATCAGGCCGAGACCGCGTACTTCCTGTATGCCGGGGATCTCGCGTAGGCGGTCGATGAGGTGAGCGCCGACTTTGGCGGCATTATCGACGAGATGCTCCTCCTGGATTATGTCGAGCACGGCTATGGCTGTGGCGCACGCGAGGTGATTGCCGCCAAATGTGGTGCCGAGCATGCCGTAAGAGGGCTTGAACATGGGGGAGATGAGGACGGCACCCATTGGGAAGCCGGTGGCTATGCCTTTCGCACAGGTGATTATGTCGGGGCGTATGCCGCTGTACTGGTGGGCGAAGAAGCGTCCGGTACGCCCGTAGCCCGACTGTATCTCGTCGAGGATGAGCACGGTGCCGTAGCGGTTGCACTCCTCGCGGAGCACGCGGAGGAAGTCGGCGTCGGGAATGCGTATGCCCCCTACGCCCTGCACGCCCTCGATGATTACGGCTGCGACATCGCTCTTGGAGAGCTCGGCGCATGCTGCGTCGATATCGTTGAGGGGTAGGAAGGTGACGTTGTTGTTGGCGTTGAGCGGCGAGACGATCTTAGGGTTGTCGGTCACCTCGACGGCTGCGGATGTGCGGCCGTGGAATGCGCGGCGGAATGCCACCACGCGCTTGCGGCCGGTGTGGAACGAGGCGAGCTTCAGGGCGTTCTCATTGGCCTCGGCGCCTGAGTTGACGAGAAACAGGGAATAGTCGTCGTAGCCGCTGACACGCCCGAGTTTCCCGGCAAGCTGCTCCTGGAGCGGGTTGATCACCGAGTTGGAGTAGAACATAAGCTGCGACGCCTGCTTCTCGATGGCCTTTACGACCACGGGGTGGCAGTGGCCCACCGACACTACGGCATGACCGCCGTAGAGGTCGAGGTATTCGGTGCCTTTGTTGTCGTAGACATGGCATCCGCGGCCCTTTACGATTTCTATGTCGAAGAGAGGATATACGTCGAAAAGATTCATTGACAGATGGATATGTTGGGGGTTAGAATGCCGACGGCTTGAGTTGAAGACCGATGCGCTCGTGGAGGCCGAAGAGTAGGTTCATGTTGTGTACGGCCTGTCCCGAGGCGCCTTTCACGAGGTTGTCGATGACGGAGGTGATGAGCAGCTTGTTGTCGATCTTCTCAAGGTGGATGATACACTTGTTGGTGTTGACCACATCCTTGAGGTCGGGAGCCTTGTCGGTGATGAAGGTGAAGTTATGGTCGTCGTAATACTCCTCGTAGAGCTTCTTTATCTGGTCGAGGCTCACGGGGCAGTCGAGGTATATGATGGCCATGATGCCGCGCGAGAAGCAGCCTCGCACGGGAATGAAGTCGATGTCGGCCTTGAAGCTCTGCTGCAGCTGCGAGAGCGACTGGCGTATCTCTGCGAGGTGCTGATGGCGGAAGGGCTTGTAGATCGATACGTTGTCGTTGCGCCATGAGAAGTGGCTTGTCGGGGAGGGTTTTACGCCTGCTCCGGTAGAGCCTGTGATGGCTGTGACGTGGATCGTGGAGTTGAGCATCAGGTTTTTGGCAAGCGGCAGGAGGGCCAGCTGTATGGCTGTGGCGAAGCATCCGGGATTGGCCACGCGCTTTGCGCCGCGCACGATACGCTTGCGGTTGAGCTCGGGGAGGCCGTAGACGAAATCGTGGGTGCCGTCCTCGATGCGGTAGTCGGTCGAGAGGTCGACGATGCGGAGATCGTCGGGCACGTCGTGGCTCTCCATGAATTTCTTTGTCTCGCCATGGGGCGTACAGCAGAACAGCACGTCGAGGGCGTCGAGCGCGGTATCGGAACAGAACTTCATGTCGATCTCGCCGATGAGTCCCTGATGGACGTCGGTCACGGGATTGCCGGCGTTGGACGAGCTGTGGATCCACGTTATCTCAACGTCGGGATGGTTGACGAGCAGACGGAGCAGTTCGCCCGCGGTGTATCCTGCTCCGCCTATTATACCGGCGCGTATCATGCCTCACGCTCCTTTCCGTTGCGCATCTGCACGTTGTGGTATATCTTCATCTGGTTGCCGAGGATGCGGGTGAATCCCTTCACATCGTCGGCGGTCCAGGCCTTGGAGAGCTCGCCGTATTCGCCGAAGTCGGTCTTCATGAGGTCGAAATCGCTCTCTACACCAACGATAACAAAGTGGTAGGGCTTGAGGTCGACGAGCACGCGGCCTGTGACGTTGCGCTGCGATGATTCAAGGAAGCGCTCGATATCGCGCATCACCGGCTCGAGATACTGCGCCTCGTGGAGGAACATGCCGTACCATGTGCCGAGCTGATCCTTCCAGTACTGCTGCCACTTGGTGAGGGTGTGCTTCTCAAGCACCTTGTGTGCGCCGAGGATCACCATGGGGGCGCCGGCTTCGAATCCCACGCGGCCCTTGATGCCGATGATTGTGTCGCCGACATGCATGTCGCGGCCGAGGGCATAGGGGGCTACAAGCTCCTCGATCTTCTGGATCGCGGCAACCTTGTCGGCGAAGAATTCGCCGTTGACAGCCTCGATCTGGCCCTGATTGAAGTCGATGGTGAGGCGCGCGGGTGCGGTAGCCGTCATCTGTGTGGGATATGCCTCCTCGGGGAGTGTCTCATTGGAGTGGAGAGTCTCCTTTCCGCCGATGGATGTGCCCCAGAGGCCCTTGTTGATGGAGTATTCGAGCTTCTTGAAGTCGGCCACGTAACCATGTTCCTTGAGGTAGTTGATTTCGTAGTCGCGGGTGAGATTCATGTCGCGGGTGGGAGTGATGATCTCGATTTCGGGAGCGAGGATCTCGAAAGTGAGATCGAAACGGATCTGGTCGTTTCCGGCGCTTGTGGATCCGTGGGCCACACTGTGGGCACCGATCTTCTTGGCATACTCGATGATGGCGATGGCCTGGAATATGCGTTCGGAGCTTACGGAGATTGGATATGTGCCGTTGCGGAGCACGTTGCCGAAGATCATGTATTTGATCGACTTGTCGTAGTACTCCTGCGTTATGTCGAGAGTGGCGTGCTCCTTTGCGCCGAGGGCGAGTGCACGCTCCTCGATGGATTTCAGCTCGGCGGGAGAAAATCCGCCGGTGTTGGCGATAGCGGTGTAGACTTCGTAGCCGCAGTCCTCGGAGAGATATTTTACTGCGAAAGATGTGTCGAGGCCGCCGCTGAAGGCGAGCACAACTTTTTTCTTGGGTTCCATATGGTAGGGGGTGTTTTTTACGGGTGGATTGAAATTATTCTTCGGAGACCTTGCCATCTGCGGGTGCTGCGCCCGTGATGGGGTCGTTGGGATGGTATTTTGTCTCGGCGGGGTCGTAGAGGAGTCCTACGCAGAGACATTTGTGGCCGCCGTTGCGCTGGAGTATGTCGAAGTTGACGCAACTCTCGCAACCGCGCCAGAAGGCGGCGTCGGTGGTGAGCTGGTCGAAGGGGACGGGTCGGTAGCCGAGCGCGAAATTCATTTTCATGACTGCGGCACCTGTGGTAAGGGAGAAAATTTTCGCCTGGGGGAACATCTCGCGCGACAGGCGGAATATTCGTCGCTTGATGCGGGTGGCGAGGCCGAGTCCGCGGAAGTCGTCGGCCACGATAAGGCCTGAATTGGCAACAAACTGTTTGTTGCTCCAGCATTCGATATAGCTGAAGCCGGCAAAGCGGCCCTCATAGAGGGCGATGACTGCTTTGCGTTCGAGCATCTTCTGGCGCACATATTCGGGAGAGCGCTTGGCGATGCCTGTGCCGCGCACTTTTGCGGCGCGGTTGATGGTGTCGAGAATCTCCTCTACGTATCCTACATGCTCGTCGGAGGCGACGAGTACCTGAATCTTCGAGGGGTCAATTGATGGGTTGACGGGTTCTAACATCTATATTTATATACTTATATATGTTATATGAGGGTACATAATCACATAAACTGGTCGCGGGCCTTTTCGAGGACGTTGTCGGGAAAAAATCCGCGGAAATACTCGAACAGCTCCGGACGGGGATATTTTTCGTTGATTACCGCGATTACCGTATCGGCTCCGGAGATGGTGCCGAGCAGATATGGCGAGTCGAGCTGATCGATGTCGTAAGCGAGGCCCGAGGCGTAGCCGGTACGAGTCTTGATGACGAGTATATTGCCAGCGAGGGCGATGGATTCTACCGCATGATGAGTGCCTGACTGGGCAGTGGAGGGTACTGCTTCCCATACTTCGTCGACGGGTACTTCTCCGGGCTGCATCACCACGTAGCGGTATCCGCCGAAGTCGGTGGCTACTTTTGTTGTACGCAGTGCCTTCAGGTCGCGCGAGAGAGTTGCCTGTGTTACCACAAAACCTCGTGCGGCCAGCAAGCGCGACAGCTCTTCCTGCGAGCCTATCACATTGTTGGTAAGAATCTCCAGGATGGCCTGAAGTCGGGTTTTACGCTTGTTCATAACTTTCCGGTGTGGACTTTTTGATACAATCCGATATTCCTTTATTAGGTTTATCGAATGCAAAATTAGCAACAATATCTAATAAATCGGAGATTTTATGAATTTTTATACAATAAATCTGCGAAATAAAAAATAATATGTCCGCTGAGACAGTTCATGTAATGAGAATGTCTCAGCGGACAATGCGGAAAATCGGATAACTTGTCAAGAGATTGTCTGAAATCTCCAATCGCTATAAATACATGCTCAGAAATGACCGAGGCAGCCGTCGAGTTCGCGTGTGATTGCCTCGCGGTCGAGGTGTTGTCCGATAAATACGAGCTTGATCATGCGGTCGCCGTAGTGCTCGTGCCAGTCGCGCATCATATCGGGGTTCTGCTGCATGAGCATCATCAGATCCTCTTCGGGAGCGGTGGCATACCATTGTCCGGCCTCGGTGAGCTTCTTCTGGACGCCTGCCTGCTCAAAGAGGTACGACATCTCGGGGCGCTGCTCGAAGTAGAGGACACCTTTGGTGCGGATGACGTTGCGCGGCCATTTTTTATCGAGGAAATAGTCGAACTTGTTGAGATCGAACGGATCGCGGCGGTAGTATACGAATGTCTGTATGCCGTATTCCTCGGCCTCACCCTCACCGTCATGGTGATGATGGTGATGGTGGCGATCGTGGTCATGATGATGCTCGGAGTGCTCTGAACTCTCCGAGTGCTCGTGATGATGGTGGTGATGGTCGGCCTGGGCGTCAAGCTCCTCTTCCTCGGTCACGGGGCGCTCGAGCTCGCGGACCCATCCGGCGGAAGTGGCGACCTGCTCGAAGTTGAACAGGTGGGTGTCGAGTAGACGGGTGATGTCGACGTCGGCATAGTCGGTATCGATGATCTCGGCCTTGGGCTGGATTACGCGCACGATCTCGCGGATGCGGCGCAGCTCTTCAGGAGCGACCTCGGAGGCCTTGTTGAGGAGGATGATGTTGCAGAACTCGATCTGCTGGATCACGAGGTTCTCGATGTCCTCGTCGTCGATATCCTTCTTGGTGAGGTCGCGGCCGCAGTCGAACTCGCTCTGAAGGCGCAGCGCGTCGACGACAGTGACGATACAATCGAGACGCGGCAGACCGTTTTTGCCATATTCGGCACCCATATATGGTATCGAGCAGATGGTCTGAGCAATAGGAGCGGGCTCGCATATGCCGCTTGCCTCGATCACGATGTAGTCGAAGCGGTCAAGGGCGATGATGTCCTCGATCTGCTTTACGAGATCCATCTTGAGGGTGCAGCATATGCAGCCGTTCTGCAGGGCTACGAGAGAGTCGTCGGACTGGTCGACCACTCCGCCTTTCTGAATGAGGGATGCGTCGATATTGACTTCGCCAATGTCATTAACGATAACGGCGAAGCGTATGCCGCGCTCATTTGATAGAATATGGTTGACCAGGGTGGTCTTTCCGCTGCCGAGGTAGCCCGTGAGCAGCAATACCGGAGTTTCTTTTTTAGCTGACATGGCGATGTATGATATTATAGTGTACTTTATTATTCAACAGTCACCGACTTGGCAAGGTTGCGGGGCATGTCGACATTGCACCCCTTCATGATGGCGATATGGTAGGCCAGAAGCTGGAGTGGGATTGCGGCGATGATGGGCGAGAGGGCCTCGGGAACCGGTGGAATTTCCAGCACATGGTCGGCGATCTTGGGTATGGTGGTGTCGCCGCGGGTCACGATGGCGATTACGGAGCCTCCGCGTGCCTTTACCTGCTGGATGTTGGAGATGACCTTCTCGTGAAGGTCGTCGTCGGGGGCGATCACTACCGTAGGCATCTCTTTGTCGATAAGGGCGATGGGTCCGTGTTTCATCTCGGCAGCAGGGTAGCCCTCGGCATGGATGTAGCTGATCTCCTTGAGCTTGAGCGCTCCTTCAAGGGCATTGGGGTAGTTGTAGCCGCGGCCGAGATAGAGGAAATTGTGGACATAGGTATATGTGGCCGACAATTTCTCGATCTGTGGGTTGAGCTTTAGGGTCTCGGTGATAAGCTCGGGAAGGCGGAGGATAGACCGGCCTACGTCGGCGAGCTGTGAGGCGCTGACAGTGCCTTTGAGCTGTCCGATGGCGAGGGCGAGCATCGTAAGGACGGTTACCTGGCCGGTGAACGCTTTGGTGGAGGCTACGCCGATCTCAGGGCCTACGTGGATGTATGTGCCGGTGTCGGTCTCGCGTGCGATAGAGGAGCCGACTACGTTGCATACTCCGTAGACGAATGCTCCGCACTCGCGGGCAAGCTTGATGGCGGCAAGCGTGTCGGCTGTCTCGCCGCTCTGCGAGATTGCGATTACCACGTCGTCGGGCCGTATTACGGGGTTGGCGTAGCGGAATTCGGATGCATATTCCACACGGGTGGGGATGCGGGCGAAGTTCTCGATAAGGCGCGCGCCGATGAGTCCGGCATGCCACGATGTGCCGCATGCCACGATAAGTATGCGTCCGGCGTTGATGAACCGGTCGGGATGGTCGGATACTCCCGACAGCTTGATTGAAGTGCCGTCGGAGGAAACACGCCCGCGGATGCAGTCGAATATGGTGTTGGTCTGCTCGAAGATCTCCTTGAGCATGAAGTGGGGATAGCCGCCTTTTTCAAGCTGCGATACCGACATGCGGAGGGTCTGTATGTCGATCTTCGACTCCTCGTTGTCGGTGGTGATGACTTTG
>JAHZGZ010000035.1 GCA_019420545.1 Bacteroidales bacterium | reverse complement strand
CCGGTACGGATTGCCGCGCAGCCATTCCTGTGTGCCGATACACCACGACGTCTCGTCGCCGTCGTTGCCTCCGTCCTCGGCGTCGACCATAAGGAGATCTACTCCGACGGCGGGATTTTTCGCTCCCATCTGCCGGGCCAGTTCGAGGAGTACGCCTACACCGCTCGCCCCGTCGTTGGCTCCGGGCACGGGCTTGTCGTGGTTGGCCTCGTCAGGGTCATTGTCGGCCCATGGGCGTGTGTCGTAATGGGCGAGCAGCAACACGCGCCGCGCGGCGCCGCTGTTGTAGCGAGCAAGTATGTTGGCCACCGGCACGGTGCCTCCGCGACGGTTGTCGGCGGTAGAGCGCGATACGATCACCGTATCGGCGCCATATCCGCGCAGCCTGCCGGAGATATAGTCTACGCATGTGGCATGCGGTGCCGAGCCGGGGATGCGCGGCCCGAAACCTACCTGGGCGGCGATGTGTGAGTAGGCCGAGTCGGCGTTGAAGTCAACTGCGTTGAGCGGATTGGGCGAGGAGGACTGCTCCGCTGCGGCCGACGCAGTGCGGTTGCCATGGCCTGAACAGGCCATGGCTCCGGCCAACACTGCTGCTAATAGAAGTCGTTTCATCCGTAAGTATGGTGCTTATCGGGCGGCGAGCATCGCGGGGGCAACCTGCTGCTGATATGCGAGCACACCCTGTGCGTCGAGGGCAACACGGTGCATGGCACCGTCGGCGCCGATCATCTCCACATTGTTTTCGTCGATCATGGTCATGAACACTACGCCCTCCTCCATGTCGGGGGTGCGCACGCTCCACGACTGCTCGTCGGCGTTGAAGTCGAGGCGTACTACGCTGCCGTCGTTCTCGCTGGTGATGGTGTAGCCGTTCTTGTCGCAGTCAACGAGGTAACGGCCGTCCTGGCCTTCGATCACGCTGCGGCCGCAGGCGATGGGATTGTTGCCGCTCCAGAACTCGATGCTGTTGATCACGAGGATGTCGGCAAGCCCCGAAACTTCATATACAGGTACGATCCAGAATGCGAGGAATACGAGTTCGTTGACAAACTTGTTGCCTACCTGCTGGTTCCAAGCCTTTACCTTGTTGAAGAGGGCGAAGCTGCCGATACATGATGTCGATACCATCGAGCCCGCGAGAGCGAGCACGAGACCTACGAAGAAATATCTCTTTTTCATAATTCCGTGATTGATTAGGTGGTTATAGATTGTTTTTTGAAGTTAATGTATTGTTCTCAGGATTTTACGTGCCAGATGCTACGGTTGTAGAAGTCCATCACCTTACGCACGTAGGCCGTGGTTTCCTTGCCTCGGAAATATCCGTATTTGCACACCGGGTCGTTGTAATACTCCGGTTTCGACTTCATCAGCAGGGCGTCGGCAACATTGCCGTCCCATACCTGCGGATTCTTGCCGTATTTGGCGGCAAGGGCGATGGCGTCGTAGATATGGGCGATGCCGGAGTTGTAGGCGGCGAGGGTAAACTTGCGCCGTTCCTCCGGGTCGGGCACTCTCTTTGCAAGTGAGTTGTCGAGCGACTTCATTATGGATGCCGCCGCACGTATGTTGGCCTCGGGGTTGGTGATTTTAGCCGCCGAAAGGCCGTGGGCGCGTGCCGTGCGCGGCATTATCTGCATGATTCCCCGTGCTCCGGCCCAACTGACTACTGTGGAGTCGAAGCGGCTCTCGGTATATCCCTGTGCGGCAAGGAGGCGCCAGTCCCAGCCGATCTCGGAGGCATATTTGCGGAACAGCCGGTCGTAGGGGGATATGCGTCCTTTGGTGAAATCGATGCTGCTGGCGGGGGATACTTTGCTTAGTTCGAAGTAGCGTTTGAGCAGTTGTGCCTGTGTCTTGCGTGCATCGCTCTGGCCCATCCATGCCGTGATACTGTCGGCAAGCCACGGCTTGTCGGGCGACACGCCCCATGCCGAGCGCTGCTCGAAGCTTACGGGAAGCCCGATGTCGAGACTGTTGTAGTACGTGCGGTTGATGCGCGCTATGTCGCTGTCGACGATGGTAAGGGGTATCTTGCCGGTCGCTACCATTTCGATAAGATCCTCGGTAATGAGCGTGTCGCTCTTTACCTCATGGATATTGATGCCGCCGCCGATCTCGTCGTTGAGGTTTTTGAGCCGGTAGAGGTACTTCGAGTCGGCTTCCACGTATACCTCGCGTCCGGCAAGCTGTGTCACGTCGGTGATGTGGTCGTCGCTCTTTGGCTGCACGAGCACCTGTGTGGTGATGTTCTCGTCACCGGCGGGAATCACCCGGCTCTTGTATTCGGCTGTGATCGGTATCTCGTAG
>JAHZGZ010000034.1 GCA_019420545.1 Bacteroidales bacterium | reverse complement strand
ATACAACGTCCCAGAGTTCTACAAGTTCGGACTGGGCGAGCCATTCACCGTGTCGGCCTCAAACGGCTCCGGCACCGGCGATCTGCTCGACGAGATCGTGAAGGATCTCCCCGAGGACGACGGCGAGGAGGAACGCCTCGAAAGCATCCCCAAATTTGCCATCGTAGGGCGCCCCAATGCCGGCAAGTCGTCGATAATCAATGCATTCATCGGCGAGGAGCGCAACATCGTGACCAATATCGCAGGCACCACCCGCGACTCTATCTACACGCGCTACAATAAGTTCGGCTTCGACTTCTATCTGGTCGACACCGCCGGTATCCGCAAGAAGACCAAGGTCAACGAGGATATCGAGTACTACTCGGTAATCCGCTCGATCCGCTCGATCGAGGCTGCCGACGTCTGCATCCTCATGATCGACGCCACCCGCGGTATCGAGTCGCAGGATGTCAATATCTTCTCGCTGATCCAGCGCAACAAGAAGGGTCTCGTGGTGTGTGTCAACAAGTGGGATCTCGTCGACGACAAATCCAACGACGCCATCCGCCACTTCGAGCAGACGATACGGCAGCGCTTCGCCCCCTTCACCGATTTCCCCATCATCTTCGGCTCGGCGCTCACCAAGCAGCGCATATTCAAGGTACTGGAGACGGCTGTCGACGTATACCACAACCGCAACCGTATAATCCCCACCTCGCAGCTCAATACCTATATGCAGGAGGTAATCGGGGCGTATCCCCCTCCCGCCAACAAAGGCAAGTATATCAAGATCAAGTATGTGACCATGCTGAAAGAATCCGTAATACCGACATTCGTATTCTTCTGCAACCTTCCCCAGTGGGTAAAGGAACCCTATCGCCGCTATCTTGAGAACAAGATACGCGAGAAATGGGACTTTACCGGCACGCCGGTCAACATATTTATGAGAGAAAAATGACAAAGACATTTGAAGAATTAGGCGTAAGCGAACCCCTGCGCCGCGCGATAGAAGAAATGGGATTCGAAATGCCGATGCCCGTGCAGGAGACGGTGATCCCCCACCTGCTGCAGGAGGACGGCGATGTCGTGGCCCTCGCACAGACCGGCACCGGCAAGACCGCCGCGTTCGGTCTGCCTGTATTGCAGCGCATCGACATGAGCATCAACGCCCCGCAGGCGCTCATCATAGCGCCGACGCGCGAATTGTGCCTCCAGATCAGCAGCGACCTGGCCGACTTTTCAAAGTATCTGCCGGCGATGAAGGTGCTCCCCGTCTACGGCGGCTCGAGTATCGAGAGCCAGATACGTGCGCTGCGCCAGGGTGTGCAGATCATCGTGGCAACCCCGGGGCGCCTCATCGACCTTATCAACCGCGGCGTGGTCAACCTCAGCGGGGTGCATACCGTGATCCTCGACGAGGCCGACGAGATGCTCAACATGGGCTTTGTCGACGATATCAACGACATTCTCACCCACGTGCCCGAGGACCGCAAGATGCTGATGTTCTCGGCCACGATGCCCCAGGAGATAGCGCGCATAGCCCAGCGCTTCATGCATAATCCGCAGGAATTCGTGATCGGCACGCGCAACTCGGGCGCCGAGAATGTGCGCCACATCTACTATATGGTGCATGCACGCGACAAGTATCTCGCGCTGAAGCGCATAGCCGACGACAATCCCAATATCTACGCCATCGTGTTCTGCCGCACGCGCAAGGAGACGCAGGAGATCGCCGACTCGCTGATCCAGGACGGCTACAACGCCGACTCGCTCCACGGCGAGCTGTCGCAGCAGCAGCGCGACATGGTGATGAAGAAATTCCGCGACCATGTGCTGCGCATACTTGTGGCAACCGACGTAGCTGCCCGTGGTCTCGACGTTAGCGATCTCACCCATGTGATCAACTACGGCCTGCCCGACGACGTGGCCACGTATACCCACCGCTCGGGGCGTACCGGCCGTGCCGGCAAGACAGGCATATCCATCGCCATCATCCACTCGCGCGAGCGCGGAAAGCTCCGCGAGATAGAGAAGCGTATCGGCAAGACGTTCGAGCGCAAGGATGTGCCTACGCCCGACCATATCATAGAGAAGCAGCTCTACAACCTTGCCGACAGGCTTGAGCGCGTGCAGGTCGATGACGACCAGATCTCGAAATATCTCGAAGGCGTGGAGCGCAAGCTCGGCTGGCTCTCCCAACAGGATCTGCTCAAACGCATTCTCTCGCTGGAGTTCAACCGTCTCCTCGACTATTACAAGGATGCTCCTACCATCGACTATATCGACGAGAAGCCGGCAGGCCGGGGCCGCAAGGAGAAGGACAAGACCATATCGCCGCGCGAGAAGGACCGCCGCACCGCCGACCGCGGTATGGCCCGCATCTATGTCAACGCCGGCAAGAGCGACGGTTTCTTCGCCGGAAATCTTATCGACATCCTCAACCATACGATCAACGGGCCGCGTGTCGACGTGGGCCGTATCGACCTTATGCCGGGCTATTCGCTGTTCGACGTGAAGAAGGCCGACGCACGCCGTGTGGTGGAGGCCCTTACCGGCCATGAATTCGTAGGCAACAAGCTCTATGCCGAGATCGCCGACCCCGAGAAGGACTATACTTACGCATCGCGCCGCAAGAAGGGGGCGCAGGGCGAAAGTGGCGACGCCGCTCCGCGCAAGTCGGGCGCACCAAGGCGCAAGCATGCGGGAAATTATGATAAATTCATTAAGAAAGGTAAAAAACACAAGTAAAAGGCTTGTTTTCGTAGAAGATTTTATAACTTTGACTATAAAATGACTGCGCAGGGACGCGGCATCGCCGCGTCCCTGCTTTTTAGACCCACATAACGTTATGCGCAGACTGATTCTCCTTATTCTTGCTATGGCGCCCCTGGCCATGGCATATCCGCAGCTTACCGCCACATCGTCGTTCTGCGACGCGCCGTCGTCGGTATTGCCATTGCTCGACCGCAACACGCGCCTCGATATGGTCGACTACTTCAACAGCGGATCGGCCACCGCGTCGAAAAACGCCATGCAGGGACAGTCGCGTATCACCGCGCTTTCTCCACTGTCGCTTTCGGCAAGCCTTACCGCGAGTTCCGACTGCCAGCTGGCGTTGCTCCCGATGCGTTCCGACACTGCCATAGTGTTTATCGAGACCGTACATACTCCCGCTCCCGACAGCCGGGTGAAGGTCTACGACCGCAACTGGAAGCCGCTCGCATCGGGAACGTTCACCCAGCCTTCGATGGCCGACTGGTTCACAAAGGAGGGGGAGAAAAATTCCGGCACAGTGGGCGCGCTTGTGCCGTTCATGCTCGCTTCGGCTCAGTATTCTCCCGATGATCAGACACTGACGCTCACCAACCGCCTGGCCGATTTCCTGTCGCCCGACGTATATAAGCAGGTAGAGCCGTATCTGCGGCCCTCGATCACCTACCGGTGGGATTCGTCGCGCTTCTCGCCCGTGAAATAACGTTACCGTATATCGCCGAACCTTGATTTCACATACTTCCAATTGGAAACTCTTACACTTCTACAACTGAACCAGCGTATAGCGCGGCTTGTCGTCACCCCCGAGACACAGAACGTATGGGTTACGGCAGAGCTGTCGGACGTGGCGGTGCGCTCCGGCCACTGCTATATGGAACTGTTGCAGAAAGATGCCGTTACCGGACGTACCCTGGCCAAAGCGCGTGCCGCCATATGGGCGAGTGCGTTTCCGGCCATACGTTCGGGCTTCTATGCCGCCACGGGGCAGGATTTCGTCACCGGACTGAAGGTGATGGTGCGCCTGAGCGTGTCGATGCATCCCGTATATGGCATGTCGCTCGTAATCAATGCCGTCAATCCCGACTATACGATGGGCGATCTGCTCCGGCGCCGCAACGAAATGATTGCGCGGCTCAAAGCCGAAGGGATCTTCGACATGAACCGCTCGCTGGTGCCTGCCGAACCTACGCTGCGTATCGCCGTAGTGTCGGCTCCCGGCGCGGCCGGCTACGGCGACTTCATGAACCAGCTGTCGGCGTCGCCTATGCGGTTGCGTTTCACCACACGCCTCTTTCCGGCCATCATGCAGGGAGAGCGTACGGCGCAGTCGGTAATGGAGGCGCTTGCGGCTATCGAGCGCGAGCAGCAGAACTGGGATATCGTGGTGCTCATACGCGGCGGCGGAGCCACTTCCGACCTGCTGGGATTCGAGGACTACGGCCTGGCCGCCACCGTGGCGCAGTTCCCGCTGCCGGTGCTTGTGGGGATAGGCCATGAGCGCGACGTGACAGTGCTTGATTACGTTGCTTGTGTGCGCGTGAAGACACCGACCGCCGCCGCCGAGTGGCTGCTTGCCCGGGGAAAGGAGTGTATCGACCGTCTCGACTCGCTCGGGCGTGACATCGCGCTTGCCGTATCGGGCTACCTCAGCGGCTGCAAGGAGCAGTTAGGGGCTATCGAGGGGCGTCTGCCGGCGCTTCCCGGCGCTATGCTGGCGCGTGCCGCCGCCCGTGCCGACCGTCTGGCGCTTGCCCTGCAGCAGTTGTCGTCGAAAGCCACGGCTCCGCATATGGCGCGTCTCGACCGCCTGACGCTCGCTCTGAAGCAGACGGCAAGCGGAATCACCACTCCGCGGCGCCTCAACATAGAGAAACTGGGTGCCACGCTTGCTGCAGCATCGACCGCCATGCTATCGGCCCGGCGCAACCGACTCGACGGCATGGGGCAGCTGCTTGACGCGCTGTCGCCTGAGGCCACGCTGCGGCGAGGCTATTCGATTACCCGCGTGAACGGACATGCGCTGACCGACGCCGCGCAGGTGGCACTGGGTGATACCCTCACGACGACTCTCGCCCGTGGCACAATCACTTCCACTGTAGAATAATAAACTGCATAAT
>JAHZGZ010000333.1 GCA_019420545.1 Bacteroidales bacterium | reverse complement strand
CATCGCGTCGATCGTGGCCGAAGCCATCCCCGGCGCGAAAGTGAATGTCAACGGCGACAAGATAATCATTACCCGCGACACTGCGTCGAATGACTCTGACGAAGCCGCCGCGCGCCGCAAAGTATCGGGCCAGGTGCTCGACGAAAACGGTGAGCCGGTAATCGGCGCCACAGTCACCGTGAAAGGCACAAAAGAGGCCGTAGCCACCGACATCGACGGCAAATTCTCACTCACAGTGGCCACGACACGCCCCACACTCGTTGTATCCTACGTAGGCTATAAAGCCGAGGAGAAGCAGCTCGGCGCAGGACAGACCGGCATAAACTTCACCATACAGCCCCAGGCCACGATGCTCGACGACGTGGTGGTAGTAGGCTACGGCGTGCAGAACAAGCGCGACGTCACCACCTCAATCGCCTCGATCAAGGCCGAGGACTTCGCCAAAACTCCCACCAGCGACTTCCGCGACGCCATGGCAGCAAAGATGCCCGGCGTGCAGGTGCTCTCGCTCGGCGGACAGCCCGAAGGCAACGTTTCGATACGCATACGAGGCATACAGTCGGCCACATCGGGCAACGATCCTCTCTACGTAATCGACGGCGTACCCTCCGACGCCCGTGCCTTCGCCAACATCGAGAGCTCCGACATCGAGAGCCTCGAGGTACTGAAGGATGCATCGGCAGCCGCAATCTACGGTTCGCGCGGATCATGCGGCGTAGTCATCATCACCACCAAACGCGGCAAGGATGAGCATCCCACCATATCCTACGACGGACAGGTCGGTTGGTCGACCGTAAGCAAGAAGATAGATATGCTCGACGCTTACGAATTCGCCACCCTCTTCAAGGAAGCACGCGACGGCGCCTACCTCAGTCAGACTCCCGGAGCAAGTATCGGCGATCCCTATGACATGCGTCCGTCGAGCTATCAGCGTGTCAATCCCATCGTCGAGGCATACCTCCACGACCGCACAGGCACACTCACCAACACCGACTGGCAGGACGAGATATTCCGCACAGCCCTCCAGACAAAGCATTCGGTCAATGTATCAGGCAAGACTCCCAACGTACGATATTATGTAGGCGGCAGCTACCTGTACCGCGAAGGTACCATTATCGGCAGCGATTTCGAGCGTTTCAGCGCCCGCGCCAATATCGACGGCACCCGCGGCAAATTCAAATACGGCATCAGTTTCTCCCCCTCCTACTCCGAGACCAACTATGTCGATGCCAACGCACAGTACAATCACGACGGTGTGATAGCATGCGCACTCCAGAGTGCACCGATATTCCCCGTATACAACCGCGACGGCTCCTACAACCAGGACATGAACGGTCTGCTGCGACTCGAGCCATGGGACACACAGTACAACACCTGTCTCAACCCCGTGATGCTCGCCAATGAGATCGATGACAAGCGCAACAAGGTCAACCTCATGGGCAACATCTACGCGGGCTACGAATTCATCAAGGGCCTTGAGTATAAACTCACCGCCGGCGGCGACTTCTACAGCTATACCCGCGACTACTACCGTCCGAGCTATATCGAAGAGAATGGCATGAACTACCACGGCAAGTCGACAGCCCCGCTGGCACGCCACTGGGACAACAGCTACTTCCACTGGACCCTCACCAACCAGATTACATTCAACCGCACATTCGGCGACCACAGCGTAAATGCCGTAGCAGTATACGAGGCCGAGAAGCAGACCGTGCGCACATCGCAGATCTACGCCACCGGTACTCCGGGCGACGACAAGATCCGCACCACCAAGGGCAAGACCATCGACCCCGACAACACCCTCGACAACCGCTACAGCTACACTTTCGCCTCATGGCTCGTACGCGCCCAGTACTCCTACAAGGGACGCTACATGGTATCGGCCTCGATCCGCGGCGATGGCTCCTCGCGTTTCGCCCCCAACACCCGCTGGGGATACTTCCCCGCAGCATCGGTGGGATGGCGCATCAGCGACGAGAAGTTCCTGCGCGACGTAACCTGGATCAACGACCTCAAGATCCGCGCCTCCGTGGGCCAGACCGGTAACGCTCAGATCGGAAACTCGGCCTATCTCGCCCTCTACGGCGCAGGGGTGACCGACCTCGGCGGTGGCCTACAGTCGATGATCAATCCCTCGCAGATCGCCAACAACGACCTCGGCTGGGAAAAGAACACACAGTGGAACGCCGGTTTCGACTTCAATATCCTCAACGGCTATCTCCGTCTTACCGCCGACGCCTACTACTCCAAGACAACCAACATGCTCTTTGACGTGCCGGTATCGGTAGTATCGGGCCACAACACCTCAACAATCAACATCGGCTCAATGGAGAACAAGGGTATCGAGCTTCAGCTTGCATCCGACCACCGCTTCGGCGATTTCACCTACTCGTTCAACGCCAACTGGTCGCTCAACCGCAACAAGGTGCTCCACCTCGGCGATGAGGATGCCGACATCATCATGAACGGCAGCTATGCCGGATCGTACTACATCACCCGCGTAGGCCAGCCCGTAGGCTGCTAATATCTGATGATTCAGGACGGTATCTTCCATAACCAGCAGGAACTCGACA
>JAHZGZ010000332.1 GCA_019420545.1 Bacteroidales bacterium | reverse complement strand
GTGATATGGCGCATAGGATTTATAAAGCAGGGGTTAAAGAGGCTGTAACATCGGAAGTAAGGGCATGGCATCAGCATATAAACGATAATGGTGCAACAAACTATATCAGATTCAGCAGTTATCTACAGGGACGGAATCATGTATATTTGGATAAGAAACATCTTACACGCAGAAGAGCTTTCGCTGGATTATGTAAGCGCATACTTTTTAAAATGTTGTATTTAGCAAGATATTTTTATAAATACGAAGCTCGTATGAATGTTAGTTATTACATAAAAGGAACTTTTGCCGGATTGAAGGGAAATATGGATAATAACATCCAATTTTAACGGTAGGTATTTAGTTGATGAAGAATTTACAAACATTCTTAGCGAACTTCAACGTGGTGATATTATTGGTAGGTTACCAAGTATTTACTGCGGTTTTTGAAGCCATATTCGATGTTGATTCTGAACTTTCGCAAAGTTTCACGGTACCCTATCGAGCATTTACCTTGGCAGTGAGTTTATTGTGTATTGTCGTTTCGTTAAAGGTAAAAGCGTTGCGTGCTCCTGGAACGTTATTTCTGTGGCTTGTGTGGATATGTATTCTATCTCGTTTTGTCGATACGATGTATTTCAGTCAATATTCTCCAAATACATCTTATGTATTGACGACATGGCTCTATATGATTGGTCTAACGCTTATTCCGATGTATTCCGTATACAAGAGCATGGCGGCAATCGACATTGGAACTGTTTTTAAGTGGACTTATATTCTATTGTCTATCGCGATTCTTCTGACATATTTTACCAACACTGCCTATCAAACAGCTAACTTAGAACGTTTTTCGGTCAATGCGGCCATAGGTATCATCGGTTCAGGACATTTAGGACTTACGGGGCTACTACTCTCAATTGTTCTGATTGCCAGGACAAATAGGAAAACTCAGAAATTATTTGCAATAGCGATAAGCATATTGAGTATGCTTATTATGCTGCGATCGGCTTCGCGGGGGCCTGTAATGGCGTTGTTGGGTATCGGAGCATTTTATATTATGGCTCGTTCAAAATACAAGGTTGTCGGGATTGTAATCATGGCGTTGATTATGCTCGGATACACCTTGTTTGAAACACATATAATAAATGTCTTGGAAGAAGTAGCTCCTATGATGAAAGTCCGATTATTAGACCGAGAGACAGCTCATTTTGCATCGCGGAGCTATCATTATGAAATGGCGGTTCACTTTTTTAATATAAATCCGATTTTCGGCAGTATATTCGCCATTCCGGTTGCAGGTGGATTTTTCATATATGCGCACAATTTATTCTTAGATATAGCGATGCAAAGCGGTATTCTTGGTTTGGGGATACTGCTATCCTTTTTAGGATATGCTTTGAAAGCTTGTTATAGGTTGATTCGGAGAAATTCTGGTGCCCTATGGATAAGTCTACTGTTTTTACAATCTTTTTTCATGCTTATCGTCTCTGGGGCTATATACACTGATCCTCAGTTTTCGATCTTAGGTGTGATGATACTCGTATTTGGTAGAAAAGGCGCCGTTTGGCAGAACGAAAAAATATAAATCAAATGATAAAAACAATATGAAAGCATGTTTTATGGGACTTGGCTATATCGGCCTGCCCACAGCCGTTATTGCTGCCAAAGAAGGCGGTGTCGATGTTGTCGGTGTCGACATCAATCCCTCGGTGGTTGAACAAACCAATGCCGGCCATCTTCACATCGTCGAACCCGGTATGGAAACTATGCTTCAAGAGGTGGTGAGCGCTGGTAAACTTCACGCGTCGAGCACACCCGAAGTTGCTGATGCATATTTCATGGTCGTGCCGACTCCTTTCAAAGGCAATCATGAGCCTGATGTTAGTTATGTGGAGGCGGCTACCCGCGCTGTTCTTCCTCTTTTTAAAGAGGGTGATCTCTACGTTATCGAATCGACTTCGCCGGTAGGGACTACAGAGGCTATGAGCAAAATAATTTTTAGCGAACGACCTGAACTTAAAGGAAAAATCAGTGTGGCATACTGCCCAGAACGAGTCCTCCCTGGTAATGTAATATATGAATTGGTCCACAATGACCGTGTAATAGGCGGTCTCGATGAGGCGTCGACAGAGAAAGCTGTCGCGTTTTATTCACGTTTTGTAAAAGGGACGCTTCACAGGACTAACGCCCGTACTGCCGAAATGTGTAAACTTACAGAGAATTCGAGTCGCGATGTACAAATTGCTTTTGCCAATGAACTTTCACTTATCTGTGACAAAGCGGGTATCAATGTTTGGGAACTAATCGATCTCGCTAATAAACACCCTCGTGTCAATATCCTTCAACCTGGTTGTGGTGTTGGAGGTCACTGTATTGCTGTAGATCCATACTTCATTACCTCAGACTTTCCTGCTGAATCGAAACTCATAGCAGC
>JAHZGZ010000331.1:56460-57664 GCA_019420545.1 Bacteroidales bacterium | reverse complement strand
GATAAATATGTCAACTCCTCGGAATTGAATTCGCTTCTCTGCGAGGAGATTACCGAATTGCTTGCCGAGAACAACAACGAGTCGTCGCTCCCCGACTTCACCGTCCCTGCCGACCATCAGCCGCATGTGATAATGGTTGTCGGTGTTAACGGAGTGGGCAAGACCACGACCATCGGCAAACTTGCAGCCCAGTTCAAGAAGGCCGGCAACAAGGTTGTGCTCGGCGCCGCCGATACGTTCCGTGCCGCAGCCATAGAGCAGCTCGACGTGTGGGGCGAGCGCGCCGGTGTGCCTGTCATCAAGCAGAAACTCGGCAGTGACCCTGCATCCGTCGCTTATGACACCCTCCAGAGCGCCAAGGCAACAGGCGCCAACGTGGTGATCATCGACACCGCGGGGCGTCTCCACAACAAGAAGGGCCTTATGGACGAGCTCACCAAGATACGCAACGTGATGCAGAAAGTCGTGCCCGACGCGCCCCACGAAGTGCTCCTCGTGCTTGACGGATCGACCGGGCAGAACGCTTTCGAGCAGGCACGCCAGTTTGTCGCCGCCACCTCGGTCAACGAGCTCGCCGTAACCAAGCTCGACGGTACAGCCAAAGGCGGCGTGGTGATCGGCATCAGCGACCAGTTCCGCATCCCCGTAAAGTATATCGGCCTCGGCGAGGGGATCGACGACCTCCAGGTGTTCCACAAAAAGGAGTTTGTCGAGTCGCTTTTCGGCAACGCCGGCTGATGGCGCACGTGTGCATACCTCTATCTCCCGCAACGGAAAAAGTCCATTTCACCATAGTGTAAGAAATGACATCTACGAAGAACAGAATTGACGTGGTGACGCTCGGATGCTCGAAGAATCTTGTCGATTCGGAGCGCCTGCTGGCTATGCTGCGCCGCAACGGCTTCACGCCGCGTCACGATCCTCCCGAGGGAAGCCGCCCAGCGCCTGTAGTGGTAATCAATACCTGCGGATTTATCGGCGACGCGAAAGAGGAATCGATCAACACCATACTTGAATACGCCCAGGCCAAGACCGAGGGGCGTGTGAAGCAACTCTACGTGATGGGGTGCCTCTCGGAACGCTACCGCGAGGAACTTCCCGCCGAGATCCCCGAGGTCGACGGCTGGTACGGCAAGTTTGACTGGTCGGGTGTAATCAGCCGCCTCAACGGCGAACATCCCGCCGCTGCGGGCTACGACCGTCT
>JAHZGZ010000331.1:44449-56450 GCA_019420545.1 Bacteroidales bacterium | reverse complement strand
CATCATGCCTACATAAAGATCGCCGAAGGGTGCAACCGCTTCTGTGCCTTCTGCGCCATACCCTTGATTACAGGCCGCTTCAAGTCGCGCCCCATCGAGGAGATATTGCAGGAAGTGACCGATCTCACGGCCCGCGGCGTAAAGGAATTCAACGTCATAGCCCAGGATCTGTCGAGCTATGGTACTGATCTCTACGACGGCCGCATGGCCCTTCCCGAGCTGATCGACCGTATGGCCGACATACCCGGTGTAGAGTGGATACGCCTCCACTATGCCTATCCCGCGCAATTCCCGATGGAGATCGCCGAGGTGATGGCTCGTCGTCCGAATGTGTGTACCTCCCTCGACATAGCCCTGCAGCATATCAATGACAAAGTGCTTTCCAACATGCGGCGGCATATCGATGCCCAGGGTACGCGCGAACTGCTTGCCGAATTGCGCCGCCGCGTGCCGGGCATACATATCCGCACCACGCTCATGGTGGGTTTCCCCGGCGAGGGTGAGGCCGAGTTTGAGGAACTTCTCGATTTTGTCAGGGAGCAACGCTTCGAGCGCATGGGGGCGTTCGCCTACTGCGAGGAGGATGACACCTACGCCGCGCGCAATTTTACTGACTCTGTTCCCCCCGAGGTAAAGGAGGAGCGTCTTGCCCGGCTTATGGCAGTCCAGGAGGAGATCGCCCTCGAAAGCAATGCAGCCAAGGTGGGTCGCACACTCCGCGTGCTTGTGGATCGCGAGGATGCCGACTATTACGTGGGCCGTACCGAGTGGGATTCGCCGGAAGTCGATCCGGAAGTGCTCGTAAAGAAGACGCGCACGCTCGTGCCCGGAGAGTTTGTGGAAGTCACTGTCGACGAGGCTCTTCCTTTCGAACTGATTGCAACGCCAAATGCTTGATACGCTGATCGCTTCAGTCGGCGACGCTTTGCGCCGCCGCGTTCCTATGGCATTGTTTGCAATGCCTGGCGCCGAGCCTTACACCTTTTTTGAGGCGGAGCCGCATGTGCTTGCTGACGAGAACCGGGATTTCGGATTCTTTTATGCGCCGTTTGTCAATGACGGTCGCTTTCCCATGCTTTTGCAGCCTGCCGCAGACGGCAAATCGACTGCCGTTGATACGGTCGGTGAGGTCGGTCTGCCGCCTTCGACTTCGCGCGAAGCCCAGCGTGAGCATGTCGCAACGATTGTAGCCCATCACGCTGCATCCGGAGGAGGAAAAACCGTATATGCGCGGCGTATCTCCGACCCGTATGTGTGTGCCGACTGGTGCGCTGTTGCATCGCGCTATTTCGACGCTTTTCCCGACACTTTCCGCTTCCTTTTCACCACCCCTGACGCGGGCTGCTGGCTCGGTGCCACGCCCGAACTGCTGCTGCGCCGCGATGCCGGAAGCGACATTATCACCACCATGGCTTTGGCCGGAACGTTGCGCGACAGTCGTTCTGCCTGGGACGCCAAGAATATCGAGGAGCACGACTACGTGACGCGCTTTATCGTCGATACCTTCGCCCGGTTCGGCATCCGTGCCGAGGTGTCGCCGGCCGAGGATGTGCATTTCGGCTCTATCCGACATCTGTGTCACCGCATAACGGCCCGCTACTCCGGTCCGATCATCCCATTGCTCAACGCGCTGAGTCCAACGCCTGCACTGTCAGGTTTTCCACGCGAGGCGTCGCTCGACATGATCCGCACGCTCGAAGCTCCGCGCTCCCTTTATGGCGGATATGTCGGCGTAAACTCTGCCGAAGGTATCCGTGCGTTCGTCAATCTGCGTAGTATGTGCTTCAATCCCTCGGGAGGGTGCTGCATCTATGCCGGGGGAGGGATCACCGCATTGTCGGATCCTGCCGACGAATGGCTTGAGACTGAGGCAAAAAGTTCTGTTCTCAGGCATTGTGTGGCTGAGTATACCCTACAAAAATCAGTTGTATCCACCCTATGAAACTCCCCGAAGAACCCGGAAGGGCCTCATATATATTGCTTATTGCGCTCGCCATAATCTTCGTGGTGTCGCTGTTGCCGCTCAACTGCCTTACCGGAGGGGCGTTGCGCGATTTTTCCCTTTTCGATGACATTGTAGCCGAGCAGTACCGCCGTCCGGTCGACGAGGCCGAGAGCGACGACGCCCCTGTCGACAGCGCTCTCATGGCCATGCAGCGCGAACTTGAGGCCGAGGAGGCCACTCGGGCGCAGAATGGCGCAACCGACGGCGAGGCTGATTCCATGCTGCCGGCCGATACACTCTCCGTATCTTCTGACGGCGGGAAAGCCGTTGTGCCCGAGCCGATCGATCCCCGTCGTGACGGATATGTGATGATCGAGGATTACTCGGCAGACGGCTCCGGTATCAGGCGTCTGCGCGATGCGTTCGCCCGTAGCCGTGAGCGATGTGTGAGGCTCGCTTTTGTGGGCGATTCGTACATCGAGGGCGACATATTCACTCAGGATGTACGCGCTCTGCTTCAGGATAGCTACGGCGGCAGCGGGGTAGGGTACGTCAACATGTACAGTGAGTTTCCCGGCTTCCGGCGCTCCGTGCGTCAGAGTGGTGGCGGATGGTCGGTGAGCGTTGCCGGACATAAAGGTTACAGGAGGAGCTATGCATGGCTCAGCGAGCAATATTCCACCCCTAAGGAGAGCGAGACCGCCAAGGCGCGCTATGCGGGTGTGAAAAAGGTGCCGCATGCTGCCACATGGTCGCGCTCTACGGTTGCTCTTTGGGCGCCTGCGGGAGGCACCGTGCGCCTTCGTTCCAACGGCGGCGAATGGGATATGCGCGAAGTTGCTCCCGATGAAAACATACAGACTCTTTCGGTCGACAGCGCTTCGGTCAGCTCGTTTGAGGTGAGCATACCCTCAGGCAGCGGGATCACCGCTCTCGGTGTATGGCTCGATGCGCACACCGGTGTGGCCGTCGACTGTATGTCGTCGCGAGGATTCTCCGGGGTAACGCTGCGCGATGTCTCCGCCGGCGTATGCAGCGGATTGCGAGCCGGCGGTATCGGCTACGACGTGATTGTGCTTGAATTCGGTATCAACGCCATGTCGGCCGGACAGACCGACTATTCTTCATATGGAAAACTCATGACTAAGGTCGTGGAGCATATCCGTGAGTGTTATCCCGATGCGGCCATAATGCTTATGGGTATCGGCGACCGAGGTCAGAAACGAGGTGCCGATGTGGAGTCGATGCCCGGCGCCGTATATATGGTGGCTGCGCAGCGCGAGGTGGCGCGGCGTACCGGATGCCTCTTCTGGGACACTCGCGAGGCAATGGGCGGCGACGGCGCCATAGTGGCGTGGGCCAACGCATCGCCGCCACGAGCCAACAAAGACTATATACATCTCAACCATCACGGTGGCTCGGTGCTGGCGGCCGAGTTTGTTAAATCGTTGAAACATGCAATCAATCCTTAGATATATAATAATATGTGTCGCCATGCTCATGGTTGGCGGGAGAGTGCCTGTGGCGGCACAGCAGCTCCCCGACGGTGCCGTGGAGAATGACGATGCCGACATCCGTATCAATCCGGAGGTCGACTATACGTCGGCTCCAGAACCGGAGACGATTGAAATTCCGGCGTTCATAAAGAAGAGTGCCGACACCGTGCGCATGAACGGCGCCGACTGGAGCGCTCTGCGGGAACGGTTCGCGCATGCCGACTCGCAGCGTGTCGGCATCGTGCATATAGGCGATTCGCATCTTCAGGCCGATGTAGCGACGTCGGTGGTGCGCCGTCGCCTACAGTCGGATTATGGCGATGCCGGGCGCGGACTCGTCACTCCGCTCAAGATGGCCGGTACAAATGAGCCGCGCGACTATGCCTTTCGTGGAGTTGACGGCGTATGGGTGTCATCGAAGCTGATGAAGCGCCCCTGGGCTACGAAGATGGGATTTACCGGCGTGTCGACAACACCTATGTCGGGCAAAGGCACGATAGAGGTTGCGACGCTTTCGCGCACGGGTACCCCCCAGATATTCGACTGCGTGTGCCTGCTTCACAGCGCGCGTCCGGAGGTCGCTCCCGCGGTGCCGTATGCCGCGACTGCTGTGCGCACCGACTCGCTGGTGTCGGTGGTGACTCTTCCTCAGCCGGTGTCGACCCTCGGGCTTGATATGTCGCTCCCCTCAGACCAGGCGCTCTACGGAATGTCGCTTGAACGCATGCGCCCGGGGGGATTGCTTTATCATGTCATCGGCAACAATGGCGCCGCTTATGTAAGCTACAACGGCATCGAACGGTTCGGTGACGGCGTCGCGCTCCTTTCTCCCGACCTGATAATCGTGAGCCTGGGGGCAAACGAGGCGTTCAGCCGCATGACCTCCGACGAGATGTACAGCTCCATCGCCGTTATGGTCGATGGATTGCGGCGTAGTTGCCCGGGAGCACAGATTCTCCTTACTACCCCCATGGAGTGCCAGCGTTCGACTTCGGTGCGACGCAAGCGGCGTCGGCGCCGTGTGCGCTCGTATGTGGTGAATCCGCGTGTCAGCGCCATGCGTGAGGTGATACTGCGCTACGGCCGCGACAATAAGATTCCGACCTACGACTTCTATGAGGTGGCCGGTGGCGCCGGCGCCTCTGCCAAATGGATATCGGCCGGTATGATGGCCCGCGACCGTATCCACAATTCCGTAAAGGGCTATGACGTGCAGGGCCAGCTGCTTTACGAGGCTCTGAAAAAAGCTGTTTCCAAAGACGCGAAATAATGTCACTGTTTGAGATCGTAACCCCCATACACCATATGCTGGAAGCCGTTACCTCATGGATAGACACCGAACGGCTTCGTGCGGTAATGCTTTTCGATCCGGCAAGTCCGCTGCTGTTCAACACCGGACTTTTCCTGCTCCTTGCTGTGGCGCTTTTCTTCCTCTACAGGCTTCTTAGCCGGTGGTCGGGAGCGCGTATGGTGTGTATCATCCTTTTCTCGCTCTATTTCTATTACAAGTCGAGTGCCGAATGCTGCTTCATACTGCTTGGTGTATGCATCTCCGACTATCTGCTCGGCCTGTGGCTCGGCAATGCGCGCAACAATATCGTGCGTCGCGGCATCGTTGCCCTCAATGTGGTGATGAATGTCGGCATGCTTGTCTACTTCAAGTATCTCAACTTGATATTCAGCACATTCGCCTCGATAAGCAACACCGACTTCGACGCGCTCGATATCATACTCCCCGCCGGTATCTCATTCTTTACCTTCCGTTCGATAAGCTATATCGTCGACATATACCGCGGCACCCTGCGGCCCGCTACCAACCTGCTCGACTACATCTTTTTCCTTACTTTCTTTCCTCCTCTGCTTGCCGGTCCTGTGGTGCGTGCCGCCGACATGCTTCCGCAGATACGCCGACGTCCCGTGGCGACACGTGCGATGGTTGGCGCGGGGCTGTTCCTTATCATTGCCGGACTTATCAAGAAAGTTATTGTAGCCGACTATATCAGCGGCAACTTCGTCGACCGCGTGTTCGACAATCCCGCGATGTTTACCGGTCTGGAGAATCTGCTTGCCGTATATGGCTTCACACTGCAGCTCTACTGTGACTTCTCGGGCTACTCCGACATGGCGATAGGTCTGGCCTTGCTGCTCGGTTTTTCGTTCAAGGACAATTTCAACGCTCCGTTCAAGTCGCAGAGCCCTACCGAGTGGTGGCGTCGCTGGCATATCTCGCTGTCGACATGGCTTCGCGACTACCTTTACATACCGATGGGCGGAAGCCGCTGTTCCACACGCCGCGCATATGCCAACCAGTTCAATACCATGCTTCTCGGCGGCCTATGGCACGGCGCGTCGTGGATGTACATTATCTGGGGAGCGTGGAACGGCCTGTTGCTTGTCGTCCACAAGGCCCTGCGCAAGGCTTTCCCGGCCCCTCCCGGGGTCAGGCGCGACCAGTGGTGGCGTCGTGTGGCCAACATCTTCCTTACATTCAACCTGATGGCGCTCGGATTCATGTTTTTCCGTGCCCGCTCTATGGAGCATGTCGGTCAGATGATAGGCCAGATATTTACCAACTTCCATCTGTCGGTGGCTCCGCAGCTTGTCGAAGGGTATCTTGCCGTCATTCTCGTGATGCTCGGAGGGTACCTGATGCACTTCGCCCCGCGCCGCTGGAGCGACCGTCTGCGCGACCGCTACATAGCGCTTACCCCCGTGTGGCAGGCCGTGATTCTTGCCATTGTGGTGCTTGTGATTATCCAGGTGCGCTCCTCCCGCATAGTCCCCTTCATCTACCTCCAGTACTAAAAGTAAACATACTCCGAGATTACTCAATCTGTACTTTTCTGTCGTTGATGATATATATGCCTTTTTTCAGAGCGCTTCTTGCCTCTGATTCCGTTGAATAAGTTCCGATATGGATTCCTTGAAGGTTGAATACCATTATTGGCTGAGACGTTCCGTCGGATAGCGGAGCTATGCTCGAAGAAACTTTGCTTACGGGTAAATGTTGATTCAGCCACTCCATATTGCGCTCCAAAGATTTTTTTATTCTTGAGGCGAGGAATGGTGCTGTTTCTGTGGGGTCGAAGTTCCATCGTTCGCAATTATGTTTCCATGCCTCTTCAAGAGGGAGCATCACCTCATCTATATGCGTATATATTTGGGTAAGTTTATCGGGATATACTTCTCTCCATACTTTTTCCACAGTTTTACAGAAACTGTCATATTGTATTATTTCGCCGATCCAGTGTGGGGTAAAACCGTAGTGTACCTTCATGCGGAATGTGTAATCGGTCTTTTCCCGATGATAGCATGACAGATCCCATACCGGGCCTGCTATCCATTTTGCATTGTCGGACAGGTCTTTATGTAAATAAAAGCTACCGTGGAATCCGTCAGGATTGTCCATGACTTCCTGAAGAATGAAGAAGCGGGCCATACTTTCCACATCAATGAATTCTTCCCATGCAGTTGAGGTTTTATCCGAGGAATAAATTGCCGTGTTCATGGCCTTGAACTCATTGGTAAGCCATTGCAATTGAGCTGAAGAGAGATTTTCCGGTGAATGATAGCGCACATTCATATCCCAGCGGCTGTTTTCAGGAATTGTAATCTGACAGTCATCTCGATAGTTGTCAACTTCCACCAACCAACCTCCCTTTATTAGCACGGGATCGGTTTCTTGATCCTGTTGTTCGTATATGTCCACTCTGTTTTCATCGATGCGTATAGTCTCGGTAAGGAAATACAGCCCGATGTAATCGCCGTTCAGCACTACTTCTACCGGCCGTAGGCTTGGCGCCCATCTTAAACCCAGAATCCTGCTTAATTCATAACCGGCGACATTTCCTTCATCCGGTTTTAAGAGAGCCCAATGCTTGTTCCGGGGCATTCCCAGGATAGCGGTCTTTTTATCGAGCTTGATTTTATAGGGTTTCTTTCTGGCTTTCCAAGAAGAGTGACCTCGGCCGCGTATTTGCATGGGCAAAGGGCCGTTTTCAGAACCGAGTGCTTCTATTCCCTCTGTTCCCATGGGGTCGAGTCTGTACGTGCCCTTGAGATATTCTTCTTTGGATACTATGGGCTTTCGGTTCTCAGTTTCGATATACATAACAGGTAGTGTGCCCGATATGTATGTTTGTGATGTCTCATACAGTGGTGTAGCTCCTGTTTCCTCTGTGCATGAAATAAGTGAAAGTGCAATTATCAGGCAACTGATGACTGTAGTCGTATTTATTATTGCTTTCATTTTGATAATATAGATTGATTGTTGAAAATTCCACCATATAGATGAAATACTTGATCAAAGACTGTATATACCTATTTTATTATATTTTCAAATTCATTTACCATGTTATCTTTATTCCAATTGGTAAAGAGAATTCAATCGGCTTTTCCTGACGTATTGTTTTAATGTCAGAGCGGGGGTTGAAATAATAATAGAAAGACGGCTCTGCATAAATGCTGAGAGATGGAGTAAGATGATACTGAATGCCAAGACCGCCCTCTGCCGACCATTGCAATGGAACATCGATATAGACTCTATTCGAATGGAGAGATTGGGGTTCGGAAAAATATTCCACTATGTACTGTCTTCCATAAACGGGAATATCGAGTGTACCGCCTCCTTGACCATACAAAGAGATACCTCGATGTGTAAATATTCGATAGTTGAATTTAACCGGCACTCCGATATAATGTATGCGTTGTACCATCTCTGTTGTTCTTATGTTGTTGTCTGAGTGAAAATCCGATCTAAGTAAAGTATAGCGTAAACCGGTTTCTATACTCCAACGTGATGTAAGCGATTTGTTAAGCGACAATCCGACAACCAATGGTACGTAGTGATGTGACTTTTCGGTTACTTCGATTTCACCAGATGGAGCTTCCATGTCCGGAATCCCGGGTGTGGGTATTTTGTAACGGTTTATTACGTTTTGTTCAATGTTACCGGTGTATGCCAATGACAAAGACCATTTGGGCTTCTCAATAGATTGTGCAAGATGTAAGTCTACTTTTGCAACAGGCTTTCCATTGTCAATGATATGTGATGGCTCGGTTGTCATGGTGTCATCAGGTAGGCTGTCATTCTCTTGTATTGCTATACTATCATTATTGGACTTCGTTATGTTTGCTGTCTTTTCGTGTAACTGTGACTCTGCATATAATGGTTTATGTGTAATTCTTCTTTTTGTTATATTGTCGCACTTCAATTCTTTGTCGATGACCGTTTCAATGACAGGTTGTATTTCTTCTTCATTTTTATTGCTGAGTATGGGATGTGACAATATGTCATTTTTATGCTTGAACTGTCCGTACCACAGGATTAAAATTATAGCTGCAATGGATAAAATACCCATACCAACTTTGTATTTTGTTATCATTCGACGCAGCATGGCCTTTGCATGGGCGAGTTGTGACGACGATGAATGGGGCGCTATCCCGAGCAGCGCACCGATTTCTTTATGTGACAGTCCGTCAAGCACTGCCAGGCGGAAAACTTTACCATATCCTTCAGGTAGAAGATTGATAATTCTGTTAAGTTCTTCCCATGTCAATTCGTAGGTCGGACTGCTGTCACTATGGAAATCATCCGTAACGGAAACATCTGATAAGGAGAGTGATATATGATTGGATTCTTCTTTAAGATACTGTAGAGCAAGATTTTTCATTATAGAAGTAAGCCATGCTTCTATTTTTGAGGCGTTTCTCAAAGAATTTATTGAAACAAAGGCAATAAGAAATCCATCATGCAGAATGTCCCATACTACTTCGGAATTATGAATGTAGTATGCCACAATCTCATGCATCTTGTTAAGATAGGTCTGATAAAGAATACCAAACGCTTCTCTATCGCCACTTTGACATTGTTTTACAAGATGTCTTAGATCCATTGATACAAATTTATTAACAATAGATGGTATGCTCTTCAAAAGACTGCATAGATCTACCTTAATATCCCGTAAATTCGCTCGGTCGCGAAAAATCGGAATATTCTTATGTATCGACTTGTGTGGCTGTCACATTCCTTAATCTATTATCATGTATTGTCTGCCGTCCATGATTTAGCTTTATTTGAAAGGATAACGGGTTATTTCGGTGCAGCAGGAACGGACTTCTTCAATTATCTCGCGGCATCGGGACTCAGACAGTCTTATTTTTGTACCGACTGAGATAAAGTCGGATAATCCGGGATGACCTGTACCATTGACAGAGGTTGCGTGTTCGCCGTTGTATCCTTCGGTGCATAGCGTGAGATCGTATGCCGGTGCAAGACGCCAATGCCAGGCATCCGTGTTGGAATCTCTGACTACATAGAAACTGAAATTCTTGCAATGATCATCTTTGTTGTCCGTAAGATAATTGAACAGCATACGGCGATACATCTGCTCCACATCTTCACGGCTTTGTGTTATATATCCGGTGAGTGCGAGAAGATTTGAGTAATCCAAAAACGGTTCTCTAAGCGATATGCATAGCAGACCGCCTGCCGTTGCGGTGTGAAGTCGTTTACCGTCGGTGTCGATGTCGAAACGCCGGGATGCAAAGTAGCGTCCGTTAATAAGGCGGAAATCTGGCACAATGATTCCGCATTTTCGTGCGATTTCGTTGTATCGGTATTCCTGAATTCCCATATCGGTCGGGTCGTAGGTGTGTCTGAACTTGACTATCCAGTGTCCTTCCGAATCTGAAAATATCGCTTTCGGACGTGCACCGCCACTATTGCCGCTATTGTAGAGCAACAGTCCGGCATCATTGTCCTGTTGTTCTTTTAATACTTCAAGAGCAATCTGCTGAAGCATGTCAAAATCGGTGACGGGTTCTTCCTGTTCAAGGTTAATCGCCGGCGAGTAGGAGAGTGCGCCCATACCGTTATCGCCCACAATGGCAAGCCGGTCTAATGATGACAAGTCTGAATCGTTTATGCCTTTGCGTAACAATGTTTTGTGAAGAAGATAACGTCCGTAGCCGTCAGGCAAACTGTCTTCAAAAATGCCGAAATTACCATAAAACGGCTGAGGTCTGGCAATAAATACGCCGGGCTTTAACGGCAGTTCAAGCGGAGATATGCTGAATCCGTTGGCAAGCCATGATTTGTCATATTCAAAGACATTCAGCCGGTTATCCGGTGTA
The DNA here is from genome assembly GCA_019420545.1 of Bacteroidales bacterium. GTDB lineage: Bacteria > Bacteroidota > Bacteroidia > Bacteroidales > Muribaculaceae > Muribaculum. Next base: position 45,875 of record JAHZGZ010000331.1, on the reverse strand, counting down.
AGCGACAAAGCCCCGACCATCTGCTCGCGAAATATGACTTTGAGTTTCCCGGTATTTTTCATTATTTCGATTTATTATTAAATAAGCTCTTAGTGTATGCTCTTTTGTCGCCGCTTTTACGACGAATCATATCAAGTTCCTCCATGGTGTTGAATTGGGATGTGCCGAACAGATTGCGCACATCCGTAGCATATCCCAATGCCATAGCCAACTTGATAAGCGATTCGAATGCTATGAGTCCTTTCTGCTCGAAGCGTGCTACAGTTGACAACGGAACTCCCGAAAGCTCGGAAATGCGTTGCCGGGTAACGTTCTTCTCCACACGCCGCTTACGGAAGTTATCGGCAACTTTCCGGGAAATGTCATCCGCATTATCCAGCACATAGCCGGATAATATAGATAATATATTAGTATTATTAGTGTCTGTAGGCATAATACTGCTATTATTATGATACAAATATAGTCAATTATTTTGAGATTGGCAAATGATGGGATAGAATCCATGTCCGGACTTTGCTGACCAACTGCCGAGTTCAAGGGCGCAACTTATTGTATGGGACTTATTGTATGGCAGCGCGCTGAAAAAATAGGCGGTGCGCGCTTGATTATGCCGTTTTAATTGTATAACTTTATCGGTCGAATCTACCACACATGTGAATACGATGTTCAGGCTGAAATGCTTTTTAAATACCTTGATCATATCCTTTGTGGCTGTGTGCCAGCTCCATGGTATGAACTATGGGGTGATGTTTCACGCCCATAAGCAGTCGCCTGAGCAGCGTACGACGCTTATTCTGAATAATGGAAATCCGGTGAGAATCGGCGATCTCTTCACGTTGGACTTTGTGGCCGAACTGCGGCGTGAGGAGCTGACCCAGTATGGCGACTTCCTTGAACTGAAAGGCAACGACGGCACATCGGTGCGCATAATGATACCTTCGTCGTCGCTCAATCCGGTGTTGGTGATCAACGACCGTCTTTTTTCCGGTAAAGAAATCCCTTTCAACGGAGCCACAGACATTACTCTCCGGCTTGACAGGGATAAATCGACCGTATCGCTCATGAGCGGCAACAAGACGGCGGTGACCGCACACTGTGATCTCGGGTCGATGACCGAGGCTGTGGTGACTTTCGGACAGCAGGTACACCGCGACGTGGCTCCGATCAATGTGTGCGACATACGTATTACCAACAATGGCCGTACGGATTATTTCTGGAAACTGAAAACGCATATCGGCGACAGTGCTCCCGATTCCGTCGGCGGCGCGTCTGCCACTGGGATACATTCCGTATGGATCGCCGATGCCCACAGCATCATGCGCCGGGTGTATTCGCTTTCCACTTCCGACGAGACGATGCAGACGGCTTTCGACCCTGCGGGGCTGCGTCTGTTTGTCGCTACAGACTCTACGATGACCACGGTATC
>JAHZGZ010000331.1:39070-44439 GCA_019420545.1 Bacteroidales bacterium | reverse complement strand
ACGTCCGTGACTGTAGCTGTGGCCGACGGCGAGAGGGCGTTGCGCTATTCCGGTTCGATGTTTTATCTCCCCGAGGGGAAGCTGATGTCGTTCAACGCCGGGAATAATACCCTTTCATGGTACGATTTCGACACCCGGCGCTGGAGTCTGCCGTCGGGCGACACCGACGGCGCCAAATATGGCGCCCACGCCTGGGTGCTCGACGGCCGCTACGGATATGCTTTCGGTGGCTACGGATTTCATATGTACAAGGACAACATGTTTGTTGTCGACACGTTCACCGACAGTATCGTGGAGCGACGTCTCACTCCTACGCCCCATCCCCGCAACGCAAGCGCCATGGCCGTGGCCGACGGTAAGCTTTATCTGTTTGGGGGACATGGAAACGAGTCGGGGCGCCAGGAGTTTGAGACGCGCTACTATTACGATCTTTATGAGTATGATCTGCGTACATTGAGCGGCGAGAAACTGTGGGAAATGGATTCGCTGAGTTATGACTTCCTCTGCTCCCAGACCATGATATACGAGCCCTCCACGCGATCGTTCGTTGTGGGCACAACCCGCTATGGCGGTCAGCTTGTCAGGATATGGCGTGACCGCCCCGGTATCGAGCCTGTAACAGAGCCGCTCGGCATTCCCATGTCGATCCGCGACATTGTGCTTCAGCTCTATTACTCCTATGTCGATTCTTCGTATTACTTTGTCATCGACCGCTGGCTTTCCGACATGTCGCATGAACTTGGTGTATATGCTGTAACGGCACCTCTTGAAGGCGTTCCCGACCGGCGCGCTGAGGCTGTCAACACTCATCAGCAGAATCCCGGAAGGCTGTTGTGGTGGCTTCTCGGGGGAGGAGTGATTCTTCTCGTTGGCGGAGGTGCTGCGATAATAATATGGCGCCGACGTCGTAGTAAGTGCGACGTTTCGCAGGAACTGACGGCTAAAAGTGAATTACCGTCTGTGGCTGAGGTGAATGCATCGCCCCATCCGGTTTCCGGGCCAAACTCCGGGCTACCGGCTGCTGCTACAGAAGTCTCCGACGGGTCGGCCGACAGCATATCGCTTGTCGGCACATTTGCCGTGAAAGCCAATGACGGCTCCGACATCACGGCGAAATTCTCGGCCAAGACCCGCGATCTGCTTGCATTCCTTATCCTTAGAGCGAGAAATTCTGAGAAAGGAGTCGCTGTGCGCAATATCGACGAGACCCTCTGGAAGGAGATGGAGCCTGAAGCGGCACGCAACAACCGTAATGTCTACATGCGGCGTCTGCGCAAGATGCTTCAGGAGGTGGGTGATATTTCAATCGTTTCCGATGAGAAATATTATGTTGTCAATCTCAATAGCATAGGTGTCGATATCAACCGCATACTCGACAGTTTTGACTGTCTCAACGGCAATTCATCGCGTCTTTCCGCGTCGGAGAAGTGGAATATGATGCGCGGGAGTCTTATGAAAGGGCCGTTGCTGGCGGATGTTCATGCGGCGTGGCTCGATCCGTTCAAGGCGGAATATTCTCAGCAGTGTATGCATCTGCTCAACAGTCTTATAGGCGACACTGCTTTTAGGGAACTTCCAGAAGATGTGCAGCTGGAGATTGCCGACACTATATTTCTTCATGACGAGCTCAACGAGGACGCACTGCGCATAAAATGCCAGATACTTTCCGGGCGGCGACATGTACCTGCAATGGCTCGCAGCGTCTACGACAATTTCTGCAAAAGCTATTTCCGCTACATGGGCGAAGATTTCTCCGTCACTTTCCACGACATATGCCGTTGACTGTTTATCTGACAATTTGTATGGATTCAAGGAACAGTATATGAAGGTGTTGCAAAATGCGAAAATGTAGGGACGCGGCGTGCCGCGTTACATCATGTAATATGTAAGTAGTTGATTATGTTGGTGCAACGCGGCACGCCGCGTCCCTACATTATATTATAGTTACTTAATAATTTAGATGACTTACTTATTTGGTTGGATTAGTAATGATAGTTTGAGACCCATCCGTCACTAATGGCTAAACATAATAGCATAATGAGTGTAAGTATGTCAAAAATTCCAAGTATTTTATGTGACACGACTTTTTGTATTAATAAATGATTGATAATGATATAAACAGTGTAAACACTCACCGCTATAAGTAAGATGATAAGATAGCCGAGAGGTTTTACTGCAATACGGATATGGTAGGAGAAATGTAATGTCATAATAGTGTATACCCCAAAGAGATATGTGAAAGCGATGAATCTCTTAAACAGGGTATTTCTATTCTTTTGAATCCGATATTTCCCTATTTTGAAAAGTCGTGATATATTCTTCGAATCAAGTTCTAAATCCGCCATATTATTTGTTAATATATATTCCTCCTGGATTTTGTTTAATGATTGATTTAAATGTAGAGCTCGGCAAAAGAAATTATATTGAAATCATAGAATCGGTAATATATGTTCTAATTTCCGGGTCCGAAAGCCATCGCATTATCAAACATAATTTATGAAATTTGTTGTTGAATTTTAAGCTGTCAGGTCCCGAGAATGCAATTGTATTGTCCGAATTAAAGACAGTTTTGCCGCATGAATCAATTACTGAAAGAATGCTATGGATTGAAATGCAAGAGTCACACTTAATTGGTTTCATTGTTGGTCTTTCAGTGGAGATGGAATCAATTCCCCATGATAAGAGTGATTTATTAGCCGAAAAAAATGCGGTAGAGTCAAACCGGTTTCTTCCCATTGGGTTCTCTAAATAACAATCGCCTGAGTAACTTACTCTTCCGCTGAATACACGAATGTTATCTTCTGTTTTTGTTGCGATAGACCATGAATACCCATAATGCCCATAAGAATAAAATAATATCGGCTTATTATGAAGCATTGAATGAATACTGTCAGGCAATATTCTATATAATATGGCCATATCCGAGTTGTCTGAATTATATGAGGGGTTCTTGTATGCCCATGACAATATGAAACAAACTGATAGACCAATAATTAGTACTATTTTTCTCATCTAAAAGAGGGCGTTTACTGATAGCTTACCGAGGAGAATTAAAAGACATAGTGTCAACTTTTTCATATTATGCGAATTTAATGTTATTTGTGGTGATATGCAAGAATATTGATATGTTGTGCAGCATATAAAGAATGATTGTCTTTCGGATAGTCGCCAAACCGATGATTATTGTAAAAATCGGAATATTCTGTTGGCGGCACGGATGTTTTTTATTAAATTTGCATATAGCTAAAGTGTAAATGACGAAAATATACAATATATAATGGAAAAAAGATTACGTATCGCTGTCCAGTCGAAGGGGCGTCTGTATGATGAGACAATGGCTCTGTTTGCAGAAGCCGGTATCAAGCTGACGGCGGTAAAACGCACGTTGCTTGTGCCATCACGCAATTTTCCCGTGGAATTTCTGTTTCTCCGCGATGATGATATCCCGGGTACAGTAGCCGACGGCACCGCCGACCTCGGTATTGTAGGTCTCAACGAAGTGCTTGAAAAGGGAAGTACGGTAGATATTGTAAAAGAGCTTGGTTTCAGTCGCTGCCGCCTGTCCCTCGCCATTCCCCAGCATATCGACTACAACGGTATCGGATGGTTCAATGGCCGCAAGATCGCTACATCATATCCCAACATATTGCGCAAATTCCTTGCCGACAACAATATCAGTGCCGACATCCATGTGATAAGCGGCTCGGTGGAGATCGCTCCCGGTATCGGTCTTGCCGATGCTATATTTGATATCGTGTCGTCGGGATCGACCCTTGTCAGCAACAATTTGGAGGAGGTACATTCAGTGCTCGACTCCCAGGCCGTGCTTATCAAGGGAGCTGGCACCACACTGACCGAGGAGAAGACCGCCATTCTCGATGAACTTCTATTTCGCTTCGAGGCCGTGAAGGCGGCCGAGGGGCGCAAATACATACTGATGAACGTGCCACGCGAGAAACTCGACGAGGTGCTGGCCATTCTTCCCGGCATGAAGAGCCCCACGGTGCTCCCTCTCGCCAATGCCGACTGGTGTTCGGTCCACTCGGTGCTCGACGAAAAGATGTTCTGGCAGATCGTGAGCCGCCTCAAAGCTGCCGGTGCCGAAGGCATCCTCGCCCTCGACATCGAGAAAATGATACTCTGACCCCACGGATATATAGATATGGAGATACTACGATATCCCGACCGCAGGGAATGGAACTCTCTTACCTCACGCGCCCTCGCATCGCAGGCCGCGCAGGTGTCGGCTACGGTGCGCGCCATCATGGACGATGTGGCTGCACGCGGCGACGAGGCCGTGCGCGACTATGAGCGCCGCTTTACCGGAGCTGTCGCCGACAGTCTTGCCGTGAGCGACGTGGAGATAGAGCGTGCTGCCACACTGCTTGCTCCCGAACTGCGCCGTGCTATCGAGGATGCCGCGCGCAATATCGCCGCCTTCCACCGTGCCGAAATTCCGGCGCCTGTCGAGGTCGAGACCATGCCGGGGGTAGTGTGCATGCAGCGTCCCGTCGCCATTCAGCGTGTGGGGCTGTACATCCCCGGAGGCAATTCCCCGCTCTTCTCCACCGTACTGATGCTCGCTATTCCCGCGCGTATCGCCGGATGCCCCGAGATCGAGCTGTGTACTCCCGCGGGACCCGACGGCACCATTCATCCCGCCATACTATATGCTGCCAAAGTGGCCGGAGTAGGGCGTATATTCCGTACCGGCGGCGCCCAGGCCATCGCGGCAATGACATTCGGCACGGAGAGCATACCGCGTGTCGACAAACTTTTCGGCCCGGGCAACCGCTACGTGATGGAGGCCAAGCAGCAGGCCACGTTGCGCGGGTGTGCCATTGACATGCCTGCCGGCCCTTCGGAGGTGCTGGTCATCGCCGACGAATATGCCGATCCGGCATTTGTGGCCTCCGATTTCCTCTCGCAGGCCGAGCATGGCCCCGACAGCCAGTCGATACTGCTCACCACCTCCGGGCGTCTGCTTGAGGCGCTGCCCGGTGTGATCGACGGGATGCTCGCCACCCTCCCGCGCCGCGACATGATGATGCATTCGCTCGAACACAGCCGCCTGATCCTGATGCATGACGACGACGAGATGATGGAGTTCAGCAACCTATATGCTCCCGAACACCTGATTCTCAACCATCGCGACGCCGACCTCCTCTGTGCGAAGGTGCGCAACGCCGGGTCGGTGTTTATCGGCCCCTGGTCGCCCGAAAGTGCGGGCGACTACGCGTCGGGTACCAACCATACTCTCCCCACCTCGGGCTACGCACGCGCCTACAGCGGCGTCAACATCGACAGCTTCATGCGCAAGATCACTTTTCAGAAGCTTACCCCCGAGGGTATCGCCGCCCTGGCGCCGA
>JAHZGZ010000331.1:15600-39060 GCA_019420545.1 Bacteroidales bacterium | reverse complement strand
GCCCTCGCAGCTAAAGTACGTACTTCCAACCGCTAATTTCACCAAAGCAACTTCAGCAAATGACACTCCAGCAGCTTGTGCGCCCCAACATACTTGCCCTGCAACCATATACCTGTGCCCGCAACGAATATTCCGGCGAGGCACGGGCTTGGCTCGACGCCAATGAAAACAGCATGATACAGGGGCTCAACCGCTACCCCGATCCGTTGCAGACCGACGTGAAGCGTCGTCTTGCCGTCATCCGCGGGGTGGAGACCGACAATATATTTCTCGGCGTGGGGAGCGACGAGTGTATCGACATCACTTACCGTACCTTCTGCCGCCCGGGCATCGACAATGTTGTGGCTATCGAGCCTACCTACGGCATGTACAGTGTGTGCGCCGCTATCAACGATGTGGAGTACCGCCCGGTGGCGCTGCGACCCGATTTCACCATCGACGAGGATGCGCTTTTCGAGGCTGTCGACGCCAATACCAAGGTGATATGGATATGCTCGCCCAACAATCCTACGGGCAATGCCTATCCCCTTGAGCAGCTTGAACGCATAGCCGGGCGCTTCGGCGGGATAACAGTGGTCGATGAGGCGTATGTGGATTTCTCGCCGCACGGCTCGATGGTGTCGCGTCTCGGTCGCCTGCCGCGTCTGATCGTGATGCAGACATTCTCCAAGGCGTGGGCCGCCGCCGCGATGCGTCTTGGTATAGCATATGCGCACTCCGACATTATCGGGATATTCAACAACGTGAAGTATCCCTACAATATCAACATACTCACCCAGCGTGAGGCCCTGCGGGTGCTCGATTCCGCCGATGAGGTGGCCCGTGTGGCCGAGGCTCTCGTGGCCGAGCGCAAGCGCCTTGCCGCTTCGCTTGCCGCTCTGCCGGTGGTGACGCATGTCTACCCCTCCGATGCCAATTTCATTCTTGTCGCCACCACCGATGCCGACGGTATCTACGCCCGGCTTCGCGACAAGGGGATAATAGTGCGCAACCGCTCGCGTGTGGCGCTGTGTGCCGGGTGTCTGCGCATTACCGTAGGTATGCCGGAGGAAAATGCCCTCCTGCTTGACGCTCTCGCCGAATATTCCAAAGCATGATTATTCTATCCTAACATAAAACACCATGAACGAGAACACACTCCCTCGTGCCCTGTTTATCGACCGCGACGGAACGCTTATAACCGAGCCGCCGGTAGATTATCAGGTCGATTCTCTTGAAAAACTTGAATTTGTGCCCGGTGCCCTGCGCGCCATGCATTTCATTGCCTCACGGCTCCCTTACCGTCTGGTGATGGTGACCAATCAGGACGGTCTCGGTACACCCTCTTTTCCCGAAGAGACTTTCTGGCCTGCCCACAACAAGATGCTCGACGCTTTTGCCGGTGAAGGAGTGAGGTTCGACGACATCATTATCGACCGTACTTTCCCGGAAGATAATGCACCGACACGCAAGCCGGGTACGGCCCTTTTGGGCGAATACACCTCGGGAGGCTATGATCTCGAAGGGTCATATGTGATAGGCGACCGGCTTACCGATGCTATGCTTGCTCGTAATCTCGGAGCGAAAGCTATTCTTCTTGCCGAGCCTACCGAGCAGCTTTATGCCGAGATCAGTCGTCTGGAGCTTGACGCTACGGTAGTCACGGTCACTCGCTCGTGGGATGCGGTGGCCGCCATGCTGCAGGGCGGTGTGCGCCGTGCCCGCTGGTCACGCGCCACGTCCGAGACCACGATCTCCGTCGAGATCAATCTTGACGGCAACGGCCATACCGATATCCATACGGGAGTGGGATTTTTCGACCATATGCTCGCGCAGATAGGCAAGCACGGCGCATTCGATCTTACGGTGCATGCCGAGGGCGATCTGCATGTCGACGAGCACCATACCATCGAGGATACCGCTATTGTGCTCGGACATACCCTGCGCGAGGCTCTCGGCGACAAGATGGGTATCGAACGATATGGATTCGTGCTCCCGATGGACGACTCGCTCTGTACCGTGGCCATAGACCTCGGCGGACGTCCCTGGCTCGTGTGGGACGCCGAGTTCCGGCGCGAGAAGATCGGCGATATGCCTACCGAGATGTTCCTCCACTTCTTCAAGTCGCTCAGCGATGCCGCGGGGATGAATCTATTCGTGCGGGCCGAAGGCACTAACGAGCATCATAAGATCGAGGGGATATTCAAGGCGTTCGCGCGAGCCTTGCGCCAGGCAGTGCGCCGCGACCCGCTGCATTTCACGCTTCCATCGTCGAAGGGCACTCTTTGATGAGGCCTTCCCCTGCGCGTTGAATGCCGGTTGCCATGCTTTGAATGCGAATGTGCAATATATGACGGTGGTTTGCCGTTAAATAAGCACATATGAAAAGAATATCCGCTATCTATATATGGGCTGTCTGCGCGATAGCCTGCATCTTGTTTTCGGCTTGTGTGGAGGATGGTTTCTCCACGAATGCTTCCGATCAGCCGCAATTCTCTACCGATACTCTCCGCCTCGGGCTTGTATTTACCGGGGAGGGCACGCCCACGCATCTGTTCAAGATCCACAACCGCCACGACAAAGGTATGATCGTGTCGTCGCTGCGTGTGCGCGACGATGCCTGGCGCGATGTGTTCCGCTTCAATGTCGACGGCATGTCGGGGCGTGACTTCACCGATGTGGAGATCCGTGCCAACGACTCCATATTCGTCCTTGTCGAGGCCACGCTCCCCGAAAACGGCGCTCAGCTGCCGATCGAGATAAACGCTCCGGTCGACATTGTGGTCAACGGTGTGACCTCGACGGTGGTGATCAATGCCTACGGACGCGACGTGATGCGCATGCATGAGCCGCGCATTACTGCCGACACGCGCTGGGAGGGTACCAAGCCGATCCAGATTTTCGACAGCCTTGTAGTGGAGCAGGGAGCGACGCTCACTCTCGGCGAGGGACAGCAACTCTGTTTCCATGCCGGAGCGTATATGCGCGTCTACGGCACGCTTGTTACCGAAGGCACTCCCGAGGCGCCGGTCGACATCACAGGTGACCGTTTCGATCAGGTCGTCGGCCGCATCCCCTACGACATTATGTCGGGCCAGTGGGGAGGCATAGAGTTCATGTCCGGTTCCACAGGCAATCGTATGTCGCATACCGTCGTACGCAATACCACATGGGGTGTTACCGTCGACGGTGAAGGTGCCGATCCGCAGGCGCCTGCACTCGCTCTGCTCAATTGCCGTCTCCGCAACTCGGCGGCCAATGTGCTTACCGTCAGCCATGCCGCCGTGCGCGCCATAGGATGTGAACTGGCCGAGGCTGCTGTCAGCGTAGTCGAGGCCGGCGAAGGGAGCCACCTGACGATAAATCACTGTACCCTCGCCAACTACTACCTTTTTTCGGCCGTTACAGGCGCTCTTGTCAGCGTTGTGGCCGAGGATGCGGCCGGCGATGTGAGCAACTCGATTCTCTACGGCAATGGCGCGATTGTGGATCCGGGCGACCTCTTCGGCTATGATTTCTACCTGCGTTCGTCGCTGCTCAAACCCAACGGAAGTGACGACGACAATTTCATTGCCATATTGTGGGGCAAGGATCCGAAGTTCTACACCGTGCGTGCCGACTATTATTTCGACTACCGTCTGCGCGACGGTTCGGAAGCCGTCGCTACGGCTGATCCGTCGCTCACACTCCCCGAGGCTGCGGTGGATTTCTATGGCAATCCGCGCGGTACTTCTCCTGATCTCGGTGCATATGTCTATGTTCCCGCTTCCGACGACCGGGCCCTTTGAAATGTGATCCTGCTTCTCTCCGCCCTTATTAATGAATCTTTTACGACAGACATTATCCCTGTGTGCGTTCATGTCGCTTGCGGCATGTAACAACGATATTTTTATCGACACGTTCGACGCTCCCGCTGAAACGTCGTTCACCATCCCCGGCAGCGGCGGCGAACACAGTTTCATGCTTCCGACCGACAATATGACGATGGCGATGTATGTGGAGTCGGGCGACTACAACGTGAGCACAGTTACTCCGGACGGCGCCGGACATACCAACTTCAATTGGCTGGAGGGTGACGGCAAATTCATCGTGACGCATCCGCGTGTCGACATGACAGTGTCACGTGCCGGGCGCCGCGTGGATGTTACGGTCAACCGTTACTACTCGCTGCGCGACGAGACGGTGCACCTTACTTTCTCTACCGAGTACCAGTCGTTTACCGACACACTGAAGATTCCGGCATACAATCCGTTTGTGCTCAGGAGTGTGGATTATCTTTTCGAAAGTACAACTCTGCGCGACGGGATGGGAACATCTTCGACGGTTTTCGAAGGGACTGTCTCCAATCACGGGGCCACGCCCATGAAGTTTCCGTTCATATTGTCCAAGACGGGGATACCCGTTTTTTATGAATGCCTGCCAGAAGGTAGCGGCGAAATGTTTTTCGACATGGTGAAAGGGTCGGAAATTCCGATACCGTCGAGCCTGACCGATGACCCGGAAATGTGGCGTTGGGGGCTACTCGGCGACAAAGCTACGCTGTGTTCTGATGGTGTGGCGCTTCTTTCCCATTATCCGCCTCTTCCGGCTATCGACGAGATTGCGCCGCATACCAGTGCCGGCATCAAGCTGATCGCCGAAAATGAGTCCATGCAGTTTACCACACGTCTGGATATATACAATGCGCATCTCGATGAATCGCATCGGGTATATATGTGGCTTGTGATGGATTATCCGTTTGATTATACTGTTTTGCGCAATGATACTCCGATTGAATAGACATATCCTGCGCTCTTGTGTCGCGATGATTGCGGCTACATGCATCCCGATGCTTTCTGTGGCGGCAAATCCTCTGGCTACAGTGGGAGATTCATGCCGTAAGGGGGGTATCTCGGGCGAACTGTCGGTTGCGGCAACGCCGTCGCTGGTGCTCCGTTCCAATCCGTTTTTGCGTGGTGAGAATCCGCGGGGCAAGCGTGTTTCTTCCGCGTTTTCGGGAAGAATGGAGTATGCCATGCGTTTTGCTCCTGATTCCGAATACGGGCGACTCTATCCTTATGCGTGGCAGGGGATAGGAGAAGGGGTGACGTCGTTTTCCGTGTCGGGTGTGCTGGGCTCTCCCATTGAGGTATATGCGCTTCAGGGTAGCCGTATCGCTGCTATTGCTCCGCGTCTGTCGGTCGATTATGAATGGAATTTCGGCGCCTCGTTCGGATGGATGCGCTCGGTCAGCCCCGCTGGCGCCCGTATGGCTTCCGGAGTCGGTTCGTCGGTCAATGCATATATCGGCCTTGCGTTCATGCTGGCCTATAGGGTCACCCCGGAGCTTACGCTGAGGTTGGGTCCCGAAATCGCTCATTATTCCAATGGCAATACCACATTGCCCAATCCGGGCGTCAACCGTGTCGGGCTGCGTGTGTCGGCATCATATTGTCTGCATGGTGCGAAAATCAGCAATCCCGTGGCCGACTGGAGCGGTTTCAAGCCGGGAATGGTCTACGACGTGACCCTGTGGGGAGCGTGGCGCAAGTGGGGATATTCCCCGAATGTGAATGAGCCGTATTCAGGAAAAGGTGTGCTGGAAGTGCCCGGCGACTGGCTGGTAGGCGGCGTGACATTCAATCCGTTGTATCGTTTCAATCCCGTAGTAGCCGTCGGCGGTGCGGTCGATCTTATGTATGATGACGGCGCCAATCTCTCAGCGCATTTCGAGCCGTCGTCCGACTACGAGTCTCCGCGTTTCTACAGGCAGCCTTTGCGCGAGCGTATAATGGGCGGTCTGTCGGTACGTGTGGAGATCTCGATGCCGGTTTTTTCGGTCAATATCGGTATCGGCCACAGTGTTTATGCCCCGACGCCGCAGCGTTCGAAAACCGTTTATTATGATACATCTGATGAGCGTCTGAGCGTTCCTGAGTCCGATCTGAGAGGATTTTACCAGACGTTCAATCTGAAAACACGCCTTTGGGGCGGTCTGTACCTCAATACCGGCTATCGTCTGGTCGACTTTTCAAAGTCTGGCAATCTGATGCTCGGTCTGGGCTATACCTGGCGCTGAAAGTTCGACTGTCCGGAGTTGGTGTCTGCCGGAGTTGGCGCGTATGGATTTTTATGCTAAATTTGTAACATAAAAAACTATACTCTTATACTGTATCATGAAAATAAAAAGGATAGTAAGTGCGATTTTATTGCCGACATGTGTATGGTCGGCACAAGCTCAGATTACACTTGTGCGCGACGGCAAGCCGCAGTCGCGCATCGTAGTAAACAGTGATTCTCCGGTTGACCGGCGTGCTGCCGAACTCCTGCAGGATTTCGTAGGGCGTATAAGCGATGCCACGCTCCCCATTGTCAACTCAAATAAACTGCGTAAGGGCGACGTGGTGATAGGCGACGGCACTACCGACGGTCTTACCGAGGACGGCTTCCGCCTTGACGACCGCGACGGAATGCTTCGTATAAGCAGCGGAGGCGACAAGGGCTCGCTCAACGGGACCGTGCAGCTGCTGGAGGATTACCTTGGGGTATGGTATTATGGCGCCAACGAGTATTCGCTCGAACGACGTGGTACAGTCGTGGTGCCTGCCATAGGCGAGCGTGTTGTCAATCCGGCCTTTCGTTACCGCCAGAGTCAGTGTTATGCGTTGCAGGAGGATCCGATATATCGCATATGGATGCGTTTCGAGGAGCCGTCCGATGAGTTTGCCGACGGTATGTGGGTACATACCTTCCGCCGGCTTCTTCCGCCTGAAATATATGGAGAGACACATCCGGAATATTATTCGTATATCAACGGACAGAGACGCCCGGGCAACGCCAGTCAGTGGTGTCTGACCAATCCGGAACTGTTTGAGGTAGTGGCCGCGCGCATCGATTCGATTTTCAAGGCCAATCCGGAGCGCAATATGATCTCCGTAAGCCAGAACGACGGTAATTTCACCAACTGTCAGTGTGAGGAATGCCGCAAGGTCGACGAGTACGAAGGGAGCCTCTCGGGCAACTTTATCCGTTTTCTCAACAAGCTCGCCGCACGTTTCCCCGATAAGCAGTTCTCGACTCTCGCCTACCTCTTCACCATGCATCCCCCGAAGCATGTAAGACCACTCCCTAATGTCAACATCATGCTCTGCGACATCGACTGCAAGCGCGAGGTGCCCCTTACCGACAATGCCTCGGGGCAGGATTTCATGAAAGCCATTGAGGGATGGTCGGAGATCTCCGACAACATCTTCGTATGGGATTACGGTATCAATTTCGACAACATGGTGGCGCCGTTCCCCAACTGCCCGATCCTTCAGAAGAACATACAGATCTTCAAGGAGCATAATGCTACCATGCATTTCTCGCAGATCGGTGGTACGAAGGGTGGCGATTTCTCCGAGATGCGTGCCTACATGGTGAGCAAGCTGATGTGGAATCCCTATCTGGATGCCGACTCGCTGATGCGCTCGTTTATGGACGGTTATTATGGCGCGGCCGCCCCATACCTCTATCAGTATGAGAAACTGCTCGAGGGCGGGCTGCTTGCAAGTGGCAAGGAGCTTTGGATCTACGATTCGCCCGTGACTCACAAGGACGGTATGCTCAACGCGAAGTGCCGCAAGCGCTACAACGAGTTTTTCGATGCTGCCGAGCGTGCTGTCGCCGCCGACACTGTACTGTTGCGGCGTGTGCGCAGGGCTCGCCTGCCTCTGCAGTACTCGGAGCTTGAAATTGCCCGCACCGAAACCGGCCACGACCCTGCGACGCTGAAAAAGGCGGTTGCGCTGTTCGATGAACGTACCCGTGAGTATGGAGTGTCTACGATCAACGAGCGCAATAATCCGCCGTCGGAGTACTGCCGCCTGTATATGGAGCGTTTTCTTCCGGGAGCTACTGAAAACAAGGCGAAAGGTTCTAAGGTGATATGGAATGTACCACCTACTGGGCGTTATGCCGCAATCGGTGATACCGCTCTTACCGACGGTCTGTACGGCGGCACAACCTATGTCGAGAGCTGGGTTGGCTGGGAAGGTGTCGACGCTTCATTTGTGCTTGACATGGGCGAATCCAAGGAGTTCACCTCCATTGCCTCCGACTTCCTGCATCAGCTTGGCGCATGGGTTCTGCTCCCGGAGAAGGTTGTGTACAGTGTATCTTCCGATGGCATTGAGTTCACTCCGTTCGGCGAGAAGGAGCAGCCCGAGGACCGCGACGTGAAGGTGAAATTCGTGTCGCTCGGCTGCGAATCGCCCACCCCGGTCAAAGCCCGTTACATCAAGGTTGACATTACCGGTGTCAAGACCTGCCCCTCTTGGCATTACGGCGTCGGCCATCCCGCCTGGTTCTTCCTCGACGAGGTAACCGTCAACTGACCCTCACCCCGCGCTTCGTCAACTGACCCTCCGCACGCGCTTGAAAAAACATCTGCCGCGTTGCTCTCATTTGATCAGTCATTGTTCTGATCGTGATGCAACGCGGCAGTATTGTGAATGCACTGCGTTCATTATTTGCAGTCGCGTTTCAGAAAATCTTCCGCCTTGATGGTTACAGGTTGCCCGTACTCATCGGTAACGACAACGCTTTCGCCAAGTTTTGCTTTGCGCTCGAAAAGTTTTCTCTGCGTGTGCTGAATATTTTCGCGTATACGCTCAAATAGTTTTATTTCTTCTTGTTCTGACATGACTCTTTGATTTTAGTGAATAGGAGAGTGTCTACAACCATATTACGTTCAACTATAGGCTTGAGTTGTTTAGTATTGTCGTAGAGTGACCATAAGTCAACTATCGGCACAAATACCTCGAAGAGATTTCGCAATCCGGCCCAATAGCGACGATGAATGACATCCGTTGGAATATTATGTCCACCGGATGCCACACGTTGGGCAACACGCATCTCGGCCATCCTTGGTGAGGAAAGCCAAAAGAATAACAAGATGACGTTATATCCTGCTGCTTTAGCACTTTCCACAAGATTTTTATAGCTCTTTGTGGCAAGTGTTGTCTCGATAGCAAATGTTACATGTCGGGAGAGTAGTAAATCAATTCGTTGAAGCATCAGTTTCCCTGCTTCAATCGCGACTTCTTCGGGTCTGAACGGTGATAACCCTTTGGCAATTTCATCGGCATTGACAAACTCCCGACAATCAAGCACTTCAGGTAAAACGCTCATTGAAGCGGTGGTTTTTCCAGCGCCATTACAACCGGCGATAATGTAAAGTGTGGGGGTATGCATGCTTTTTTCTTCTTACTAATTACAAAGATATGAATATTATTCAAGGTAACAATGTAAGAGCGCCGTACATTTGTGCGACGCTCTGAAATATATGCATATATACGCGGTGGCGACCATGCCAGTCATGTGGGTCTTTGGGGAGGGTGTCAGCGGCGGTCGGGGTGACCTTCGTAGTAGTTGACGAAGGCGCGGTTGACGAGGCGTGTGCCTCCGGGGGTGGGGTAGTTGCCGGAGAAATACCAGTCACCGGGAGACGATGGCACGGCATGGTGCAGTCCTTCGATGGTCTGATAGATGATTTTTACCTCGGCGCGGGTACCCTCGGGGGTGAGCATACGGGCAATCTGCGCGGAGATCTCCTCGTCGGTAAACGGTGCGTAGATATCTTTTACACAATTTACAATCTCGGAGTCTGGCAACGATTCCTGAGCGAGGCAGCGGCGGTAAACGTCGTCGAGCACGTCGGTGCGTCCGCTCTCCTTCAGCAGTGCGACGGCGGCACGGAAAGCACAGAATTCGCCCATGCGCGACATGTCGATGCCGTAGCAGTCGGGATAACGTACCTGGGGAGACGAACTTACTACGATGATACGGCGCGGGGAGAGGCGGTCGAGCATACGCAGTATAGACTGGCGCAGTGTGGTGCCGCGCACGATAGAGTCATCGATGACCACCAGCGAGTCCACTCCCGGCTCGACCAGTCCGTAGGTCACGTCGTAGACATGTGTGGCGAGATCGGCACGCGTGGCCCCTTCGGCGATAAACGTGCGGAGTTTTATATCCTTTATCGCCAC
The DNA here is from genome assembly GCA_019420545.1 of Bacteroidales bacterium. Lineage (GTDB taxonomy): Bacteria > Bacteroidota > Bacteroidia > Bacteroidales > Muribaculaceae > Muribaculum. The sequence goes on along the minus strand of JAHZGZ010000331.1, from coordinate 29,074 downwards.
TTTCTCCACGCGTAGTTTCCGGTTCATGATTCCGGCAAGCAGGCCGGGTGTAAGTTCGCCACGGCTCTGTGCGGCGAGTATCATGTCGGCACGGCGCCGGTCGAGTTCTTCTTCGAGCCCCTCGCACATGCCGATAAACGCAACTTCGGCAGTATTGGGTATGAAGGAGAATACCGCATGGTCGAGATCGCCGTCGAGCGCGTCGGTAACCGGTGATGCAAGCTGTCGGCCGAGGGCCTTGCGCTCGCGGTATATATCGGCGTCGCTGCCACGCGAAAAGTAGATGCGCTCGAACGAGCAACGTGCGTCGGCTCCGGCTGCAAGTACCTGCTCTACGGCTACATTGCCGTTTTTGGATACGATGACCGCCGCCCCGGGAGCAAGCTCATGCACATCGTCGATGGCCACGTCCATCACAGTCTGGATCACGGGGCGCTCCGAGGCCACGACCACAATCTCATCGTCGGCATAATAGAACGCCGGACGTATGCCGTGGGGGTCGCGCAATGCCCAGATGTCTCCCGAGCCGATTGCGCCGCATATCACGTAGCCGCCGTCCCAGCTCGGGGCGGTGGCCCGTAGGATGGACGGTATGTCGAGATTGTCCTCGATGGCGCGTGCACGCTCGATGCCGTCAAGTCCCTGTTCCGTAAAATGATGGTACAGGCGGTTGTTCTCCTTGTCGAGCGAATAGCCGAGCTGTTCGAGGATGATCACTGTGTCGGAGAATATGCGCGGGTGCTGTCCCTTTGCCACGACCTCCGAGAAGATGCTCTCGACGTTGGTCATGTTGAAGTTGCCGCAGAGCATCAGAGAGCGTGAGCACCAGTTGTTGCGGCGCAGGAAGGGGTGTACGTAGCTCATGCCGCTACGTCCGGTGGTGGAGTAACGCAGATGGCCCATGTAAATTTCACCTATGAAAGGGGCTTCCTCCTCGATCCATTCCGGAGTGTGCCCGTCAAGGTGAGCTTTTTCTATCTGCCGGTTGATGGTCGAGAAAATCTCGCTGATAGCTCCTGAGCCGAGAGCACGCTCACGATACACATATTCTGTACCGGCCGGAGAATGCATCTTGATGCATCCGGCACCTGCGGCCTCCTGACCGCGGTTGTGCTGCTTCTCCATGAGCAGATACAGCTTGTTGAGGCCATAGTGCCATGTACCGTACTTTTCCTTGTAGTAGCTCAGCGGCTTGAGGAGGCGTATCATGGCCACGCCGCATTCATGTTTGAGGGGTTCCATCTGTGGGTATATGAATATTTTTGGCTTATATCTAAAAATAAGGACCGCAAGCCCCGAGGGGTGCGATCCTTGATGGTGTAGTGCTATTTTGATGAAAGATATTTATGTATGCCTTGGGCTGCCTGTCGGCCTGAGGCGATGCATCGTACGACGAGCGACGCCCCGGTAGATGCATCGCCGGCGGCAAACACTCCCGGTACGGATGTCGCCATGTCGTCTCCGACCTTTACGTTGCCGCGCGCATCTTTTTCGACGCCGAACTGCTCGAGCACGCCCTCGGCCACGGGGTTGGTGAATCCGAGGGCGAGGAGCACAAGCTCGGCTTTCAGCTTCTCGATCTTCCCTGAGCGTTTTATCGTCTTGCGTCCGGTAGCGGGATCGTCGACCCATTCGATCTCCTCGATCTCGACTTCGCTTACGCGACCGTCGTTGTCGCCGATGAAGCGACGCGTGTCGAGGAGCCATCGGCGTGTGCATCCTTCGAGATGACTGCTCGACGTTTTAAGCACGACGGGCCAGTAAGGCCATGGTGTGGCAGGATTCTCACCTTCGGGCGGCATAGGCATGATCTCGATCTGGGTGACGCTACGCGCGCCCTGGCGGTTGGCCGTGCCTACGCAGTCGCTTCCGGTATCGCCGCCGCCGATCACGAGCACGTTCTTGTCCTTGGCGGTGATACGGTCGGCGGGAGCTACTTCTTGTCCGGTATTCACGCGGTTCTGCTGCTGAAGCAGCTCGAGGGCAAAATGCACACCTTTGAGATTGCGCCCCTCAACCTTGAGATCGCGCGGCACTTCGGAGCCGATGGCGATACATACGGCGTCGTACTCTTCCAGAAGTTTTTCAGCGCATATGTCGGTGCCGACTCTGATGCCTGTGCGGAATTCGATCCCCTCCTTTTCGAGGAGCGCCACGCGGCGGTCGATCACACTCTTGTTGAGTTTGAAGTCGGGTATGCCGAAGCGGAGGAGGCCGCCTACGGATTCATTCTTTTCAAATACGGTAACTGTGTGGCCGTTCTGGTTCAGGCGGTTTGCGCAGGCAAGCCCTGCGGGACCGGATCCGATCACGGCCACGCGCTTTCCTGTGCGGCGGCGCGGTATGCGTGGCTCCACAATGCCTTCGAGAAAAGCGCGCTCCACGATGGCCGCCTCGTTTTCGCGGATGGTGACGGGTTCATGCTGCTTGTTGAGCACACATCCTTTCTCGCAGAGTGCCGGGCATACGCGGCCGGTAAACTCGGGAAAGTCGTCGGTGGCCGTGAGCAGCCGGTATGCGCCGCGTATGTCGTTTTTGTAGAGACGGTCCTGCCATTCGGGCTGACGGTTGCCCAGCGGACAGCTCCAGTGGCAGAAAGGCACGCCGCATTCCATGCAGCGCGACGCCTGAAGACGCCGGTCCTCGGGATTGAGAGTCTGCTCCACCTCTCCGTAATCTTTTATGCGGTCGTTAAGGGGACGGTAGCCGGCCTCTTTACGCGGTATGGTAAGAAACGCTTTGGGATTTCCCATATATGATGTTGCGTTATGTAGTCTTTGTAAAATGTTTAGTGATCACGTTGGCATCGGGGATCAGTCGCGCTCGATTCCGGCGATTTTCTCCTGCATGCGGTCCATCTTCTCCTGGTGGAGTACTTTTTTGTACTCGAACGGAATGACCTTGATAAACTGGTCGACATAGTGCTGCCAATTATCGAGCATCATTCCTGCCAGAGGGGATCGCGTGTGCTTGTAGTGGTTTCCGATGAGCCGGTAGAGCTCGCGGTTGTCGGCCATGTCTTCGATGAGTGACAGTTCGACCATCTCCATGTTGCAGAAGTAGTCGAAGTTGCCTTCGGGATTCCACACGTAGGCGATGCCTCCGCTCATGCCGGCGGCGAAGTTGCGCCCGGTTGAGCCGAGCACTACGGTGCGGCCTCCGGTCATGTACTCACAGCAGTGGTCGCCGACGCCCTCGACAACGGCGATGGCCCCCGAATTGCGCACACAGAAGCGTTCGCCCACGCGGCCGTTGATGTAGATTTCACCTGATGTGGCGCCGTAGAGCAGTGTGTTGCCAGCGATGATATTGTCCTGCGGGGCGAATTTGGCTCCGGTGGGAGGCACGATCACGATACGTCCTCCCGAGAGGCCCTTGCCTACATAGTCGTTGGCGTCGCCTTCGAGACGGAAGGATATTCCATGTTCGAGGAATGCTCCGAACGACTGTCCGGCCGATCCCTGGAACGTACATGAGATGGTGCCGTCGGGGAGGCCGGCGTCGCCGTATTTGCGTGCCACCACGCCCGAGAGCATCGCGCCTACCGAGCGGTCGGTGTTGCGGATGGGGAATTCAAGTTCGACAGGCATTCCCGATTCGATGGCGGGATATGCGCGTGATATGAGTTCGCGGTCGAGCACATGGTCGATGTCGTGCTTCTGGGGCACAACGTTGGTTATGGCGTTGACCTTTGCCTCGGACGGCATGTGGAGCAGGCGCGAGAAGTCGAGGTGTGATGTTTTGGGTGTAGTGTAGTCGGCCTTTACCTGAAGCATGTCGGCACGGCCGATCACTTCGTCGAGCGAACGCACACCGATCTCGGCCAGTGTCTCACGTATCTCGCGGGCCAGGAAGCGGAAGAAGTTGACCACGTATTCCGACCGGCCCACAAAGCGGCGGCGCAGCTCCTCGTTCTGTGTTGCCACGCCTACGGGACATGTGTTGAGATGGCACTTGCGCATCATCACACATCCAAGCACGATAAGCGCGCTTGTGGCGAATCCGTACTCTTCGGCGCCGAGCATTGCCATAGTAACGACGTCGCGGGCGGTCTTGAGCTGGCCGTCGGCCTGAAGCTTTACCTGTCCGCGGAGGTTGTTGAGTACGAGTGTCTGCTGTGTCTCGGTCAAGCCGATCTCCACAGGCAGACCCGCGTAGCGGATTGAACTTGCCGGGGATGCACCCGTGCCGCCGTCGCTGCCCGATATGGTGATGAGGTCGCTCTTGGCTTTGGCGACACCGGCGGCGATGGTGCCCACACCGCTCTCGCTCACGAGCTTCACGCTCACATTGGCCTGCGGGTTGACATTCTTGAGGTCGAAGATGAGCTGCGCGAGGTCCTCGATGGAGTAGATGTCGTGGTGGGGCGGTGGTGATATAAGCGAGATGCCGGGTATGGAGTGGCGCGTTCTGGCGATGATCTTGTCGACCTTGAATCCGGGGAGCTGGCCCCCTTCGCCCGGTTTGGCACCCTGGGCTATCTTGATCTGTATTTCGTCGGCATTTACAAGGTATTCGGCTGTCACGCCGAAGCGGCCCGAAGCCACCTGCTTGATGGCAGAGCGTGCTGACGATCCGTCTTCACGGGGCTTGAAGCGTTCGGGATCCTCGCCCCCCTCACCTGTATTCGAGCGCGCGCCGATGGCGTTCATAGCGATGCCGAGCGCCTCATGGGCCTCGCGCGATATGGAGCCGAACGACATGGCGCCGGTGACGAAGCGCCGCATGATGGCCTCTTCCGGCTCGACCTCTTCAATGGGTACGGGTGTGCCTTTTCGGAATTCGAGGAAGTCGCGGATGAAGATGGGCGACGGCTTGTTGTCGACTATGGATGTGAATTCTTTGAATTTCTTGTAGCTCCCCATGCGAGTGGCAAGCTGCAGGGTGGCGATTGCCTCGGGTGTCCACGCATGGCTCTCGCCGTCCTTGCGGAAAGCGTACTGGCCGATATGACGCAGGGGCTCGTCAGCGTCGATATCGTCGGCATATGCGGCGGCATGTGTGGCGAGGATCTCGCGGGTAAGGTCGGCAAGGTCAATGCCGCCGATCTTGCTTACGGTGGAGCCGAAGTAGCGGCGCGTCATCTCTTCGGAGATGCCGATCGCCTCGAAGAGCTGCGCGCCCTTGTAGGAGGTGATGGTCGAGATACCCATCTTCGACATGACTTTCAGAAGGCCCTTGTCGACGGCCTTGATAAAGTTCTTTTCGGCTGTGTGGAAATCGAGCTGCAGCTCCTTGCGCTCTACCAGATCGTTGAGCACGGCGAAGGCGAGGTAGGGGTTGACGGCGCTCGCTCCGTAGCCTGAGAGCAGGGCGAAGTGCATCACCTCGCGGGCGTCGGCTGTCTCGATGATAAGCGCTGTCTGGAGTCGCTTCTTGCGGTCGATGAGATGGTGGTGAACTGCCGAAGTGGCAAGCAGCGAGGGGATAGGAGCGTTGTCGACGTCCACTCCGCGGTCGGAGAGCACGATGTAGTTGCACCCTTCGTCGACGGCCTTCTCGGCCTCGTTGCATAGGCGCTCTATAGCCTCCTCCATGCCCTTGGCTCCATCCTTCACGGGGAAGGTCATGGCGAGTTTGCGGGTGTTGAAGCCCTTATATCGCAGGTTGCAGAGTATGTCGAGCTCGCGGTTGGTGATGATGGGGCGCTTGAGGAGCACCATCTTACAGAGTTCGGGCGACGCGTCAAACAGGTTGAGGCTGATTGCGCCGATATAGCTGTCGAGGCTCATAACCAGTTCTTCGCGGAGCGGGTCGATCGGAGGATTGGTCACCTGCGCGAAGTGCTGCCGGAAATAGTTGAACAGGAGTTGCGGCTCCTTGCTCAGCACGGCCAGCGGAGTGTCGCAACCCATGGAGTTGACCGGCTCCTTGGCGTCGACGGCCATGGGTGTCATTATCTTCTCCACTTCTTCGCGGTGGTAGGAGAACGCGCGCAGCAGGCGCGGGAAGTCGGCGACGGTGTTCTCCACCTTTCGGCCGGTGGTGATCTTGTCGAGGATTATGCGGTTGAGCTGGAGCCAGTCGCGGTAGGGAAATTCTCCGGCGAGCTGCTCCTTTAGCTCGGGGTCGTAGTGGATCTCACCCTTCTCCATGTCGACCATCAGCATCTTTCCGGGGCGCAGACGGCCTTTTTCCTTTACTTCGGACGCCTCGAAGGGGAGGACTCCGATTTCAGAGGCTACGACCATGGTTCCGTTGTTGGTGATGAGATAGCGTGCGGGGCGCAGACCGTTGCGGTCGAGCATGCCTCCCGCGTAGCGTCCGTCGCTGAAGAGCAGGGTGGCGGGGCCGTCCCATGCCTCCATGAGGATGGAGTGGTATTCGTAGAAAGCCTTCAGCTCGGGAGATATGGGGTTGCGGTCGTTGAATGATTCCGGCACAAGCATGGCGAGCGCGTGGGGAAGCGACATGCCCGACATCACGAAGTATTCGAGCACGTTGTCGAGCGACGCGGAGTCGCTCATGCCGGGCTGTATGATGGGTGTTACGTCGTTGTCGCCGAGGGCGGCAGGGTGGAGCACGCATTCACGTGCTTTCATCCACATGCGGTTGCCCTGTATGGTGTTGATCTCTCCGTTGTGGCCGAGCATGCGGAACGGCTGTGCGAGCGACCATGTGGGGAAAGTGTTGGTAGAGAAGCGCGAGTGCACAAGCGCCATTCCCGTGGTGAAATGTGGATTCATCAGGTCGGGGAAGTAGTAGCGCAACTGCAGGCTCGAGAGCATGCCTTTGTAAACGATGATGCGCGACGACAGACTCACGATGTAGAACTGCTCCTTGTCGGGGATGTCGAGCGCGGCGATCTTTTTCTCGATGCGCCGGCGCAGAATGTAGAGGCGCGGCTCCATCGGCTCGTCGCTCGTTTCGTCGGCGACGAATATCTGGCGGATGGCCGGCTCGGCCTCGCGTGCCACTATGCCGAGCTGCTCGTTGTTGGTGGGCACGTTGCGCACGGCTATGAGCGAGAGCCCCATCTCGATCGCCTCGCGTTCGATAATGTCGAGTATGGTCTGCTGTATGTACTCGTCTTTGGGGAGGAATACGAGGCCTGTGCCGTAACGCCCCTTTTCGGGGACGGCAATGCCTTGCAGAAGGATGAACTCATGGGGGATTTGTACCATGATGCCGGCTCCGTCGCCGGTCTTAGGATCGGCGCCTTCGGCACCTCGATGCACCATGTGCTCAAGCACCTGGAGACCTTTTTCAACAAGCTGATGCGACTTTACGCCCTTGATGTTGACGAGCAGTCCTACGCCACAGGCGTCGTGCTCGTAGCGGCTTTCATATAGCCCTGAGGACGTTGGTAAACCTTTATACATATGTTTTTAAACTTTCTTTAGAAGGTAGGAGCGAGGGGGAGAAAGGGGCGCGGCGCAATGCCGCGTCCCTATTAACTTGTGAGGGTGTTGCAGAATGTGAAGCCCGCAGGAACGGATAGTTTCGCAACACCCTTCTGTAGATTAGCGTATGAAGAGGAGCTCGCGGTACTTGGGCAGAGGCCACATCTCATCGTCGACCATAAGCTCGAGCTTGTCGATGTGGTAACGGATTATGTCCATGCAGGGGAGCACGTTGTCGTGGTAGGCGATGGCTTTCTCACGCTCGTCCTCGATCTTGTTGGCGGCCTTGCGTGCGTTGACCATCTTCTTCACCTCCTCCATGATGGTTGCCATGTGGGTTGATATGCGCTCGATAGTGTCAAGATCCATTGCCGCAAGCTTGTCGCCCTTCTCGTTGGGGAAGAGTGTCTTGAGCTTGAACACATTGTCGGTGAGCACCGACTGATAGCGTATGGCTACCGGCACGACGTGGTTGATGGCGAGATCGCCGAGCACACGTGCCTCGATCTGGATCTTCTTGGTGTACATCTCCCACTTCACTTCGTTGCGTGCCTCAAGCTCGAGCTTGGAGAACACACCGGTCTTACTGAACATCTCTATGCTTGAGGGAGCAAGGTATGCGTCGAAGATCTTGGGTGCGGAGGTCTCGCAGTCGAGTCCACGACGTGCTGCCTCTTCCTTCCATTCGTCGGAATATCCGTTGCCGTCGAAATGGATGGCTTCCGATTCCTTGAGGATGGCCTTGATTTCAGCGAGCAGGGCATGGTTGAGCTGTTCGCCTGCGGCAATGCGAGCGTCGACCTTGGCCTTGAAGTCCATAAGCTGTTCGGCTACAGCGGCATTGAGGGCGATCATGGCCGAAGCGCAGTTGGCTGACGAGCCTACGGCGCGGAACTCGAAGCGGTTGCCGGTGAATGCGAACGGCGATGTGCGGTTGCGGTCGGTATTGTCGACCATGATTTCGGGGATCTGGTCAACGTTGATCTTCAGACCCTTCTTGCCGGCAAGCTCGATAAGCTCGTCGGAATCGCTGCTTACGAGCTTTTCGAAAATCTCGGAGAGCTGTGAGCCGAGGAATATCGAGATGATGGCAGGGGGTGCCTCGTTGGCGCCCAGACGATGGGCGTTGGTGGCCGACATGATGGATGCCTTGAGCAGCCCGTTGTGGCGGTATACGGCAGCCATGGTATTGGCTACGAAAGTGATAAACTGGAGATTGTCTTTCGGAGTCTTGCCGGGGGCATAGAGGAGCACGCCTGTGTCGGTGCCGAGGCTCCAGTTGTTGTGCTTGCCCGAACCGTTGATGCCGGCGAACGGCTTCTCATGAAGCAGCACGCGGAAATTGTGGCGGCGTGCTACCTCGGCGATCAGCGACATGAGCAGGAGGTTGTGGTCGTTGGCGAGGTTGGTCTCCTCGAAGATGGGCGCCAGCTCAAACTGGTTGGGAGCCACTTCGTTGTGGCGTGTCTTGGCGGGGATGCCGCGTTTGTGGCACTCGATTTCGAGGTCGAGCATGAACGACTCCACGCGCGAGGGGATGGCACCGAAATAATGGTCCTCGAGCTGCTGGTTCTTGGCGCTCTCGTGGCCCATCAGTGTGCGGCCGGTCATCACCAGGTCGGGACGTGCGCTGTACAGGGCTTCGTCGACGAGGAAGTATTCCTGCTCCCATCCGAGGTATGAATTCACATGGCGCACCTTCGGGTCGAAATACTGTGCGACAGCCGTGGCTGCCTTGTCGACGCTGTTGAGGGCGCGGAGCAGCGGTGTCTTGTAGTCGAGCGACTCACCGGTGTAGGCGATGAAAATGGTGGGGATACAGAGTGTCTTGTCGAGGATGAATGCCGGCGACGAGATATCCCATGCCGAGTAGCCGCGTGCCTCGAAGGTGTTGCGGATACCGCCGTTGGGGAAGCTGGAGGCATCAGGCTCCTGCTGTACGAGCAGCTTGCCGGTGAATTCCTCGACCATACCGCCTTTGCCGTCGTGCTCCACAAATGCGTCGTGCTTCTCGGCGGTACCGTCGGTGAGGGGATGGAACCAGTGGGTGTAGTGGCGTGCGCCGTTGTCGATGGCCCACTGCTTCATGCCGGCGGCCACGCTGTCGGCGATTTCACGTGATAGAGGTTTTTTGTTGTCGATAGCGTCGACAAGTGCATCATAGGTCTTTTTGGGAAGATACTCGAACATCTTCTGACGGTTAAAGACGTATTTACCGTAATACTCTGTGGGACGCTCTTTCGGAGTTTCTACAGGGATGGCTTTACGGTCAAAAGCCTCTTCCACAACTTTAAATCTCAACTTTGACATAAAACTTTGAATATATGATTGTTAGTTGGCTTTGTTTTTTAATCGGAGAGTATCATGACTGGAGCTGCTTCATACGCTCTACGGCGCGCAGGGTATCTTCGTAACGGCCGAAGGCGGTAAGACGGAAATAGCCTTCGCCCGATGGGCCGAACCCCGAGCCGGGAGTGCCTGCCACGCGGCAACGGTCGAGCAGCAGATCGAAAAATTCCCATGAGGAGAGTCCGCCGGGAGTGCGCAGCCATATATATGGGGCATCCACACCGCCCCATACGTCGAGCCCGAGTGCCGACAGGCCGTCGCGCAGGATGGTTGCGTTGCGCATATAGTAAGCGATCGTGTCGGCCACCTGGCGCCGTCCCTCGGGGGTATAGAGCGCCTCGGCGGCACGCTGGATGACATAGCTTGCGCCGTTGAACTTGGTAGACTGGCGACGCAGCCACAGGCTGTTGAGGCTCACTACAGTACCGTCGTCGGCCATCCCCTTCAGCTCCTTTGGCACCACGGTATAGCCACAGCGCAGACCGGTGAATCCGGCCGTCTTGGAGAAACTGCGGAACTCTATAGCCACCTCGCGTGCTCCATCGATCTCATAGATGGAGTGGGGGACGTCGGGGCGCGAGATATAGGCCTCGTAGGCCGAGTCGAAGAGCAGCAGCGAGCCGTTGGCGCGTGCGTATTCTACCCATCGGGCGAGCTGGTCGCGTGTAAGCGCAGTGCCGGTGGGGTTATTGGGGTAACACAGATAGATTACATCGGGACGTTCGGCGGGGAGTGCCGGGATAAACGAGTTGGCGGCCGTACAGGGGAGATATATGATGCGGCTCCAGCGACCGTCGGTCAGCGTTCCGGCTCGTCCGGCCATCACGTTGGTGTCGACATATACGGGATATACCGGATCGGTGACGGCTATGCGGCAGTCGGCCGAGAGTATGTCGCCGATATTGCCCGTATCGCTTTTGGCACCGTCGCTTACAAAAATTTCGTCGATATCGATCTCCACGCCGCGCGAACGGTAGTCGCCTTCGGCGATTGCCCCGCGCAGCCATTCGTAGCCCTGTTCCGGGCCATATCCGTGGAATGTGTCGGAACAGCTCTGGTCGTCGGCGGCTTTTTTCATCGCCTCGACTGCGGCGGGACAGATGGGGCAGGTGACATCTCCGATACCCATACGGATAATGTCGGCATCGGGATGTGCTTCGGAATATGCCTTGAGCCGGCGTGCAACCTCTGTGAAAAGATATGTCGGAGCGAGGCGGTGGAAGTTGTCGTTGATCCGTATCATCTTAATGCTGTTTTTTCGATCCCTGTAGGTTGGTTTATTTACCGGCGACGATGGTACGTGCCGTGGAATACTGTCTCTGCCGGGCCCGTCATATATACGTGGGAGTCGGCAGGATCCCATTCTATCTCAAGGTCGCCTCCGAGCAGCCTTACTATGGCGTGGCGCTTGGTGAGGCCGTTGAGTACGCAGGCGACAAGCGATGCGCATGCTCCCGTTCCGCATGCCATGGTCTCCCCGCTGCCGCGTTCCCATACCCTCATGCGCAGCTCTACGGGACTGACTACTTCGACAAACTCGATGTTGGCGCGGTCGGGCCACATGGCGTGTCGTTCAAGCTCGGGACCGAGGGTGGCGACCGGCGCGGTGTCCACGTTGTCCACAATCGTTATTCCGTGGGGATTTCCCATCGACACTGCGGTGATCCGGACGGGACCGGCGGTGGTGGCCACATTTTCATTGACCATCTGCGCTCCGTCGAACGTCACCGGCACATCTCCGGCATCAATCACCGGCATACCCATATCGACGGTCACCGACGTGATGCGGTCGTCGGCATCGGGATGAAGCCGCAATATCTTGATTCCGGAAAGTGTCTCGAGGGTTACGGTAGTTTTGTCGGTAAGCCGGTTTTCGTAGACGTAGCGTCCGACACAGCGGCTTCCGTTGCCGCACATGCGAGCCTCCGAGCCGTCGGCGTTGAAGATGCGCATTTTGAAATCGGCGCAATCCGACCGGCAGATGAGGATGATTCCGTCGCCGCCAACACCTGTATGGCGGTCACTCATCTCGATGGCAAGGAGGGGTAGATTCTCCGGCACACGATCCATACAGTTGATATATATGTAATCGTTGCCTATACCATGCATCTTGGTGAATGGAATCTCTTTTATCATAGGTTTAGAGATTGGCGTAATCGGGATTTGGCTCCCGTTACGACTGCAAAATTAGTAATTTCCTGAATCCCCACAATAAAAACATGAAAAAATCTTTGAAAAACTTGAAAATTATGGATATTTTCAATGATTATGTGGATTGTTGTGTCAAAAAGATTGACGAGACGATGTAAGTATAGAAAAGTGTCAATAGCTTCCTTCGGTGTCTTTCGTAATATTTGTGCAATAAGCAGGAATATGTTAATTTTGTGATGGAAACGATTATTAATTAGAAATTTTAGTTATGCAAACAAAACAGAGAGTTGTATTTCTCGACTGGCTACGGGTCATCGCGTGTTTCATGGTCATGGTGGTGCATGCTTCGGAGTGCATGTATTCCAACGATTATTCTTTTTCTTTCCCGTCGGAACTCGGGCGCTGGAGCGTGTGTCTTATAAACGGATTTGTGCGACCGGCAGTGCCGTTATTTCTGATGGCGTCGGCGTATCTGCTTGTGCCGTTGCGTACCGATACCGGGACGTTTTTCCGGAAACGTCTCATGCGTGTGGTTATACCGTTTGTGGTATGGCTTGTTATATACGCCGTGCTTCCGGTAGCTTGGGGTGAGATAGCGATGGAGGATGTGAAGAACAATCTCATGCAGATTGCTATAAACTTCATACCGCGCGCGTCGCATCTGTGGTTTATCTACATGCTCCTTGGAATTTATCTTATTATGCCCATTATCACACCATGGCTCGAGAAGGTGAGCCGCAGGGAAGAGGAGTGTTATATACTCTTGTGGCTCTTTACCACGCTGTTCTGGCATGCTCACGAGATATTCGTTGATGTGTTCGGCGAATGCTGGTGGAATCCGTTCCCGCTGTTTTATTAGGTTTCGGGATATGTCGGCTATGTGGTTCTCGCCCATTACATACGCAAATATCTCAACTGGGATATGAAGAAGACGCTTATGATAGCGCTGCCATGTTTTGCCGTAGGGTATGCGATGTGTATCTGGTCGTTCTACACACGCTCGTTTACGGTGGAAGCCGTGAGTCAGCTTGAACTCAGCTGGCAGACGACTTCGATTGCTCCCGTGCTAATGAGTTTCGGCGCATTCATGCTGATAAAGCAGATCGACTTTTCGGGGCCGAAGGTCTACGGCGCGGTGATGAGCATATCGGCCGTAAGCTATGGCATGTATCTGATGCATATGCTTGTGTTGCCGTATGTGTACGTATTGTTCGACGGCGTGCTGCCTCCCGTTACCATCCTTCTTACGGCCCTCATCACGTATGTCATTACATATATTATAAGCAAAGGGATCTCTATGCTTAAAATTGGAAAATATATCGTGGGATGAAAATTTTCCGATAAGCATCCCGCGAAAATTTTTGCGGGATGCTTATCGGAATAATCCGCGGAAAATGCGTAATTTTGTGTCCCGTTATGAAATACGGATTCGACAACGAAAAATATGTATCGATCCAGTCCAGCCATATCAAGGACAGGATTGCCAAGTTTGGCAACAAACTTTATCTGGAGCTTGGCGGCAAGCTTTTCGATGACCATCATGCCAGCCGCGTGCTTCCCGGTTTTCAGCCCGACAGCAAACTGCGCATGCTCAGTCAGCTCGCCGACCATGCCGAAATAGTGATTGTAAT
>JAHZGZ010000331.1:0-15590 GCA_019420545.1 Bacteroidales bacterium | reverse complement strand
GATCTGGGCATTACCTACGACATGGATGCCCTGCGTCTGCGCAGCGAGTTTCAGAACCGTGGCTTCAAGGTCAACTCCATTGTAATAACCCACTACAACGGTCAGGCGAGTGCCGATGCATTCCGCGAGCGCCTTGAGCGTATGGGCATCAAGAGCTACGTACATTATATAATCGACGGCTATCCGGCCAATGTAGGGCTCATCGCTTCGGATGAGGGATTCGGCCGGAACGATTATATCGAGACCACCGAACCTCTGGTTATCGTGACGGCTCCGGGCCCCGGCAGCGGCAAGATGGCCGTGTGCCTCAGCCAGCTCTACAACGAGCACAAGCGCGGCATAGAGGCCGGATATGCCAAATTCGAGACTTTCCCCGTGTGGAACCTTTCGTTGCGTCATCCGGTAAACATCGCCTATGAGGCCGCTACCGCCGATCTCAACGACGTAAACATGATCGACCCGTTCCACCTCGACGCATACGGAGAGAAAGCTGTCAACTACAACCGCGACATAGAAATTTTCCCGGTGCTTGACGCTCTGTTCCGCGGCATTTACGGCGACAATCCCTACAAGTCGCCTACCGACATGGGTGTCAACATGGTAGGCTTCTGCATCAGTGATGACGACGTATGCTGCGACGCTTCGCGCAACGAGATAATACGCCGCTATTTTACCTCCCTCAACCGCATGGCCCTCGGCGAAAGCAATGACTCGGAGGTAAACAAGATTGCCATGCTGTTCAATCAGGCCGGTATCGACCTGAGCTACCGCAAGACCATCGCTGCGGCGCGCGGACGTGCGAAGGATACCGGTGTGCCATGTTCGGCCATAGAGCTTGGCGACGGCACGATCATCACAGCCAAGACGTCGGCTCTGCTTGGCCCGAGCGCAGCGCTGATACTGAATGCCATCAAGCACCTGGCCGGTATCGGTCACGACGTGAAGCTTCTGCCGCAGGATCTGATAGAGCCGATACAGCATACAAAGGTGAATTATCTGCGCGGTCATAATCCGCGTCTGCATACCGACGAAGTGCTGGTGGCATTGTCGGTGCTCAGTCCGCATGACGACAATTGCCGGCGCGCTCTCGAGAAACTGCCCGAGCTTGCGGGGTGTCAGGTGCATTCCACCGTGATGCTCGGCGAGGTCGACCATAAGATATTCAAGAAACTCGGTGTAGGGCTTACGTGTGATCCGGCCAAGAAGAAATAGCACGGGCTTGACCGTGTGTATCCCTGCGTACAAGAGAAATACCACAGCAAATGCTCCCATTAAAGAAAAATTTCGTTAATGGGGGCATTTTTCCTATGAAATGGTGGGCGGCTTCTGAGAATTTATGTAATTTTGCACATGCAAGCCGGTATATTCCGCGCATGCCCAACTGCAAAAATCAAATTACACATATATAATATATACGTACTCTGTATGAAGAAGCATAATTTTTATGCCGGTCCGTCGATTCTTAGCGAATACACGATTAAGAATACGGCCGAGGCAATCAAGGACTTCGCAGGGACAGGTCTGTCCATTCTTGAAGTGTCGCACCGCAGCAAGGAGTTTACCGCAGTTATCGAAGAGGCTCAGGCTCTCGTAAAGGAACTCCTTGAAGTGCCCGAGGGTTATTCCGTGCTTTTCCTCGGCGGCGGCGCATCGATGCAGTTCTGCATGGTGCCCTATAACCTTCTCAAGAAGAAAGCCGCTTATACCGATACCGGCACGTGGGCATCAAACGCCATCAAGGAAGCCCGTCTTTTCGGTGAGGTCGACGTAGTTGCCTCTTCAAAGGACAAGAACTATACCTACATCCCCAAGAACTTCACCGTTCCCGAGGATGCCGACTATTTCCACTTCACAAGCAACAACACCATCTTCGGTACCGAGGTACGTTTCGATCCCGACGTGAAGGTGCCTCTGGTAGCCGACATGTCGAGCGACATTTTCTCGCGTCCGGTCGATGTAAGCAAATACGACATCATCTATGCCGGCGCGCAGAAGAATCTTGCCCCCGCCGGTGTTACCGTAGTCATCGTGAAGGATTCAGCTCTCGGCAATGTTGACCGTGCTATCCCCACCATGCTCGACTACCGCACCCACATCAAGAAGGGCTCGATGTTCAACACTCCCCCCGTGCTCCCCATCTACTCCGCGCTCCAAACCCTCAAGTATTACAAGGAACTGGGTGGCGTAAAGGAGATGGAACGCCGCGATCTGGCTAAGGCCGAACTGCTCTACAGCGCTATCGACTCCAGCAAGATGTTTGTAGGCACCGTGGCTCCCGAGGATCGCTCGATCATGAACGTATGCTTCGTGATGAAGCCCGAATATACCGAACTCGAGAAGGAGTTTATCGACTTTGCCTCGACCAAGGGTATCGTCGGCATCAAGGGGCATCGTTCGGTAGGCGGTTTCCGCGCATCGCTCTACAACGCTCTCCCCATCGAGAGCGTGAAAGTGCTCGTCGATGCAATGAACGAGTTTGAGAAGAAGCATTGATCAATCCTACAATACAATTGAAATGAAAGTATTAGTAGCAACCGAAAAACCGTTTGCAGCTATAGCTGTCGACGGTATACGCCGGGTGATCGAAGAGGCCGGTTACGAGCTTGAGCTCCTTGAGAAGTACACCGACCGTGCCGAACTGCTTGCCGCCGTGGCCAATGCCGACGGTCTGATTATCCGTTCCGACAAGGTCGACGCCGAGGTGCTCGACGCAGCAAAGCAGCTGAAGATCGTAGTGCGTGCCGGAGCCGGCTACGACAACGTTGATCTTGCAGCCGCAACCGCCCACAATGTAGTCGTGGAGAATACTCCCGGCCAGAACTCCAATGCCGTTGCCGAGCTTGTGTTTGGTATGGCTGTGATGGCCGCACGTAACTTCTATAACGGAACTTCGGGCACAGAGCTGAAGGGGAAGAAACTTGGACTTCAGGCTTACGGTCAGGTAGGCCGCAATGTTGCCCGTATCGCCAAAGGATTCGGCATGGAGGTCAGCGCTTTCGATCCCTATTGCCCCGACGGCGCAATGCAGGCCGAGGATGTAACCCCCGTTCATGATACGGACGCTCTTTATGCCGGCAACAATATAGTGTCGATCCATATCCCCGCCACCCCCGAGACAAAGGGGAGCATCGGCTATGAGCTTATCACCAAGATGCCCAAGGGCGGCATACTTATCAATACCGCCCGTAAGGAGGTAATTGATGAGGCAGGCCTTGAAAAAGCGCTTGAGGTTCGTACCGATCTCAAGTATATGGCCGACGTTAAGCCCGACAATGCCGACGTTCTCAAAGAGAAATTCGGCGACCGTGTGTTCTTTACTCCCAAGAAGATGGGCGCCCAGACTTCAGAAGCCAACATCAATGCCGGTATCGCCGCCGCCAATCAGGTGGTTGCTTATCTGCGTGACGGTATCAACCGCTTCCAGGTAAATAAATAAAACGGAAAGGCTTTCGCCGTTACAATATTATAGGGAGAGCATGCCGACATATCGGCATGCTCTCCCTTTTTATATACTTGATATATGTTGTCATGCCGGATGCCTGGGAGAAGAGGGGGCATTTTCGTTTTGAAAGATGCTAAATGTTAAAATGAACGATTATGTCGAAGAAATTTTATTTAAATTTTGCATAAAATCAAATTTGTGTATAACTTTGTTGCGCAATGAAAGACGAGTAATTTCGTAATTATTTTGCGGCTTACTTATCCAACAGATCTTACTAACCTGAATCATGAGCATATAGCTCACATGTCCTAATTCTTGAACCGTTTCTCCACTCTCCTGGCGGTTGTGTCATGGCAGTTCTGTTCCGAACCATGGGCCGGCATGGCAATTTTTTTCTACGGATGGTGTAGCTTGTGGCTCCATCCGAATGTTTGTTTAACGTTTATCTATACCAACCATTAGTGTAATGAAGTACCTAAAACTGAAAGTCACTGCGTTGTTGGCCTTTTCAATTTTTATGGGGGGGGTATAACCTCCTGTAGCACAGAGGATAAGGCCGAAGATGCGGTGCCGCGTCTTAGCATTGACACCTATGAGGCCACACTTGCCCGCAACGGTAAATCGCCTCTTGATCAGGATGTCAAATTCAGAGTGATAGCCAACAAGGGCTATGAGATCACCTCCGAGCAGGATTGGCTCGGGGTTGACAAACCTACAGGCCGAGGTCTTACCGACGTGCTTATCGTAGCAAAAGAGAATGAAACCGGCGCTCCGCGCACGGGTACTCTTCTTGTGCGCAGCGGTAACCTTTACGAACAGCTTGTTGTGACTCAGACAGAGCAGGCGCCTGATCCTATGCGTAAGTTCTATCATGAGGATTTCAGCTGGTGTATTCCTCTTGCTCAGCCAAATTCCGATCCTGTAGGTGATCAGGATACGAGCGGCAAAAAACGTCAGGATGTGCTCA
This sequence comes from Bacteroidales bacterium, assembly GCA_019420545.1. Classification (GTDB taxonomy): domain Bacteria; phylum Bacteroidota; class Bacteroidia; order Bacteroidales; family Muribaculaceae; genus Muribaculum. The sequence continues at coordinate 11,181 of JAHZGZ010000331.1, read as the reverse complement.
GCGATCCTATTAAACCGGGGTGGGAAGCCAGCGGGCTTACCATATATAATATGGAAGGCAAGCAGGTGTCGGCATATATCAGCTACATCCATTTCAACAATAATTTCCACAAGTACCATCCTGAATATAAGTCGTGGGATGCCGGTGTGATTCTGCCCCGCCTGGATCTCGGTACCGAAAAGGTCAATGCTGTCATTACCGTGCAGATATGTCCGGAGGGTTCGCTTAAAAACGGACTTGACAATGTACCTTTCGTAGTATCGATCGAGAGCGGAAGCGGCTATGTGGGCGAGACAGGCAGCTCCAAGAAGAGTCCGGTGTTTACTCCTCCTACCGTGCAGCTTATGTGGCATACAGTTGAATATGTCTTGCGTGATATATCTTCCGATACCCGCATTGCGCTGCGTACCGACGGAAATACCGCCGACTACTGCCGCTGGATGCTTAATGAGATTACAATTAAGGAAACCAAACTCTAATACCGTCTTCATATATGAAAATGTATCGCAATTTCAAGGCGCTGCTTGTATGTGGCGTCATGATGCTGGGCGCGAGTGCCCTGCTCGTTTCGTGTGACGACGACAAGGAGCCTGAAGCCTATATTAAGGCTACCCAGACAATTTTTGATCTGGATGCCGACGGCCTTGACGCCGACGGCAAGCGTCCGACTTTCGAACTCGGTTCCAATCAGAGCTGGAGTGTACGCGTATGTCCCGACTGGATCAAGCTGAATTATACATCCGGTGGCCGTGGACGTGTGGTGATGCATCTCACCGCCGAGCCCAACAATACCGATCAGAACCGCCGCGGCTGCATTGAACTTGCAGCAGCTGGGGGTAAACCCGAATTGCTTTATGTGAACCAGACGCGTGTGCCCGGTGAACTTGAGGTTTCGGCCAAAAGCTTTAGCGTTAATCTTATAGGAGAGCTTGCCAAGGGTGGCAAACCGACTTTCAATGTAACGTCGAGCTATGCGTGGACGATTGAGTCGAGCGACTGGATCTCGGCCACGCCGGCAAGCGGAGACGCCGGTGCGACCGCCGTTACCCTTTCCGTAGGCATTAATGATACCCGGGCTACCCGCACTGGACGCGTTACTGTCACCATAGGCGACAAGAAAGTCGACATCTCCATAAGTCAGGATGCCAAGGGATTTACAATTCCCGTAAATTCAATAGATATAAATATCGACGGTACGGCCACCTCCGCCGGTCAGCCCCTCGTTGCTCCCGTTACCGCACTTGAGGCTTGGTCAGTTACCGAAAAGCCTGAATGGATTACAGTGACCCCCGATCATGGGAATGCAGGTACTACCAATGTTACACTTGGAGTGCAGGCCAACAGCGGTGATCCACGTTCCGGAAATATAGTGCTCACAACGGAGCATGGCGCAGAGTTTACTCTTGCCGTCAATCAGGACGGTACGCTGCCTTTCGACGATCGACAGGTGGGCTACAGCTACTTCTGGGATCCGTTCGACTGGTGTCACGATGCTGCCGAAGAGCGTCGCAAGACTGATCCCTCGTTTGCCGACAAAATGGATCAGATGAATCTTGTCAATGGAAACGGTGCCAAGAACCTGAACATCTATGATGGCGACGGTCTGGCGTATGCAGGCAATTTCTACGCCTCGCAGGGTGGCCTGTGGGAAGTTGTAAAGGAATATTCCGGTAACGACTATGTATACATTCTCGACGGCTATCTGCGACTGGGTGCCTCAAGCAATACTCTCGGACTGAAGACCGCTGTAGCGCTCGATATTCCCGACGGACGTTGTGCCAACGTGGAACTTTCGTTCAAGGGTTGTAAGAACGGTACCGACAAGACTGTGCTCGTGGTAGAGGTGTTCGGCCCGGGCAATGTTGTCGGTGGCCAGAGTGCGAAGCTCAGCGCCGAATTCAAGGTTCCCGATCAGGATAAGACAAAGAAATGGAAATGGGAAGATCTTTCAGTAAAAATCGAGAAAGTTACTTCCGAGACTCGCTTCCTGATCCGTCCTACTGTCATGGACGACAAGGGCAAGAATCCTTCGGCCAACTATCAGCGTCGCTGGCTTATCGATGAAGTGAGCATCAAGCGTGCCGCCAACTAATTCCATGCAAAACCGACTTAATGCAAATAAAGTAATGAAACCAATATATAGAAATCTGACCGTCTGCGGACGCGCCATGATGACCCTGCTTATGTTCGTCGTGGCCATGGGTGCCATAAGCGCCTCCGCACAAGTCACCGGTACCGTAGCCGATCCCGAAGGTGAGCCACTTACAGGTGCAACCGTAATGGTAGTAGGCACCTCTATCGGTACATCCGCCGACATCGACGGAAACTTCTCGATTGATGCCAAGCCCGGACAATCGCTCCGCATCAGTTCCGTAGGCTACGAGACAGCCACAGTAAAGATCGACTCGCAGAAGCATCTCGATATCGTGCTCAAGGAGAACTCCACAGTGCTGCAGGATGTAGTGGTGGTGGGCTACGGTACGATGGAAAAGAAGCGTGTGACGTCATCGATTACCTCAATCAAGGGCGATAATCTTATCAGCGGCCTCGGCGGTTCGACTATCGCCACCGCTCTTCAGGGCAAGGTGAGCGGCCTTACTATCTCTGGCAGCGCGTCGCCCAACGCCTCCAACGGCTATCAGCTCCGTGGCGTCGCTTCGGTGAAAGCCGGTCAGGGTCCTCTGGTAGTAATCGACGGTGTCCCCGGCGGTGACCTCCGCATCATCAACCAGGAGGATATCGAAAGTATCGACGTACTCAAGGACGCATCGGCAGGTGCCATCTATGGTACGCGTGCCGCCGCAGGTGTGATTCTCGTGACTACCAAGCGTGCCAAAGAAGGTAAGACACAGGTTACTTACTCCATGGAGCTGTCGACGGAAAGTGTGCGCAAGCATCTTGACCTGCTCTCCTCGCAGGAGTATATCGAATATGGTCTCGGGCAGGACTACGGCTACGATACCGACTGGTACAAGCAGCTTACCAACGATCATCCTTTCTCGCAGCGCCACTCGCTGGCAATCAACGGAGGCACCAAAAATCTGCAGCTCTATTCATCGTTTGTATACTCTGATCAGAACGGTATAGTGATCGGTGACAGTCGAAAGGACTATTCGGCACGTCTCAACGGCCGCTATACCATGTGGGACGGCAAGGTAGAGATCGGCGTGCGCACTCAGTTCCGCGAGGCCGACCGCGATAACCGTACCGGCAGCTATTCGTTCCAGCAGGCTCTTACGCTTAACCCGACTATCCCTATGATGAATCCGGAAGCTCCTGCCAAATACAATGTAAGCGGATACGGTCTTGGAAGCACTACATGGAACCCTGTGGCCGACATAATGCTCAAGAATTTCGACGGCAAGGACAAATGGTTCCTCGGCGACGCCACCTTGAAAATCACTCTTCTCGACGGTCTCTGGGTACAGGGTACGATGGGTATCGACCAGCGCCAGTATCAGAAGCATGAGTACTACAACTTTGACCACCGTAACAGTGTGACGAGCAACAAGCGCGGTAAGGCAAAACACTCGTTCAGCAAGACCGACAACAAATCGTTTGAGGCTTACGCTACATTCATGCGCGATTTCAACCGGAAGCATCGCTTCGACGCCGTGGCTGGATGGAGTTTCTGGGAGACAAACGGCGAAGATTTCAGCATGACAAATGCCAATTTCTCGGTCGATGGCCTCGGTCCATGGGATATGAGCGCAGGTACCGATCTGAAGGACGGCGAAGCTGAAATGGAATCAGGCAAGGATCCGCGTGAACGACTGATATCGATATTCGGGCGTGCCAACTATTCATTTGACGACCGCTACATGCTTACCGCAAGCTATCGCCGCGAGGGTTCTTCAAAGTTTGGCCCGCGCAACCGTTGGGGTAACTTCTGGTCGGTGTCCGGTGGCTGGCGTATCTCTCGTGAGAAATTCATGGAAGAACTTACATGGATCAACGATCTGAAGTTCCGTGTCGGCTACGGTATCACAGGTAACAATGATTTCGGTTCGGGCTACACGGTACGTATGTACTCGGTAGGTACCGAAGGCATGTGGGCCGTGAACGGTATCTGGCAGAATGCCTACGGAACTACCATCAACATGAATCCTGATCTGAAGTGGGAGCAGAAGAAAGAGCTCAACTTCGGTATCGACTATTCGTTCCTTAACAACAGAATCTACGGTAAGTTTGACGTTTACCGCCGTCGTGTCGACGATATGCTTTACGAGGTTCCCGCTCCGGTGCTTCCCATGGTGCACTCCGTGCTGATGACCAATGTAGGCTCGCTGACCAACAAGGGTTGGGAGTTTGAGATTTCGGGCGACATCTTCGCCATGAAGGATTTCTCTTGGACTTCGACTTTGCGCATGAGCCACAATACTTCGAAGATCGAAAATCTGGGTACCGACGATGCCGTGATTCTCGGCGACGCTTTCCCCGCATCGATGGGCAATGCATCACGCATTGTCAACGGCTCGAAGATCGGCGAGTTCTGGCTGTTTAAGCATGCCGGTCTCGACTCTGAAGGCAAGTGGCTTATCTATGACAAGGACAACAACATAGTGCCCGGTACCGCCGCCAACTTAAATAATGCCAACAAACATTATGTAGGCAACGGTGTGCCGAAACTCATCATGTCGATGGACAACAACTTCCGCTACCGCAACTTTGACCTCGGCATTTCGCTGCGTTCATGGCTTGATTTCGATGTATTCTCCCAGCTGAACCTTTACCACGGTATCAAGCAGTCGTCGGCCGAGAATCTGCTGAAAATCGCCTATACCGAAAATGCCGCCATTAACGACAAGCGTATCCTCAGCGACTACTTCCTCAGCGACGGTTCGTTCCTGAAGATCGACGCCCTTACTTTCGGATATACTCTCAATCTGGCCAAGTACAACAAGTATGTAAGCAAAGTGCGTGCCTACGTTACCGCCCGCGACCTGTATACCTGGACAAAGTACAAAGGATATAACCCTGAAGTCAGCATCAACGGTCTGTTCCCCGGCTTCGAGTATGTGGTGAGCACTTACACCATGTATCCCCAGACCACACGCTGGACATTCGGACTTCAGCTTACTTTCTAACCCTATCCTAAAAGCAATACAATGAAACTTAAATATGCTTTATTCGGACTGATCGGGGCTGCGGCAGTGACTTCATGCGAGCTCGACGAGAAGTTCTACTCAAAAGTTACTCCCGATAATTTCTTCACCGCTCCGGAAAATACCTATGCGGTGCTCGGACGTCCGTTCACACATCTGAAATACTTTGTGTCAAATGACCGTTGGTACCTTCAGGAACTTACCTCCGACGAGATGACATGTCCTTTCCGTACCAAGGGCAAGGACTTCTACAACAACGGCGAGTATGTGCGCCTTCAGGAGCATACATGGACTTCGGTCGATCGTTTCGTCGAAAATACATACATTGCCCCGATCCAAGGGGTGGCACGTTCGATAGCGTCGCGCGAGGATCTCGCAAAGGTCGACTATGTATCTCTGGGGCTTACCCCTCAGGACAAGGCATGGCAGCTTGCGCAGCTCGACTGCATTACGGCATACTATTATATGCGTGCTCTCGACTTCTTCGGAGGTGTCCCCGTAGTCTATTCCACGACCGATCCTGTACGCGGACGCTCTACGGATGTTGAGACTTTCAACCATATCGAGCAGCTTATCCTCTCGGCACGCCCCAATCTCAAGGTGCGCAAGTCGATAAATGAATCGCAGGATGGTTTTATAACTCAGGCCGGAGCTACCGTGATGCTCGGAATGCTCTATCTTAACGCTGAGGCTTATACCGGAACTCCACGTTTCACCGACGCCGCCAAGGAGTTTGAAAGCGTTATACGTGGTGACTATGGCCCTTACGACCTCGATCCAACATGTCGCCCTAGGCCATCTGGAATCTCATGTCACAGCATTCGCTGATGGAGTGGAACTGGTTCTACCGCTACTTCTATCCGCAGAATGCGAAGACTTATTTCGATGTCTCTTTCCCTGCGTCGATCTACAATGGTTTCATCCTTACACCTTCGCGTCCCACTGCCAACGGGCCTATTTACACGCAGTGGAAACTCGGCAACAGCTACGAGAAGTACAACGACGCGGACTTGCGCAAGAAGCCATATGTATATCTTGGCAACAAGAAGTATGAGGGTATGTTCCTTATCGGTAAGCTTACCAGTCCGCGCACAGGCCAGACTGTGAAGGGTGCCAAGGAATTTGCCGGGCAGGATATCACACGTGTCGATTGTGTCGATGTACCCGGCGGTACCAAAAGCCACGAGATGGAGGGTCAGGAGAATTCAGGGGTATGCCTCGTGAAGTCGCCGCTGCCCACCGATGCCGACTACGATCTGCTCTGGAACCCCGATATGCCTATCTACCGTCTTACGGAAGTATATTATGCTCTGGCAGAATGCAAGTGGCGTGCAGGCGACAAACCGGGGGCTGCCGCTTTGATCAACAAGGTGCGCAAACGTAATTTCGCAAACGGTATCGACCCCGATCCCGTGCCCGACAATTTCGACATCTACCGTATGGCCGACGAATGGCTGATTGAATTCCTCGGCGAGGGACACCGCCGTACCGACCTTATCCGTTGGGGACTCTGGACCACAGAAGACTGGTGGGCTCACAGTGCTACCAACGACAAGAACAAATGCCGTTTCCCTCTTCCCGACAAGTATCTTGCCGGCAACCCGCTTCTTGAGCAGAATCCCGGTTATTAAAACTTAACATTATTAGGAAATGAAAATTCTGAAATATATTTCATGTGCTTGCATGACGCTCACGCTGTTGTCGTGCGAGGACGATATAATAAACTATCGCCTGCCGGGTGAGAATGTGCCCATCGATATTGCCCGCGAGCCGGGTATGAATGTGGTGGGACGCGTTACGGTCGACGGACAGCCCCGCGCCGGAATCGTCGTGAGCGACGGCGTGAATGTCATCACTACCAACGCACGCGGCGAATACCAGATGCAGTCGCTCGACCGTCAGCATGTGTTTGTGTCGGTTCCCGCCGACTGCCGCATCCCTGTCGAGAACGGGTTCTATAAGTTCTATAAGACAATCGATCTGAGTCAGGATGCTGCCATTCAGCTTAATTTCGATCTGGAATCGGCTCCGGTGAAAACCGACTTCACCCTTCTCACGCTTGCCGACGTGCAGATAGGCACCGACAAGGATGTTAGTATGCTCGACGATATTCTTGCCAACACCAACTGGAAGAATTATGTGGCATCGCTTACCGGAAACATGGTGGGAATATCTCTCGGCGATATATGCTGGAATGCTCCTGCACGTTACAGCACATATCGCAACCGTATCGCTCAACTCGGCGTACCGATGCTTTCAGTTATCGGCAATCATGATCACGACAGGGGCGGTAACGGAGATATTATAACCGACAAGGATTACCGCGACGCCATGGGACCCACATATTATTCCCTGAATATCGGCGACTGGCACATAGTGGCTCTTGACGATGTGCTCTATAACACCTACAACGACTATGCCGCAACTATTTCCGACCAGCAGATGGCATGGCTCAAGGAGGATCTGAAGTATGTCGATAAGTCAAAGTCGATACTTATCGGAGTGCATATTCCTACAATACGCCGTAATACTTCAGGTCACGTCACCAACAATCAGGAACTTTACGAACTCGTGAAGGATTACCATCAGGTACAGATTCTGTCGGGACATCTCCACAACAATCAGCACTATGATATTGCGTCGAATATCCGCGAATCATCGATCGGTGCCGTGATGGGTGCATGGTGGAACGGCCTTATCTGCAACGACGGCAGTCCTCGTGGCTACTCGGTGCTCAATATGGAGGGCAACAAGGTAGTCAACAACAAATACTACGGATGTGATACTCCCGAAGATTATCAGATCAAGATTTATCTGCCTTCGGAGGCTACTTTCCGCGGTGGCCGTGTAGCCGGCGCTATTGCATCGCCTGCCGATGCACAGCCCCGTATGCACGATGACGAGACTCTGCTGATCAACGTGTTCTATTGGCATACCGACTGGACAGTAGAAGTACAGGTCGACGGTGGTTCCTGGACCGCCATCAAGCCTGTACGCAATATCCTTGATCCTGAGGCTGTGCGTACTCTTGAGTATAGCAATTCGTGGGAACAACGTCCTACTTCCGAACCTGAGAAGAACTGCGATCATCTGTTCCTATACAAGCCCGCCAATAAAAACTGGCGTACTCTGTCGGTACGTGCTACCGACGGTTACGGAAATAATTATAGCGCTTCGGTCAACAATGAATAATTGCAGTACATATCGGGTTCTCCTCTCTTCCTTGATTTCCAAATAAATACAATTTCTTTCGGGTGTCAAAATGCGGTCAGCCTCTCTGCCCTTTTGACACCCGATTTTCTGCACATGCTTTTTATTTGGAAATATTTACATAAATTCGGGTTCTAATACCTCTTTTTCAAATATAAATATGAGACTTTTACATTCAGTGCTTCTGGCGGCATCCATGTCAGTGCTGTCAATGGAGGCTGCGGCGGGTGTACCTACGGAAAATCCGATGGTGTTCGGCAACGCACGCCTGTCGGTAATCACTCCTACACTTCTGCGTCTTGAGTTTGCAAAAGATGGCAAGTTTATCGACGAGCCTACACTGTTTGCCTACGACCGTACAAGCATGCTGCCGATGGACAGCATCAAGGTGACCGATCTCGGCGACAACCGCTACGAGATCGTGACCTCGGCGCTGATCATAAATTACCATGACGACGGTTTCCCGTTCTCGACCTCCAATCTTATGGTATATTACGACCTCAACGGCAAGCGCAAGAAGTTTACCAACCGTTTTCTTCCGAAAAACAATCTCGGCGGTACGGTGGAGACTCTAGACCGTGTGACCCGCGACGGCTGGTATATGATCGACGACGAGCGCACCGATCTTCTTACCCCCGACGGATGGATAAAGCCGCGCGATACCAATACGCATGTCCAGGATCAGTATTGCTTCATCTATGGCAATGATTATCACAGCGCTCTCGCGTCGCTCGGAGCGATCAGTGGACGAGTGCCCATGACGCGCAAATATATCCATGGCGTGTGGTACTGCCGTTACTGGGATTATACCTCCGATGAGTTCCTGGATATCATACGCGGATACGATGAGAATGATTTCCCGCTTGACAACATTGTATTCGACATGGGCTGGCACACCAACGACGCCACAGTAGGCACCGGCCACAACGGTCATCTCAACTGGAACGGCTACACTTGGAACCGCGAGCTGATTCCCGATCCGAAGGCGCTGATTGATTCGGTGCATGCGCGTGGCGTGACGGTGTCGCTCAACGACCATCCTCACGACGGTATCCGCCCTCATGAGCACAACTATGCCGAATTTGCCGCCGCAATGGGTGCGAAGGAGGGCGAGGTGCCTCTGTTCGACCTGTCGGACCGCAAGTATATGGAGAACTTCTTCAAGTATGCCCATCGCCCGAGCGAGGATATGGGTGTCGACTTCTGGTGGCTCGACTGGCAGCAGAATTATCTTTATCCCCATGTGCGCGGCCACCACGCCACATCGCTTGCGTGGATCAACGAGCTTTATTACCGCGACTCGCAGCAGGGCAACCGCCGCGGGGCCGGGTACAGCCGTTGGGCAGGGTGGGGCGACCATCGCCATCCCATACAGTTCTCCGGCGACGCGCAGGCCAACTGGGAACTGCTGGCATTCGAGGTAAAGCTCACAGCCTGCAGCGGCCAGGGGGGATGCTACTACTGGGCACATGACATAGGAGGATTCCGTGGCGACCCCAATCCCGAGCTTAGCGTGCGCTGGACTCAGTTCGGTGCTCTCTCGGCAGCCCTGCGTGTGCATTCCACCAAGGACAAGCGTCTCGACCGCCGTCCGTGGATTTCCGGTGACAAGGAGACCAAGGCCATGCGCCGCATGTATCATATGCGTTCCGAGATGATGCCTTACATCTATTCGAGTGTATGGCAGACACACAATACCATGGTGCCGCTTAACCGGTCGATGTTTATCGACTACGGTGCTCAGAAAGAGTCGTTCGATCAGCCGCAGCAGTTTACTTTCGGCGACATACTTCTTGCTGCGCCTATCGCGAGTCCGGGTACCGGTGAGAATCTTACCGCCTCGCAGCGCGTATGGTTCCCCGCAGGCGAGGTATGGTACGACTATTTCACCCATGAGAAGAAGGATGGCGGTCAGACAGCCGACATAGCCAAGCCACTCGATGAGTTTCCGCTTTACGTGCGCGGTGGATGGGTGCTTCCGATGCAGCCATATACTCCGCGTCCTGCGTCAGCTCCGCTTGATACGCTTGTGATGCGTGTGTATCCTGCCGCTTCCGATGTCGACAATACATTTACTCTTTATGAGGACGATGGCATATCACTTGATTATCAGAAGGGTGTGTATGCCACTACACCTTTGCGTTACACTCAGTCGGGCCGTAAGGCCACGGTTACTGTCGATCCTGTGTCAGGCGCTTATCCCGGTCTTGTAAAGAGCCGTGCATATCGCCTTCAGCTCCCTGCGCTACAGGCCGCTTCCAAAGTGAAAGTCAATGGTAAGGCCGTTAAACCGGTATATGACGAGGCTGTCGGTTGCCATGTCGTGTCGATTCCGTCGGCTCCGTTGTCGCGCCGGATTACTATTGAGTATGATATCTGATTGATATGTTTTATAGGCGTTAGCCTGGGGGCAGTACTACTAGGGTAATGCCTGCCTGTAATTTATGCGTGTCTATGTCAACTTTCGTTGATGTAGACACGTTTTATTTATAGATTTAACGTTATTTAAGTTGCCGTCGCTCATTCTGTAAGATTTTTCCCGCACAAGAGTGCTGATTGGTTGTTGCAAATGTTAAATGTAAATGTTAATTTTGCATTTGTATGTTAAATGTATTATGCTGGCGCGTTGTACGCGTTTCGAGGTTTTGACATCGCGCAAACATTTAAGCATATTAATTGTTAACGTTATATAATATAAATTACTCCAAACAGGCGTATATTTTATTAAAATGAAGAAGAAGACTATCTGGATTCTCACTATAATAATGGCATTGACCTTCTGCGGGTTACTGTACATTCAGATTATGTATATGAAAAACATGATCAGGATGCGCGACGACCAGTTCGCCGAAGGTGTGCGCCGCTC
>JAHZGZ010000330.1 GCA_019420545.1 Bacteroidales bacterium | reverse complement strand
AGGAACTCCACCTGAAGACATTCGGCGGGTACATACTTCGAAAGCATCCATAGATTGCGCAAAGTATGGTAGGGATAATAGTTGCCCCAGTCGGTGTAGCGGTTTTCCAGGAATATGTTGCCGTAACGGTTGAGCATGTGGTAGCCACCGCGGCGTCCGGCGGTGGCGTCGAGGTTGAATACCACCTCGTTGCCGGTGGCCTGCATCACACTGTCGAACATGGCGCGCAGACGCTCCTCGCCGAGCTTGGAGGTGATGGCGAGTCCGTCGATCTTGAACATGCGTATGCCGTAGTCGCGATACAGCCCGATCAGAGTGGCGGCATCCTTCTCCCAGTCGGCAAAATCATGCTGCACGGAGGGATTGAACCATAGGCCCACCTCAATGCCGAGCTTACGGCCACGCTCTACTACAGGACGTAGGCCGCGCGGATACTTCGCGCTGTCGGGCTTCCAGTAACCGGCGTTGCGCCATATGTCCTTGAACGAGCCTTTGGCGACAGCGGAGTTGGGGCTTTTGCCCGACTGCCATCCGTCGTCGATCTGGAAATGGGTGACGCCAAGACGTGCGGCACGCTCAAGTTCGGCAAGACAGAACGTCTCGTTGACCTTCGCATCCTGCGAGCGGTCGCCCCAGGTGTTCATCATCACCATCTCGTCGCGGCCGGGGAGCAGCTGACGGCGCGTCTTCTGATATGACCGGAGCACACAGAGGGCGTCAAATTCGCCACCGGCATAAGGGATAAGCACGGTAGAATATGCCTGCGTCCACTTGTCGGGAGTGACATCGGCTGCCGTAAGCCCGGTGCCGGTGACAGAGAAGTCACCGAAATCGGAAAAGAAGTCAGCGTTGGTATATGCCAGCTGAGAAGATGATGAGGGGGCCTCCTTGAGCATGACCACTCCCCCACTCTCTCCGGTGCCGTCGCTGACAATAAGGATATTGCCGCGGTGGGGTGTGCGGCGGTAGGAGATGAAGTCACGCTCCAGGAGAAGATTGTTATTCCAGTCGGTCACGTCCCAGAACTCGACGGCGCGACCATGCCAGTGCGCACCCTTCAGGCGCAGGCGGTCGAGCACCGACGTAACGGGCTTCACTTTCATTGCCTCGGTACTCTCGATATTGGTACGGTCGGCGGCATTGTCGTCGCCACCCTTGGGAGCATCGGCAAGCGTACCGCGCAGATATGTGTCGCATGCCACGGCAGAGACACCGGGAATAAGGCGGTACACGCGGCGCACATCGAGCGGCCCGGCCTGATACGATACCGTAGCGAGGAACTGCTCGGGAGTCACACCGTCGGCAGCAACCGTCATTGTGTCGAGCCGCACACCGGCGGGAGCAGCGCGGTTGACGATAAAATCGGGTGCCGAAGGGTCGGCCATAAGAGGGGCCGCGCCTTTGACGGCGATGCGGGCTGTGGCAACGGCACCGTCGTGCCATACGAATACACGCTCGACCGCAGAGTTGCCTATACGCAGGGTATCACCCTCAAGGCGTGCATAGCATTCCGAGGCCATAGCGGAGGCAGGGCACAGCGCGAAGAGAAGCAATGGTAATGTGAAACGTGACATAATCGGAAAGATACTATTTTTCGGAGGAGCAGTCGAGAAGCGCGCGCGGCGCGGGGAGGAGCTTGTTGGCGAGATTGAAACGCTGGTTGTCGGGAAGCTCGTCGGCAGGGCGTCCGGCACCCTCTGTCATCAGAGCTTTAAGCTCGGGGAGATGATGCTGGTAGACACCTCGCGGGGTAGTGCCGTTGCGATGGCAGATGCCTGCGGCCATGCCCACAACCTCACCCATCATGCCGGTAGTGCGCATGACGCGTACGGTACCGAGAGCCACATGGCTCACGCTTATGCAGCGGCCTGCCATGAAGAGATTGTCGATATTACGCGAGTAGAGACAGCGGTAAGGCACGGCATAAGGATGGATGAATATATGGTTGGTGGCCGCCTTGAACTCACGGCCGGGGAAATGGCGTGAGTTTTCCGGATCAGGGAAATGGAGATCGATGCTCCAGGTTGTGGTGAATGATGCATCCTCGTGGGTTACACCCTTGTCGATATCGTCCTGCTTGAGGATATAGTCGCCGAGCAGACGGCGGCTCTCCCGCTTGCCGTTGATATAGGCCACCCAT
>JAHZGZ010000033.1 GCA_019420545.1 Bacteroidales bacterium | reverse complement strand
CGCTCTGGGTAACATTGGGATAATACTCGGCCATAAGCGGCTCGATATGGGCATTCGCGTCGGTCATCGACAGGTGAGGCATGCCTACACGGTCGCGGATCTTGTTGACCGACTTGTCGAGATCGCCCTGGGTGAGAGTACCGAGTTCAGCCTTTGCCTCGGCAAAGTTAAGATAAACCTCTGCAGTACGGAAGATAGGTATATCGGTAAACGCTTTACTGGCGCCATCGTAATCGCTCTTGTTTACATACTTGATGGGCTGGTAGCCGGTAAAGGCGGTAAGGTTGTTGGCGGTAACCTTAGTTGCGCCTGTCTGTATGTATCCGGGACAAAGTACAGTCTGAGCCAGACGGGGATCACGACCTGCCACCTCATCGGTATAAAATTCAGTAGCATATCCGGGACGCGAGGAGTAGAACGAACCGTCGGCCTGGAGATAATGATTCATAAAGCGTTTGGTAAAGCTGATACGTTCGTTCTTGATGGAGAACGGTATTCCATGCATTACATTGGAGGCCTTACCATATTTGCGGGCAAGGATCACTTCGGTAGTATTGGCATCAATAGCATTGAAGAGTTCACGGTAAGGCTCGGTACCGGTCTTCTGGATGCTGTAACCGCTCTTGTCGATGAATTCCTCGGCAGCTTCGGCGGCAGCCTTCAGATACTTCTCGGCATCGGGAAGGCCACGATACTTGCGCCAGGTACCTTCATAGAGGGCCACACGGCTTTTCAGCGCAAGTGCAGTCCACTTGGTCACCTTTACGAGATCTTTCTTCTTGTTTCCCAGACGGTATGCTTCGTCAAGATCAGCAAGCATGCGATCCATCACGTAGCCACGGTCGTCGCGCTTCTTGCAAAGCAGTTCGGTGTCACCGTCGCTGAGCACCTTGTCGTAATAAGGCACATCACCGAATCGACGCACTTTGAGCCAGTAGAAATAGGCGCGGAAGAAATATGCCTCAGCATCATATTGCGCAGAAATATCCTCACTGCACTGTTTATGCTCGAAATAATAGTTAAGCCGTCGGAGATCGCCCCATCCCCAGCCGCCTGACGATGCAGCATCACGCTGTCCCATCATCACGTCGCCGAGACTGTTGTCGATAATGTCGTCGGCATTCGATGTGGCTATCGACTCGCCGTCGAGCAGGTCGTACGACCCTTGTGTCCATAGTTCGAGCTGTGCGGCAGTCTTGAAATAAGACTCCGGACTCATCTTGTCCTCCGGCTCCATGGTAAGATCACATGAAGCGAATAACAGAGCCATCGAACAGAGAGGCATCATATAATATTTATAGTGATTCATTGCAGTATCTTAAAAGGTTAGAATTTAATATCCAGTCCGACAGAATAGGACTTTGTGAACGGCGTACCTGTGCCGGAACGTGAAGTATCCGTTCCGGTAGCGGTTGCCATTTCCGGATCGACGACTTTGGTATACTTCTTGAGGGGCGACCAGTAGTGGAGATTCTCACCCGAGAAATATATACGCACTGAATTGATCCAGCGGTTTTTCTTGATCGGGAGTGTATAGCCGACAGTGAGGTTTTTCAGTCGCAGATATGATGCATCCTGAAGATAGCGGTCGTTGGCAACGGAAAGGGCACCTGACGAGGCAGTCTGGTAACCGCGCTGACGGGGGAAATAACCGCCGGGGTTGTCCTCGCTCCAGCACATGCCGATAAAGTCCTTGTGCACATATGCCATAGAAGCATTGTCGTAATAACCGAAGAAATCCTTAGAGCCGCTTCCCGGCATCCAGTCGCACTTGCCTACTCCCTGGAAGAATGCCGACACATCGAATCCGAAGTAATCAAGATCAAGACGGAATGAATAATTATACCGTGGAAGACGGTTACCGATAATCACTCGGTCGCCGGGATTGTCGACTGTGCCGCCGCCCTCGTCGATCTTGCCGGAATTATCGCGGTCGATAAACTTCACGTCGCCTGCCATAAGACGGTTTTCGCCACCCTTTGAATTATATACACGGTTGTTGACAGCCTTGTCGTTGATCTTTGCCTGATATTCGGCAGCTTCCTCATCGGTAGCAAAGAGGCCGGCAACCTGATATCCCCAGATTTCGCCGAGAGTCTCGCCTACATAGTGGTCGCCGAGTTTCTTGTCGGGATTGTTGTATTTTGTAATCTTGCTCTTATAGTCGCCGATGGTAGCGGAGATGCCGTAGCCCAGACGGTGGCCGAAGAGGCGCACGTTGTCGTTCCAGCGAAGGTAAAGTTCCCAGCCACGTGTACGCAAATCGGCACAGTTCTGTTTAGGAGTTGATGCGCCGAATACCGACGGAAGTGTAATGGCATTGGTAAGCATATCCTTGGTATCGCGGATGAATACATCGGCGGTAGCGGTAAGGCGGTTGTTGAAGAAACCGAGGTCGAGACCGAGGTTATAGGTATATACCTTCTCCCATGTAAGAGCGGAGCTGACAGGTGTGGAAGCTGTTGCGTATAAAGCCACGTTCTCGCCGTCGAACGTAACTTCATTGGTAAACTTGTTGTCGGTCTTGATTACATCGAAGTAGGCGTAGTTGCTTACCTGCTGGTTGCCGAGAGAGCCATAGGATACACGTAGCTTGGCGTTGTTCCACCAGCCCTGCATGCCTTTCCAGAAATTCTCCTGGCTCATGCGCCATCCTGCGGATGCCGAGGGGAAGAATCCCCAGCGGCTGCCGGGAGCGAAACGGGAAGAGCCGTCGTAACGGCCGGAAGCCTCAAAAAGGTATTTGCCGTCGTAGTCGTAGTTTACACGTGCGAAGTAACCGAGGGTCTTGTAAGCAGAGATCGACTGCGATACAGTAGCCACTCCATTTCCCACACTCATCGAGGAGAGGTCGTCGGAAAGCAGGTCATTTATTCGGCTGCCCACAGTATTGTCGCGCTGATGGTCGTATTGCAGACCGGCCACGGCCTTGAAGTTGTGCACCCCGTTCCAAGTGTGGTTGTATGTGCCATATACATTGAGAGAGTGACGGTTGAGATCGCCATGATGCTCCTCATAGTAATTGTTGACCATACCCGATGAGAAGGTTTTGACCACACCCGATTTGTCGAGATAGTCAAAAAGCATGCTTCGGTAGGTAACCAGGCGGCTACGGTAGCGGTAGTTGTACTGGGCGGTGATCACAAGATCCTTGAACACATCAAGGTCGAGTTGATTGCTGATAATGAAATCCTTGTTGCCACGCGAGTTGCGGGTACGGTTGTCGGTAATCGATCCGCCAAGACCGGCACCAAGCGGCGAGTTACCGTTCATCTGATTGACGTACTGGATGGTCTGTCCGTCGGGCGACTTCGGAAGCAGGGTCGAGATGATATTGTTGCAAAGCGACGCATAAGTACGCTCTTCATTCTTATAACCTGCGTACTTGTAATTTGTATAGTTGAAGTTGAAACCTACCGAGTAGCGCAGCACAGGGAGGATCTTCGCGTTGAGTTTGGCACGGAAAGAATAGTTGGTGTACTTGTCGTGGTAGATGTTGTAGATACCGTCCTGCTGGAGGAATCGGCCTGACACGAAATAGTTGACTTTATCATTGCCTCCGGTTACGGAAACATTGTGTTCCTGCTCGGGACGTGTACGACGGAAGAAATAGCCATACCAGTCGAAGTTGGCAAAGAAGTAGAGCTTACCGTCGCGCTCGATAGTCCAGGGACGCTCGGGATTCTCGGTCTTGTCGTAACGGCGTTCCTCAAGGAGCTTCAGGTCATCGTCATCGTACAGCCAAGCGTTCTTGCCCTGATAATTATAGTAGAAACGGTTGATTGTAGTAACATGGTCGTAACCGGTAGTAAGGAAGTCAGTCGAAGTCGTATTCTTGCGCCATCCGACACGACCACTATAGCTTACCTCTGCCTTGCCCCCTTTATCCATACCTGATTTGGTAGTGATAAGAATCACACCCGACGAAGCCTTGGCACCATATATGGCAGATGCCGAAGCATCTTTCAGGATCGAGATCGACTCGACGTCGTTGGGGTTGATCTGACGCAGACTCACCTCCATACCATCGCAGAGCACCAGCGGCGAGCCTCCGTTGACCGATGTGGTACCGCGTATATTCAGGCTATAATCGGCATCCATCACGCCGGATCCGAATGTAAGGTTGACCGACGGATCCACACCCTGAATTGCATTCAATGTGCTGGATACCGGACGCTTGTTGATATCGTCGGCACTGATGGTGGCGACGGCGCCGGTAAGGTTAGCACGCTTCTGTGTACCGTAACCTACGACAACCACCTCGTCGAGCACTTCGGCGTTCTCTTTCATCTCGACGGATGCGAGGGCTTTGGTGTCGGAAGCGGGAATCTCACGCGTAAGGCATCCGATCATTGAGAATACGACCGTGCCGTTGGCAGGCACGTTGGCAAGGGTATAACGGCCTTCGAGATCGGTTGAACATCCGATAGTGGTGCCTTTTACCCTTACGCTGGCTCCGATGGCGGGATCGCCGGCGTTGTCAAACACGATGCCCGATATGGTGCGCGTCGCGCCTTTTGAACCATTCGCCGCGTCCTTTTCGGAGATGACGATAGAGTTGGCCGATACTATCTCGTAGGAGATATTGCGGCCTTTGAGTGCCTCGTCGAGCACACTGCTCACCGGAGCATCGGTCATATGCACGGTGACATCCTTGCGTTTGTCAAGCAGTGCATTCCGGTAAGAGAAACGGTAAGTCGTCTGGGACTCGATGTCCTTGAACAAGCTTTTCAAGGTAGTGTTCTCGACATTTACGGTGACGTGCTGGTCGGAAGCGGCGGCATTCGCGATGCCGACAGCCAGGCAACACATCAACAGCAGCGAGAACAGTCTCGTACTAATAAATTTACACATGTTGAGGTATTAAAGGTTAAAACTATGGGAATTCAGGGTTGGTATAAAAATCACGACGCGCACAGATATAATCAGATTACACGACGCTAATAGATAATTCGACATCGAAAAGCGATTGTCCCGATAAAAATACATGTTTTTAAACATGTCATTACATTTTTTCAAAAGTGCTTTGCGCGACACATTTAAACACTTATCTTTGTCGGCCACTTTCTATAAACCAACTGTTTATCGTGCAAAATGACAGCCAAACCCAACAGCGTAAACGAGCAGCAGCTTGCAGCACAGCTCCGCGCAGGCTCGGTAAAGGCCTTCGAGGCCATTTACCGTCTGTACGTCGACAGGCTGTATGCCTACAGCTTCGAGGCTATCCGTGTAAAGCAGGAGACGGAAGAAGTGGTACACGACGTGTTTATGTCGCTATGGGACAGCCGTGGGAGCATCGAGCCGGAAAAAGGAGTAGGCCCTCTGCTCTTCTCGATAGCCCGGAAGCGGCGCATCGACGCATTCCGGCGGCTGGTCAACAGTCCGATATACGAGGACTATGTTGAACTGCAGAATTCGCTGGCAAGTTCGGAAGAGGCGCCGATGGAATACGAGGACTTCGCCCGTACTTTCCGACGCATCCTGGGGAGCATGCCGCCGAGGATGCGCACGCGCATCATCCTGTCGAAATTCGAGGGGCTGAGCAACGGCGAGATTGCGGAAAGGCTCGGAGTAGCGGAAAAGACCATACGCAACCAACTGTCGCTCTCGCTGAAAGAATTGTATGCCCGCGTCAAGCCATATATCGACAGCGACAGGAGCGCCCGGCACGACATATAACACTTTACGGCACGAGAAATAATCCAATCAAGTAGTATATACATATATAATATAGAGACTCCGAATGACTCCCGACAATGACCTGTTCAAGAAATTCCACGCCAACCGGCTCAGGCCCGACGAACTGAAGCAACTGCGCGAGGAGATAAACCATATGAGCGACGAGGATGTAGATCTGCGTCTGCTCGGCGCAAGCCTCGACCGCGAGGAAACTGCCTGCCATCTCGATCCTGACAGTTCAGAGGCCCTGCGCGAAAGGCTTACAGACGAAGCGCGGCGCAAGAACCGCCGCTACCGCCTGTACTTCCGGGCAGGAATAGCAGCCGCGGTGATGCTGCCGATACTGATGGCCGTGGCGGTGGTGCTGGGTGTGCGGGTGACGCGCCTCGACCGCTACCAGAAAGTCATAGCCAGCGAGCACGTGATACGCACGGGGATGGGTGAAGAGATGCTCACCGTGCTCCCCGACGGTTCGCGTGTAAGGATGGCCCCGGAGTCGGAACTGTGTTATTCGCTGTCGACATACAACGACCGCGAGCGCGATGTGGAGTGGACGGGCGAAGGGATGTTTGAGGTGGCACGCAATGAGGAGAGCCCGTTTACGGTACATGCGGGAGACTTCGACGTACGTGTGCTGGGTACGACCTTCTCGGTCGACGTGCGCCGCGACAGCGAAAACGCCAAGGTGTACCTTGAGTCGGGGTCGATCGAGCTGTCAAGCCTGAAAGGGGACTACACGTGCCGCCTGTCGCCCGGGTGTCTTGCAACCATAAGCCGCGCCACAGGCGAGATAACCGTGAGGCGCGTGCCCGATTTCAACAACGACCTCGGCGACCGGATGCTCAACTTCTACGACGTGTCGCTCGCCGACGTGCTGCGCCGAATGGAGCTTTATTACCCGCGCCGGTTCGAGGCTCCCGCCGACATAGCCGCGCAGACATTCACGGGGTCCCTGCCGAAAAACAATCTCGACGAGGCGCTCGTAATTCTCGAGAAAGCCTACAGCCTGAAGGCCACCGCTGACACGGAGACAGTGAAACTCACGCGCAGGCAATGATTTCTTACAAAATTTGCGTAACTTTGCGGCCTAAAACCAATTAAAAGTAACGCATATGTCGATAGATAGCATCATACAGGAAGCGGTGGCGCGTGCCGTCGCCGCCCTCTACGGCATCGAGGCCGACGCCAAGAGCATCGTGCCGCAGGCCACACGCAAGGAGTTTGAGGGGAACCTCACCATCGTCGTGTTCCCATGGGTGAAAGCGGCCCGCAAGGCCCCCGAAGCCGTGGGCAAGGAGATCGGCGACTGGCTCGCCGCCAACGAACCCGCCGTGAAGGGATACAACGTGGTAAAGGGCTTCCTCAACATCGTGATCGAGCCTACCTACTTCACCGCAATGCTGCGTCATATGGCTGCCGACGCCGACTTCGGATTCAAGAAGGCCGGTGCCGACAGTCCGCTGGTAATGGTCGAGTACTCGTCGCCCAACACCAACAAGCCCCTCCATCTGGGCCACATGCGCAACAATCTGCTCGGGTTCAGCCTGTCGCGCATACTCGGCGCATGCGGCAACCGCGTGGTAAAAACCAACATCGTCAACGACCGCGGCATCCACATCTGCAAGTCGATGCTCGCCTGGCAGAAATGGGGCGACGGCATCACCCCCGAAAATGCCGGCAAGAAGGGCGACCATCTTATCGGCGACTTCTACGTGCTCTTCGACAAGCACTACAAGGAGGAAGTGAAGGAGCTCATGGCCGAAGGTATGGGCGAGGACGAGGCCAAGAATGCCGCTCCGCTGATGCAGGAAGCCCGCGAGATGCTGCGCCGCTGGGAGCAGAAGGATCCTAAGGTGCGCGATCTATGGGCAACGATGAACAGCTGGGTATACGCAGGATTCGACGAGACCTACAAGCGCCTTGGCGTGGACTTCGACAAGATATACTACGAGAGCGAGACCTACCTCGAAGGCAAGGACAAGGTGCTCGAAGGCCTCGAGAAGGGGATAATGTACCGCAAGGAAGACGGTTCGGTATGGGCCGACCTTACCGACGCGGGCCTCGACCACAAACTGCTGCTCCGCTCCGACGGCACATCGGTCTACATGACCCAGGATATCGGCACCGCCAAGCTCCGCTATCAGGACTACCCCATCGACAAAATGATATACGTGGTGGGCAACGAGCAGAACTACCACTTCCAGGTGCTGTCGCTGCTGCTCGACCGCCTCGGCTTCAAATGGGGCAAGGATCTCGTGCACTTCTCCTACGGTATGGTCGAACTCCCCGAAGGGAAGATGAAGAGCCGCGAGGGTACGGTGGTCGACGCCGACGACCTCATGGACGAGATGATACAGGGCGCACGCGAGGTAAGCAACGAGCGCGGCCGCGGCGACATGTCGCCCGAGGAGGCCGACGAGGTTGCACGCATCGTTGGCATGGGTGCGCTGAAATATTTCCTGCTCAAGGTCGACCCGCGCAAGAACATGACCTTCAACCCCAAGGAGTCGATCGACTTCAACGGCAACACCGGCCCATTCATCCAGTACACCTACGCCCGTATCCGCTCGGTGCTCCGCAAGGCCGCCGAGGCCGGTATCGCCATCGAGGGATTCGACGCCGTGGAGCCCAACGAGAAGGAGACTTCGCTCATACAGCACCTCGCCGACTTCCCCGCACTGGTGGCCGAAGCCGGACGCAGCTATTCGCCCGCCCTCGTCGCCAACTACGTCTACGATCTGGTGAAGGAGTACAACCAGTTCTACCACGACTGCACCATCCTCAACGAGCCCGACACCGCGGTGCGCGCCATGCGTCTGGCCCTGAGCGCCCTCACCGCCGACGTCGTGCGCCGCGGCATGTGGCTACTCGGCATCGAGGTACCCGAACGCATGTAATCCATTTAAGCATATTTAACATTAATCCCTCCTTATTATTTTCAGTCTAAGTGTTATCATTTAGAAACTGAATCAACCCATTATCAACTATGTATCCTCAGAACTACAACAACTTCGGCGGGGGCCAGGAAGCGCTCGACATGCGCGTGTCCCACGTGATGCGCAGCGTATATCTCAAGATGTTCCTCGCCCTGCTCGTAACCACAGCAGCATCTTTCATGGTCGGTGCCATACCGGGGCTTACCTTTTTCCTCGCCACCCACACTTGGGTCTACTGGGGTCTGCTCATTGTAGAACTCGTGATGGTCTACTCCATCGCCGGCGGCGTAAAGCGCATGTCAAGCGGCACAGCCACAGCGCTCTTCTATCTCTACGCGGTGCTCAACGGCGTGGTGTTCTCACTGATATTCTGCGCCTACAACTTCGATTCGATCTTCAAGACATTCCTTATCACCGCCGGAGTGTTCGGCGCGATGAGCGTCTACGGCTATTTCACGTCCAACGACCTCACCAAGATCGGATCGTTCCTCTATATGGCCCTCTTCGGACTGATCATCTGCATCTTCGTCAACATCTTCTGGGCCAACAGCACCCTCGACTGGATCATCTCCGCCGCAGGTGTGCTCATCTTCATCGGCCTTACCGCCTACGACACCCAGAAAGTAAAGGAATGGGCCCAGATGGGAGCCATGGCCGACGGACGTCTCGCCACCATAGGTGCACTGACCCTCTACCTCGACTTCATCAACCTCTTCCTCTATCTGCTCCGCTTCTTCGGCAGCAGCCGCGATTAAGCCGTAGGTTGGCATAAAATGTTAAAAGAGATCCGCCGACACCACATGTCGGTGGATCTCTTTTTTGTGTCAATTTGTTGCGACATCTTAAAATTTTGCCCTAAAAATCGGTAAATCAGGGGTTGAAATAGCTCGGAAATAGCGATAGAAAGACATTTTGTTACGAAAATTAACGACCTCACACACATAGCATAATCAGTACATACATATCTGAATATCAGCCAAATACCCATCGAAACTTATGACTTAGACGACTTTTATCCCGACCATTCCGGCATCATACAAGCCATAAAGGTTACAAAATGACACCCATTATGCTGCAAAAATGGCATAATGATTTTTTAACTTTAAAATTAACGCATAATGTTTTGAATTATAAAACCTTCACTGTACCTTTGTAAGTCCAATCGGTAAAATATCACATTTCTGATTGCCTAAGACAAAAATCCGGCGCCGAGTCCAGCCATAGTGCGAGGCGCGTGAGAAAGTCTATCAACACACATCTGCGGGTTATTTTTAGTGCGACCGCCCGGGAGATGTGTTATATGTTAATTGTGAGTCGCACCTAAAGATTATTATTACATTCAATTCTATGGAGAAAAGAATTATGCTGTTATTGGTGACGCTGTGCGCATATATTGGCATGTGGGCACAGGTCCGTGTAACAGGTGTTGTTTATTCCGCAGAAGATGATGAGCCTCTGATTGGCGCCACGGTAGCGGTTAAAGGCAAACCTGCCATAGCCACCTCTACCGACCTCGACGGCAAATTCTCGCTGAACGCACCGTCGTCAGGCTCCACCCTCGTGGTAACATACGTGGGCATGAAACCTGCCGAGGTTAAGGTATCGTCTTCGCCCCTCAACATCAAGCTCGAAAGCAATGCGCAGCAGCTTGGTGAGGTAGTTGTTACAGGTATGTCGAAGATGGACAAACGATTATTCACAGGTGCCACTACCAAGATCGACGCCGAGGACGCACGCCTCTCGGGTGTGAGCGACATCTCCCGTTCGCTCGAAGGTCGCGCTGCCGGCGTATCCGTGCAGAACGTGTCCGGTACTTTCGGTACAGCGCCCAAAATCCGTGTGCGCGGCGCCACCTCTATCTATGGCGCCTCCAAACCCCTCTGGGTTGTTGACGGCGTAGTGCTTGAGGATGCTGTCGAGGTTTCTGCCGACGACCTCTCTTCGGGCGACGCCACCACACTTATATCGTCAGCTATCGCAGGCCTCAACGCCGACGACATCGAGTCGTTCCAGATCCTGAAG
>JAHZGZ010000329.1:2981-11212 GCA_019420545.1 Bacteroidales bacterium | reverse complement strand
ACTCGCTTTACATGCGTCTGCTCATGCGTGTCAGCGGACGTCCCGAAATGAATGCCGCCGAAAAGCTTCAAAGCATTGTCAACAACCCCTCGAAATATCCAGTAATCAGCTCAAATGCCGAAAACGCAACCATCAGGAACACCGGCATCGACCCTTATTACAACACCTACCGCCCGTCGGAAATGACAAAATCTTCGTTTGCCAGCCATTATCTTACCAACCACTTCATCAACATGTGCCAGCTTACAGGCGAATACTCCGAAGATGATCCGCGCCTGCCAACCATGGCGATGAAGCCGTCGGCCGATTCCGACTGGCTCGGAGTAAACGGCGGAGGCACGATTTCTGAAATGAAAGAAGAGGTAGATTATGCAAGTTATCTCAACTATCAGGTGCTTGTACGCGATGCAGCGCCCGTATGGATTCTCGACTATTCCGAGATACAGTTTATCCTTGCCGAGGCTGCACTCAAGGGCTATATCTCAGGTGGTGAGAACGCCTCCCGCACCTATTATGAAAAAGCGTTGCGCGCCTCCTGCGAGAAATGGGCCACGCTGGTGCAATACAGCACACGTAAGTATGAGATTACCGAAGACCGTATCAACGCATTTATCAACGGACACCTTGCCGGATGGGACAACCATTCCGACAAAGAGGAACTGATCGCCAACCAGAAATACCTGTCGCTGTTCTGGGTAGGATTCGAAGCATATAATGAAGTACGCCGAACAGGATATCCCATCCTTAAAATAGGCAACGGATGCTCATTCAACAACTATGAATTCCCCCAACGATTCGTATATCCCATAAACACGGTCGGCTCCAACCCCGCAAATGTAAAAGTCGCTCTCGAGCGTATGGGCGGCGACAACACCATGAGAACCCCCGTATGGTGGAGCTACAAGGCTATCAACGGTACATTCACCGCAATCAAGCCCACATCAATCTAACCTGCATACTCCGATTAATATATGAAAACTAAATATCTTATAAAATACATCTCGCTGCATGCCATAGCAGTCCTGACTGCTGTCGCAGTGTTCTCCTGCAAGGAAGACGATGATCAGCCGGGTGGAGAACCGTTCTTCTATATCGGCAATGTAGAGGAAGCCATGACAATACCGATGGATGCCAACGGCACAGTAACCGCTTCCGATGCAACAGGAATGAACGACTTTACCAGCGGTATCCAGTTTGATGTCGAGGCCAACGGCAACTGGACGCTGGAACCGGTCGACGGCTCCGAACCCGACTGGGCGCGTCTCTACCCTCTCTGCGGTCAGAACGAAGGAATTGTCAAAGCATATGCCTCGCCCAATACCGCTACGGCACAAAGAAGTGTGCAGTACAAGGTATTTGTAAACGGAATCGAACAGCCTGTATGGCTTACGCTTATCCAGGATAAGGCACCGGCCCAATTCACACTGTCATCCAACAACATTACCCTGAAAACCGAAGGCGGCTCAGCCATTCTGACGGTAAATTCCAATGTCGAGTGGGAGATTGATTATGACCGCACCCTCGACTGGCTTACGGTAAGTCGCGATGGCAATACCGTGACATTCACAGCGCCAAAGCCCAACGATACCGGGGCACATCTGGTGACGACAGTCACCATACACGGCATAGGAGAATATGCGGATGTGTCTTATATGGTCACCATAACACAGCTCAGCGTTCTGTTCTCCGACGACTTCAGCTGGCTTCCCTGTACTACTACTCCTCCGGCATGCTGGAAAACGCCCGACAACAGCAAGCGAATCGACTTCTGGGCAAACGCCTTTGCCTCGGCGGTTGACGACCCCGCGATACTTACAGCATGGACCGCCGTCGACGATGCAAGCGCCGCAGCTCCTACTTTCGCCCACTTCAACTATGTGAAACTCGGAGGAACGGCCCGCTGCGGCAACATATGCTCCCCGGCCATCCCTTCGATCGAGGGCGCGATCAACGCAACCGTAAGCTGGAATATGGCAGGGCACTGTACAGCAAAGAATGTGCGCTCCGACTGCAACGACTTCACTGTAGCCATCCTCGGCCCGGGACGCATCATCGAAGCTATCGCTCATGGCAACAGTACCGCCAAGATAGCCACCGGCGAATTTACAGTTCCCTACAATTCAGAGGGCAAGACCTCGGTATGTGATATCTATCTTACCGAGGTAGCCACATTCTCCATCGGCACCAACGGCTACTTCACCACGTCAGAACCCACGGGACTTGAAGTATGGAACAATCCCGACTCGCAGTTCGCGATCAAAGTCGAAGGCATGACCGCACAGACCCGAATAGCATTCATAGGGTCGGACGGCGACAAGGTAACTATGCTCAACAATTGGACCACATCCAAAGGCCCCCACAGTGACGCCCGCAAATGCTTCGACAATTTCAAGGTTGAAATAGATTAATCGTTCATGAAAAAGTTTCTGCTGACACTAAGTGTCATTATCGCAACCACCTTCAGCTCCATGGCGCAGAACCGCGCCATGGAGATTGTAAGGGAGATCAACAATCCCAAATCCAACAAAGTACTCGTAGCCAGCCACCGCGCTGACTGGCGCAACCATCCCGAAAACTCGATCGAGGCTATGAACTCGGCCATAGAAATGGGTGTCGACATCATCGAACTTGACCTCGCCCTGACAAAAGACAGCGTGCTCGTCGTATGCCACGACCGGACACTCGACCGCACCACCACCGGCAAAGGCCTGATCTCCGACTGGACGCTCGACTCGATCAAGACACTCACCCTCGTGTCGGGACACCATGGCGCCAGATCGATCAAGATGCCGACACTCCGCGAGGCACTGCTCGCATGCAAGGACCGCGCCGTGGTCAACATCGACAAGGGATATCAGTATTACGATCTGGTGATCGCCCTCACCGACGAGCTCGGCGTAACCGATCAGATGCTTATCAAGGGCAACAAACCGCTCCGTAAAGTAAAGAAAAAGATGGAATCGTACCCCAAGCGTATGATCTACATGCCTATCGTGGACTATACCAAGAAGAATGCCCAGGAACTTGCCGACGGCTACCTCGCATCGGGCATAACACCGGTAGCCTACGAGGTAGTATGGCCGGAATATACTCCTGAAGTTGCCTCCACACTCAAAAAAATCCTTGCATCAGGAGCAAAATTATGGGTCAACGCCCTCTGGCCGCGCCACAATGCCGGGCTCTGCGACGATGCCGCCATGTACGGCAACACCGCAGAAGTCTACGGCAAACTGCTCGAGACGGGCGCAACAATGGTACAGACCGACCGTCCCGCACTGCTCCTGCAGTATCTCCGTTCGATCGGCCGTCACGACTGAGCCTGATATCGGCAAATACCAATACTCATCAGTTTATATAATCACTTTTTAATTACAGTTTTATCATGAAAAGAACCTTATTGACACTCGCCCTCGGGGCATTAGCATGTTTCATCGCAAATGCCGATGACTCAGTAGTCACATTCAACGGTTATAACTATACCGGCGACGTGACCAATGTCTCCAATGTTGCCATAGCAGACTTCGCTATGGATAAGACCATCAACATTCCTGATGCAGGCTCGTTTAAAGTTACTACCGACGAAGGTTTTACCAACACAAGCGTAGTAAAAGCCTCCGACAATCCCTATCTACAGTTCGCAAAAAACAACACCTTAACAATTACTCCGGCATCCAGCGTCACCATCACTAAAGTTTACTTCAAAACCACAACCGCATCGTATACTTGGGAAGTCACCGCTTCATCAGGCAAAGTCGAATATAACAAAGAGAATAAAACCACTTGTGCCATTACATGGACCGGCAGCGAAAGTTCGCCAATATCATTCGACAACAATGTCAACAAGGAGCCCATCCGAATAATGTATTTCCAGGTTACCTATACCAAGGGGGCTTCCGCTATCGAAAGCGTGGCAGCCGACAGCAATGCCTCGGTAAGATACTATAATCTCAATGGAAACGAAGTAAACACCCCTGTAAAAGGCGGTGTATACGTGCAGGTTTCGGGCGATGAGGCGCATAAAATAATCGCCGAATGATCCAAAAACTCAAGGCTGTGGTAGCCGTCTTCGTGGCGGCTACCACAGTGGCTTCGGCCGATGAGGTCGCCGCACTGTTCGGGAAAGCCGAATATACCGGCGACGTCACCGACCGCATTGTGTTTAGTGAGATACAGTGCGACAGACGGTATGACATAGAGGAGATATGCTCGCTGAGAGTCGACAACATCAACGAGAAGCATGTCACATATCTCAACAACAAGTTTCTGCACTGGTATAAGTCCGACTGCCTGACCGTAACGCCCGAGCCGGGAGTAACCATCAGCGGAATAGAGTTTTACTGCACCACGGCCGACTACTGCCACGAGCTGACCGCAAGCACAGGCACGGCACTACCCGACAGGTCGGTTCCGGTAACCATATGGGAGGGCAACACGGCGGAGCCGTTCACCCTCGCTGCCGACGCCGCCCAGATCAGAGTAAGCTACGCGATAATCACTTATGCGCCGGAAAGTTCATCATCGATCGATACCGTGACCGACAATTACGATCACGACGCCCCGGCCGAATATTACAACCTTCAGGGCATACGCGTCGGTACTCCGTCACACGGCATCTACATCCGCCGACAAGGCTCATCAGTAAGTAAAGTGTATATCAACAATCGCCCATGAATAACGCATTATACAGGTTTATAGTCTCAACTTATACAGGTTTATAGTCTCAACCCTGACGGCCGTGGCGTCTGTCGGCATCATGCATGCCGACACGACAAACCCCACGCCCCCGGCGGCCCCCACTCCGGGTACGCTACTCACCATACGCGGAGGCACGACAGTCTATGTCATTGACGCCTACACGGCAATTGAATCGGGCAACTGGCACGAGGCGATAGTGTGGAGCTGGGATGCCCTGTCGATTGCCGGTGAAACGGGACTACCAAAATCGCGCATTGACCATATCGACGACAGCAAGCTCGTGGACAATGGCACAAAAATGCTTGTCACAAGTTCCTACGGATGGTGTATGATGCTCGACTACGCCACCCGTAAACTGCTATTTTACACTACCCGCACACCCAACGCCCACTCGGCCGATCTGCTCCCCGGCGACATGATAGCCGTGGCATGCTCCAGTGGCACGGGAGATGGCTACAATACCGTACAGCTCTATGATGCAGCACGCTCCGATGTGAAAATCGCCGAATATAGTTTCCCCAAGGCACATGCAGTAGTATGGGACGATACCACACAACGGCTCTATGTGGCCGGCGATCGGCAGATCGGAATATACCGGCTTTCGGGTGCTTCGCTTGAAATCGAGGAGACAGTAGTCACCGCAAAGAGCAATGTCCACGACCTGATGTTGATAAAACCAGGAAAAATGAGCATTGCCGGCAAGGAGGCATATATTTACGACATCGAGCAGAAGAGTTTCCGTAACATCCCGTTCCTTATCGGCCGAACCGGGCTGAAATCACTTAATGTCAGCCCGTACACGGGTGAGATGTGGTATACCGACGCAACCGATACGGTCGACATCGGCCAATGGTGGTCCAACGAGTTATGGTGGGCCTCCGGACGCACCGCCGACGCCCCTGCCATGAGCATCAGACTGCCCGACATTGACGTGTATAAAGTAAGAGTGGCGCGCTGGGGCAAGCCGGTGGAATAACCGGATTATTAAACAGGTTCTTTTACATAAACAGCAGCATCACCATCAGGAGCTTGCGAAGATCAGCCAATGCTCTGCCGATATGATATTGTACCGTGCGCGGGCTTATGTCGAGACGCTCGGCGATCTCAGCATAGGTCATCTCGTCGTAACGGCTCATCATAAATATGCGCCTCCGCAGATCAGGCATTCGGTCAATAGCCAGATTGATCATCTGAAGCAGTTCGATCGCGGTAATACGCACATTATCGTCGGAAACCGGGGAGGGATCCTGCTCGATCTTCTGGCGCAGATAATTACGTTCCACCTGCCGGTGACGGAAAAGTGTAAGGATCTCATTACGCGTCATCTTGAACAGATAGGCCTTCAACGAACTTATATCGGCAATCTGATCGTGACGTTCCCAGAAACGGCAGAGCACATTATGGGAAATATCCTCGGCTTCTTCCTCATTGCCCGAGAAATGCAGTGCCAGCTCATACACCTGTGGGGAATAACGTACATACAGCAGACCCAATGCCCCGGAGTCGCCTCCGCGCACGCGTCCAAGCAGCTGTTCATCAGTAGGTTCTATCAGTTCTTCCTGCATCAGTATGCCGTTTATAATACCACAAATATAGCAATTTATTCCCTTTCAGGCAAATTCCGGGCCGGGCATGCATAAATTCGGAGATTTCTTCCGACATGTTTGCGGGTTATTTGAGAAAAGATGGTAATTTTGTTGTTTAAATGTCATAAACCCGCTTTTACATATGACACTGAATGGCAAAGTACGGCCCAAAAAGGCCCTTGGACAGCATTTCCTCACCGACGAGGGGGTGTCGCGGCGCATCGCCGATACCCTTTCGGACTATAAGGGCACACCGGTAATCGAGGTGGGACCGGGCATGGGGATGCTCACCAAGTATCTTATAGCCGACGGCCACGACGTGACTGTGGTCGAGATCGACGGCGAGAGCATCGAGTATCTGCGTGACAATTTCCCGCAGCTACAGGGCGAGCGCATAATCGACGGCGACTTCCTGGAAATGGATCTCGCCGCAGCGATGGGCGGCAAGCCATTCTGCGTGATCGGCAACTACCCCTACAACATATCGTCGCAGATATTCTTCAAAGTGCTCGACTACAAGGAGATGATACCCTGCTGCAGCGGTATGCTGCAACGCGAGGTGGCCGAACGGCTCGCAGCAGCCCCCGGCACGAAGGCGCGCGGCATACTCAGCGTGCTGCTTCAGGCTTGGTACGATGTAAAATACCTGTTTACCGTCGACGAGCATGTGTTCAACCCGCCGCCAAAGGTAAAGTCAGGCGTGATAATCATGACGCGCAACGGTGTGACCGACCTCGGATGCGACGAACGCCTGCTCCACCTTCGGACAGCGACGCAAGACTCTCCGCAACTCCATACGCGGACTGCTTCCGGCGGGAGTTCCCCTCCCCGAATCGGAACTGTGGGCAAAACGCCCCGAACAGCTGTCGGTCGCCGACTTCATAGGCCTGACCAACCTCGTCGCCGCCATCAGGGCTGACGGGGCAAGTGCAAAACCATCCACCACTACCGAACTCTGATGAAAGAACATACCCCGGAGTATTTAGAGAGCCTGAAGGCTATAATCGAGCGCCACGACGAGGATGAGGCACGCAAGGCGATCGCCGACCTCCATCCGGCCGACATTGCCGAGCTGTATCAGGAACTCGACCTCGACGAGGCCGAATTCCTCTACCGTCTGCTCGACGACGAGACTGCGGCCGACGTGCTGATGGAGCTTGACGAGGATGACCGCCACAAGCTGCTGAGCGCCATGTCGACCGAGGACATCGCGCGCCAGGTAGTGCATCTCGACACCGACGACGCCGTCGATATCATGCAGGAACTCGACGAGGAGGACCGCGACGAGATCCTCTCGCATATCGACGACGTGGAGCAGGCCGGCGACATCATCGACCTGCTGAAATATGACGAAGACACCGCCGGCGGACTCATGGGCACCGAGATGATCGTCGTCAACGAGAACTGGTCGATGCCACAGTGCATCCAGGAGATGCGCCGGCAGGCCGAGAATCTCGACGATATATATTATGTCTA
The DNA here is from genome assembly GCA_019420545.1 of Bacteroidales bacterium. Classification (GTDB taxonomy): domain Bacteria; phylum Bacteroidota; class Bacteroidia; order Bacteroidales; family Muribaculaceae; genus Muribaculum. Next base: position 3,455 of record JAHZGZ010000329.1, on the reverse strand, counting down.
CGTGGTCGACAACGATTACCGACTGCTCGGCGTGCTCCCGCTGAAGAAGATGCTCACCCATCCGTCGGTGAGCAAGATAAAGCATGTGATGGAGACCGATCCGGTAGCCGTAAAGACCGACACCCCGATCGACGATCTTACCCTCGACTTCGAGAAGTATGACCTTGTGGCGATGCCAGTAGTCGACTCGATCGGCCGGCTGGTAGGACAGATCACCGTCGACGACGTGATGGACGAGGCGCGCGAACAGAGCGAGCGCGACTATCAGCTGGCATCCGGTCTGTCGGGCGACGTCGAGAGCGACGACACCCTATTCACCCAGACGAAAGCACGCCTCCCGTGGCTACTGATCGGCATGCTCGGCGGACTCGGCAACTCGCTGATCCTCGGCAACTTCGAGGGAGCATTCACGGTCAATCCGGCCATGGCGCTCTTCATTCCCCTCATCGGCGGCACGGGCGGTAACGTGGGCAT
>JAHZGZ010000329.1:0-2971 GCA_019420545.1 Bacteroidales bacterium | reverse complement strand
GCTCGACGTGAAGTCGTCGGCACGGCAGATATTCAAGGAGCTTGGTGTGGGTCTGCTCAACGCATGCATCATCTCGCTGCTGGTATTCGTGTACAACATGTTTACCCTCGGCCCCACGCAGGTCACAACGATAGCCGTGTCGCTGTCGCTTTTCGCGGTAGTGGTGTTTGCCTCGGTGTTCGGCACATTCGTACCGCTCACCCTCGAGAAGTTCAAGATCGACCCGGCACTTGCCACGGGCCCCTTCATATCCATCACCAACGACATCATCGGCATGGTGATATACATGCTCATCTGCTCGTCGCTCCTTGCCGCATTCGGCACCAGCATATGAGCAAAACGGCATGCACAAACGTTTTATAATTCAGACAAATCAAAATTCAGGAAAATATATTATGGAAAAAATCGAACCCGGAAAATATGTAGAGATGGTCTATGACCTCTATGTGGTAAATCCCGACGGCGAACAGCTCGTACATAAAGTAGAACCCGACAGCCCCGAGCGCATCGTGTTCGGCGTGACACAGGGCGTTATCGTTCCCCTTGAGAAAGCCATCGAAGGCCTGAAGAAGGGCGATGCTTTCGACGTGAAGGTTAGCGCAGCCGACGGCTTCGGAGCACATGATCCCGAGCAGGTGGCACATCTCGACAAATCGATTTTCGAGGTCGAAGGCAAGTTTGACGACGAGTACGTAACCGTAGGCAACTACATCCCCATGATGACCGCCGACGGCTACCGCATCAACGGCAAGGTACTCGAAATCACCGACAAAGAGGTAGTAATGGACTTCAACCACCCGCTCGCCGGCAAGGACGTGCGCTTCCACGGCACCATCGCCGAAGTGCGCGAGGCCACTCCCGAAGAGCTCCATCCGGCCCACGGCGGTTGCGGCGGATGCTCGGGCTGCGGCTCCGACCAGGGTGGCGAATGCGGCTGCAACGACGGCAGCTGCGGCGGATGCCACTGATTTCCCCATGTCATGAAACCGAAACTCGTAATTTCAACCGGCGCCGGCATGAGCGCCGAGAGCGGCATATCCACATTCCGCGACGCAGGCGGCCTGTGGGAGAAATATCCGGTGATGCAGGTGGCAAGTGCCGACGGCTTCGCAGCCAATCCGGCACTCGTCCACGAGTTCTACAACCAGCGGCGCCACGACCTGCTGAAAGCCGAGCCCAACGCCGGACATCTCGGGCTGGTCGATCTCGAGCAGTGGTACGACGTCTATGTCATCACCCAGAACGTCGACGACCTCCATGAGCGCGCCGGCAGCAAAAACGTGCTCCACCTCCACGGCGAACTGATGAAGGTGCGCGCCATCGACGACGATACACGCGTCTACACCCTGCGTCCCGAAGCGCTCGACACCACACCCGACACCGTGATCGACGGCCACCACGTGCGCCCCCACATCGTGTTCTTCCAGGAAGCGGTGCCCAACATCGAGCCTGCCATCGAGCTCGTCAGTGAAGCCGACGTCTTTGTAGTGATCGGCACCTCCCTCAACGTCTATCCCGCCGCCGGCCTTCTCCAGTACGTGCGGCCCGGCGTCCCCGTCTACTACATCGACCCCCACCCCGCCGCCGTACCCTCCCGCGGCACGGTCCTCCCCCTCCCCGCTACCCAGGGTGTCGCCCGCCTCGCAGCCATCATCCGCCCCCACACCATCTGATCCATGCTCCGGGCATAAAAGCCCGGGGTATTTTTTGATATCAGGCATCTTAATAAAAGATTACAACTAAAGACTATGCGATACCAAGAAATTCATGAAAGTATCACATAGGTCTTAGTTGCAGTACCATGTTAATAATATTTAAATAACACTAATTTATTCAGCCATAGGTTATCCCCCCCTAAAAATTTAGTACATTTGTGAGCATCATAAAATTAAATTTATCACGATGACTAAATTCATTAACCATACGCTTGCTTTAATTCTGTCGTTAATAATTGGCTACCCTAACACCTACGCCCAAGACGAGGCTCCCGATTCTCAACTTCCTTCTCCTGTGGAAGGGATTGAAGTATCAGGAACACTGCCAGTATGCTATGTAAACACTCCCGATTCAGCACCCATTGTCAGCAAGGAAGAATACATGAATGCCGAAATATGGATCGACCCGATGGGGATCGACGGAATTGAAGCTTTCGGAAGTAAAGAAGCGCCCGTGGCCACCGAAATCCGTGGTAGAGGCAATTCCTCATGGACCGGCTATGGTAAAAAACCTTACAAAATCAAGCTGACGAAGAAAGCCTCACCTTTCGGATTTCCCAAAAGCAAACACTTTGCCCTGCTTGCTCATGCCCCCACACAATCATATTTCGCGGGAGAAACGGCATATGAGCTTGCGCGTCTGATCGGACTGGGTTGGGTTCCGCGTTCATACCCCGTAGAGGTTGTGCTCAACGGCGTAAACGTCGGTGTATATGCATTCTCCGAAAGCGTACGTATCGACGACGGACGCATAGAGATCGAAGAGCAACCCGAAGGGAATACGGATGAAGCCACAATACCCTACGGATGGCTCGTAGAGATCGACAACTCCATCGACACACCGCAGATCACTGTGCCCCAGACCATCGACAACGACCCTGATGCCTATGTAAGCCTTTTTACCATTAAAACCCCGGAAGTCATCTCCCCTCAGCAGGAAGCATGGATTACCGAGCAGATGACTACTCTTACCCAACGGATACTCAATCCCGACAAAGAGAATGCCTCGTGGACCGAAATGATCGACATCAATTCACTTGCCAAATATTATATCGTGCAGGAACTGAGCGGAAATTACGATGCATTTGTCGGTAGCACATACTTCTATAAAGGCTCCGGCGATAAATGGATTTTCGGCCCAATCTGGGATTCGGAATGGACATTCGTACCATACACACGCACAGGCCATATATGGGAAGAACGCATCGACCTCACAGGAATAGATTATGTAAATTTCACATGGATCAAGGATCTGA
>JAHZGZ010000328.1:811-7314 GCA_019420545.1 Bacteroidales bacterium | reverse complement strand
TTTCTCACAGCGTTACAGCCTAAGTGTAGGATTATGTTAGAGTAGCCTCTATTATTCAATTGCAGCCTGGGCCGCAGCTACGCGGGCGATGGGCACGCGGTAGGGGGAGCAGCTGACGTAGTTCATGCCGAGCTTTGCGCAGAACTTGACGGAGCTGGGCTCGCCACCGTGCTCACCGCAGATGCCGACCTTGAGTTCGGGCTTGGTGGCACGACCCTTCTCTACGCCCATGCGAACGAGCTGGCCAACACCTTCCTGGTCGAGGACTTCAAAGGGATCGGTCTTGATGATGCCGTGCTCCTTGTAGAACTTGAGGAACTTGGGAGCATCGTCACGCGAGTAGCCGAAAGTCATCTGGGTAAGGTCGTTGGTACCGAACGAGAAGAAGTCGGCAACGGTAGCGATCTGATCGGCGGTGAGGGCAGCGCGGGGTACCTCAATCATTGTACCTACCTTGTAAGCCACGCTTTCACCTCTTTCCTCAAATACCTTAGCGGCGGTTACGTTGATCACGTCGGCCTGGTTCTGGATCTCTTTCAGAGTACCTACCAGAGGTATCATGATTTCGGGGAACACCTTGATGCCACGAGCCTTCATATTGAGGGCAGCCTCGATGATGGCGCGTGTCTGCATCTCAGTGATTTCGGGATATGTGATACCGAGACGGCAGCCACGGTGACCGAGCATCGGGTTGAATTCCTCGAGGCTGTCGACCTTGGCCTTCACCTCTTCAAGCGTGAGGCCCATCTCATTGGCGAGTTCCTTCTGTGTGGCAGTCTGGTGAGGTACGAACTCATGCAGAGGGGGATCGAGCAGACGGATAGTCACGCCGAAGCCGTCCATTGCCTCGAAGATGCCCTCGAAGTCGGAACGCTGCATGGGGAGGAGCTTGTCAAGAGCGTGACGACGGCCCTCAACATCGCTTGCAAGAATCATTTCGCGAACAGCCTTGATACGGTCGCCTTCGAAGAACATGTGCTCGGTACGGCACAGACCGATGCCTTGGGCGCCGAAATGGCGGGCCTGCTTGGCATCGCGGGGAGTGTCGGCGTTTGTGCGGACAAGAGTCTTGGTGTATTTGGCAGCAAGATTCATGATTGCGCCGAAGTCACCGCCAAGCTCGGGCTCGGTAGTGGGCACCTGACCGTCATAAACTTCACCGGTAGAACCGTTGAGAGAGATCCAGTCACCCTCCTTATATACCTTGCCGCCCATTTCAACGGTTTTGGCCTTATAGTCGACCTTGATTTCGCCGGCACCGCTGACACAGCACTTACCCATACCACGGGCCACAACAGCTGCATGGCTGGTCATACCGCCGCGCATGGTAAGGATACCCTGAGCGACTGCCATACCGCGAAGATCCTCGGGAGAGGTCTCGATACGGACGAGCACAACTTTCTTTTTCTTCTCTGACCAGGCCTCGGCGTCCTCGGCAGAGAACACTACCTGACCTGCGGCAGCACCCGGAGATGCGGGAAGACCCTTGGCCACAACAGTAGCACGCTTGAGGGCGGCTTTATCAAATACCGGGTGGAGAAGCTCATCAAGTTTCTGTGGCTCCATGCGAAGAAGAGCAGTCTTTTCGTCGATTTCACCGGCGCGGAGCAGATCCATTGCGATCTTCACCATAGCTGCGCCTGTGCGCTTGCCGTTACGTGTCTGGAGCATCCAGAGCTTACCGTCCTGGATGGTAAATTCCATATCCTGCATATCCTTGTAGTAATCCTCAAGGCGACCTGCGATAGCGATAAGCTCGGCGGCACAAACAGGCATCGACTCCTCCAAAGAGGGATATTTCTCCTTACGCTCCTCCTCGGTGATACCCTGAAGAGCGGCCCAGCGGCGGCTACCCTCGACAGTGATCTGCTGAGGTGTGCGGATACCGGCAACGACGTCCTCACCCTGAGCGTTGATCAGATACTCACCATTGAAGATGTTCTCGCCTGTAGCGGCGTCGCGGCTGAATGCCACGCCGGTAGCGGAGTTGTCACCCATGTTGCCATAAACCATGGCCTGAACATTGACAGCGGTACCCCACTCTTCCGGAATCTGATTCATACGGCGGTAGATGATGGCACGCTCGTTCATCCAGCTGTCGAACACGGCGCAGATACCACCCCAGAGCTGTTCCCATGCGCTGTCGGGAAAATCCTTGCCGGTGAAATCCTTCACGGCAGCCTTGAAGAGCTTCACAAGGTTCTTCAGATCGTCGACATCAAGTTCGGTATCAAGCTTCACGCCCTTCTCAGCCTTAACCTTGTCCATGATTTCCTCAAACGGATCGATGTCGGCCTTGCTCTTTGGCTTCATGCCAAGCACAACGTCGCCATACATCTGCACGAAACGACGGTAGCTGTCCCATGCAAAACGGGGGTTGCCGCTCTTTTCGGCCAGCGAAGCCACGGTAGCATCGTTCATACCGAGGTTGAGCACGGTATCCATCATACCGGGCATCGACGCACGCGCACCCGAGCGAACAGATACGAGGAGAGGATTGGATGGATCGTCGAATTTCTTTCCTGTCAGGGTCTCAACATGAGCGATTGCAGCTTCTACATCTTTCTGGATGAGTTTCACCACAGCCTCACGACCGTTGAGAGTGTATTCGTTGCATACTTCGGTGGTGATGGTGAAACCGGGAGGCACAGGCATACCCAGAAGATTCATCTCAGCAAGGTTGGCGCCCTTACCGCCGAGCAGGTTTCTCATCTCGGCATTACCTTCGGCCTTACCATCGCCGAACGTATAGACTCTTTTCATGTGGTTTGTTGGTTAAAAAGTTAAACTTATTTAATTTTTGGTTACATTGTCTTTTTCAAAATTTGGGAGAGAAGCAACGCAAATTTAGCGCTATTCTTTGTAACGGCGAAATTGTTTTGCAAGAAAAATGATGTCAATGAGTTTTTTTATGCAATTCCAACATGTTTTTACCTCATAAAACCTCGTCCGTCCACCACCTCGAAGACCATAGAAAAGCGCGCTCTGTTAACAAATCATAATGCAGCAACAAAAATTCACATGATACTCACGTTATAACTAAAGAATAAGCCATTCACACATTTTGAAATACAAATAAAAAACAGTAACTTTGCACCGCAATTCCGGTTTACAGAGCTAATCGGAAACGCAAACAATACAAAACCACTAATTAACAACAATTTAATGGCAACCAAAATCAGATTACAGCGCCATGGTCGCAAGAACTATGCGTTTTATCCTATTGTAATCGCCGATAGCAGGGCACCACGAGATGGTAGATTTATTGAAAGGATAGGTTCTTATAATCCGAACACTAATCCTGCTACAGTAACATTGAACTTCGAGCGGGCTTTGTATTGGCTCAATGTAGGCGCACAGCCAACCGACACCGTACGCGCAATCCTCAGCAACGAAGGTGTACTCCTAATGAAGCATCTTCAGGGCGGCGTCAAGAAGGGTGCATTCGACGAAGCAGAAGCCCAGCGTCGTTTCGACGCCTGGAAGCAAAAGCGTCAGGCAAATGTTGATGCTCTCAAAGCCGACATGGCCTCCAAGAAGGAGATAGCCCTCAAGGCCCGTCTGGAGGCAGAAGAGGCTGTCAACAAGTCGAAAGCCGAGGCAGTAGCCAAGAAGAAAGCAGAAATCGCCGCAGCCGAAGCAGCTAAGGCAGCCGAAGCAGCAGCAGCCGAGGCCGCTACCGAAGAGGCTCCCGCCGCTGAAGAAGCCGCAGCAGAGTAAGCGTAACCGACTGCTTTCCCAAAATATTGAAAAAACCACTCAAGGGTGTGATTGCACTATGCAGTCACACCCTTGCAGTTTTTCAGAGGTTGTTCCACCCGATATCATTCTTCAGGAGCGGCAGTTTTCTTGCTTCCTGCCGGCATATGCTCGCTTGCGAATTCCTTGACGCGTCCGAGCTGCTGTTCGGCACTTCCATACAGGTCAAGGAACGCACGGTTAACCTCGCGACGTATCTGTCGTCCACGCGATGTAGTACGGCTATAACGCTCGGCGAACACTCCGGTAAGAGCTCCTAAAAGAAGGCCTGTTAAAAAGGCGGTTCCATTACATTTCATAATCTTCAGTTTTGTTTATGACAATTGAGTTATACTACAGATAATGCCGACACGTGCCCTGACATCCACAGTCATCAACGGCATTATTTTAACATATAACCCCCCGCGCCCGCAAAATGTTTTCCGGATTACCCGATCTTCATCACATCCCCGTCGAAAGTATCACGGTTTATGGCCCGGTTGCGGAGCCTGTTGCGATAAGAATAGATTGTATTGACCGAGTAATTCAAGGCCTGGGCAATCTTATGACTGTCCTCAACGCCAAGCCTTATAAATGCAAGGATACGCAGATCGGTATTCAGCTTTTCTCCCGGTGCAAGCTCCAGCTTACAGTCATCACGCAACAATGCGTTCACACGTTCCACAAAATCGGGATATATATGCAGGAAAGCACCGTCAAACGTCTCATAAAAATCCCGGCTCTGCTCTTCGGCAAACCGGCCGGATTTCGTAAGTCGGTATAATTCATCGGTAGCTCCGGTGGAAATTTTTCTTGCTGCGATTTCACAAAAACGGTTGAGTTTATTCATATATATCGTACACAGCGATATAAATTCACTCATATACACCTCCTTGGCATGATTCGTTGCCTCAAGATTATTACGCAGCATCTGCTGACGGCGCATCTCATGCTTCAAACGTATTATAAGAAGAATAAGTCCCACAGCGAGCAACGCCATCAGACAGAGCACACAATAAAGCCTTGCCCTATTGCGTGAAGCAGCCTCACGACTGGCGGCGGAAATAAGAGGAATAGCCTCGGAAGTCTGCAACATACGCATCGAGGCATGACACTCGACTGCACTCGCCAAAGCCTCCTGAAGATAATAGTCGGCCCGGCTAACATCTCCCTTTTCATAAAGAGCTATACCAAGCTGCTGCAAAGAAGTCACCTCCCTCGTAGCCGACCTGACATCGGCGATAGCCGACAGAGCAAGATAATACAAACTTTCATCCACTCGGCCCTGCCGCGACAGCACCTGACCGATAAGCGAAGCCACACGCGCAGCCATATTCGAATCACGGTCAATGCGCTCAAACAGTTCGGTCAGTATGGCACACGCACGGGTATCATTGCCTTTCATGAACTCATATTCCCCGGCATTGAGCAGCATATCTGGAGAATCGGGATCAAGCATACCCACGAGGCGCCCCTGCACTTCCGTAGCCTTAGCATTCCACCGCTCCTCCTCCTCAGGAAAATTGGGATACTGTGCGGCGATATAACTATACATCTGCCTTCCGGCCCATAAAGCCATTGTGCGCCAGGCGTATGACATGCTGTCAAGAGGCATTTTTTCGAACTCTTCGACAGCAGCATATCCGAATCCCGCAAGGGGCATCTGCTGGATTCGTTCGAGCCTCATGCGGAATGCCATTACCGAATCCTTCAGCTCATTAGCGAGCTTCTCGCCACGCGCGCATTCTACCAGCGCGCTGTCGCTGAGGAACCCACGATATAAATCGGCGATTTCCGATGTATGCACAAGAGCCTCGGCCGGAGATTCGGCCTCACGAAGCGCACGCAACGAGTCGATTCTCGCATTACGCGCCGCAATATAGGCATCGCGCTTGGCGAGTTCCCGGTCAAGTCGGTCAAGCTCTGCACCATAGCCGTCGGCCGCATCCGGCAAAACACTGTCGGGTTGCGGCGACGCGCATCCCGTAACGAAGAGCAGCGCCATGGCGACGCATACCATTATATTATATATGTGAATGATCCTATACATAGTCAAATACCTTTTCCGTCCGCTAAGTTACGTTTTTCCGCAAAAACATGCCACATATATTTCATATGCCTCACCAATATGCCGCGATAACATTCATTAAGGATTGAATTAACACATATGTGATGAATATTACTTATTTTTGCCATGAATAATAACGTCACCATGCAGTTTCTCCACAAAAATCATCTGCCACACCACAAATGTAGTTCATGGAGATAAAGACAATCGACCACATTCCGCCCGGCTCACCAATAGCCGGCAATATCGACAATATCGCCATATTCAGCGATGTATCCAAAATCAAAGGTCTGCAATTTCCTTTGAGAATCGACTTTTTTCTGTCAATCCTATGTGAGCACGGAAGCCTGAGCATCAACTACGACAACCGAAGCCACTCGCTTACAGCCAATTCGCTCATCGTAATGCGTCCGGGCCACGTATTTCACAGCTACTCCACGTCTGCCGATTTCCACGGACATGTGATAATGGTATCGACACGCTTTTTCGGCGAGACAATCCCCGGCCTTACACAAATGCTCCCCTCTCTCGTGCATTTCCACGATCATCCGGTAATCTCGCTTTCGGCAGCGGATGTAGCCCAGCAGGTTGAGCTGCGCAATCTCATACAGCACCGGGCATATGGTATCACCGACAACCGGTTCCGCACAGACATCGTGCGTTCTCTTCTGGAAGCCCTGTTTTTTGAGACCCTCAA
>JAHZGZ010000328.1:0-801 GCA_019420545.1 Bacteroidales bacterium | reverse complement strand
CGAACAGACACCGGGCACAATGCGCCGCAAAGACGCATTACTTTTCGGATTCATCCAGCTTGTAGAAGAGAACTACCGTACCGAGCGCTCCGTAGCATATTATGCCGAGCGCCTGTATGTCAGTCCCAAACATCTGTCGGCCATGATAAAAGAGGCGAGCGGACGCACTGCCGGCGACTGGATTGACTCATATGTAGTGCTTGAAGCAAAAAAACTTCTTCGAAACACCGGCCTGACCATACAGGAAATCAGTACTCGGCTTAACTTCGCCAACCAGTCATTCTTCGGCAAGTATTTCAAACATATCACGGGCGTATCCCCGCGCCAGTACCGTTCACACCCCGTCAACACAGCAAAATCTCCTCAGAAAAAGGAGCTCCCTAAATAATATTCTTTCATAATTAACCCATATCGACCATGAACGAAAACCCCACCAACCACGATCCCGCAATGCCTCCGGTTCCCGGCATGTCAGGTCAAAACATGGTACCCCCCGTGCCACCGCGTATTATTCCTCAGCGCCCTGCCAATAAAGCCCAGCAATCGGTAAGCCTGAAGATTCTCTTCATTGTGCTTCTGTCGCTTTTGCTTCTCATTCCCGACATGATCATATATTCGCTTAACGACGAGCGCGCCGACCGACAGAAAGAGACCACACAGGAAATATCTGAGTCATGGAGCGGCTCGCAGCTCCTCTCCGGCCCGATAATATCCATTCCATATGTCACCAAAGGCAAACACAACAAAGACACCCTAGGAATCGTGCGCCTGTTGCCGCTCAAGCTCAACGCCTCTGCCGAT
>JAHZGZ010000327.1 GCA_019420545.1 Bacteroidales bacterium | reverse complement strand
TTTGTATTTGTTTCAAAAAACGGCAAGAGGCTGTGTGATTATAAAGTTACCTTTTTTCTCGTATAGCTTGGCCGCTTTCCGCCCTGTGCCTCAGTCGTGTACATACAGTACACTCCTTCACCACATGTCGAAAATCGACTCAACCTATACGACCCTGTCGGCAACATTTATTATTAAACAAGCTCTTATAACCGCCGGGAGCGCGTGTGCGTTCAGCCGCGGTCGATTTTCTTCAGGTCGGGGAGGAATGCCGCCACAATGCCGAGCAGAGGGAGCAGGGTGCTGATCTCGAACACGAAGTTGATGCCGCGCACATCGGCAAGCCATCCGAAGAAGGCTGCGCCCACGCCGCCGAGGCCGAACGAGAGCCCGAAAAACAGTCCGGCGATCATGCCCACCTTCCCGGGTTTCAGCTCGGTGGCATAGACAAGTATCGCCGAGAATGCCGACGATATCACGAGCCCCACTATTACAGCGAGCACAACGGTGAGCGTCAGCCCGGTGTAAGGCATGGCCGCAGCAAATGGTGCGGCACCGAGTATGGAGCACCAGATCACGTATTTACGCCCGATCTTGTCGCCGACGTATCCGCCGACGATGATCCCTATGGCCGAGGCGGCGAGGAAGGCAAACAGGGCAAGCTGCGAGAAGCGGATCGACACGCCGAACTTGTCGATGAGGAAGAATGTGAAGTAGCTCGTCATGCTCGCCATGTAGAACTGCTTGGAGAACGTGAGCACCACGAGCACGGCGAGGGCCATGTTGATGCGCCCCTTGCTGAGATGGTCGACCACTGAGCGCGCGGCACGGGCCTGCCGGTCGACGGCACGGATCACGCGCTTGTACCAGCCGCCCACTTTAGTCAGTATCAGTGCGCCGAGTATTGCCGCCAGGGCAAACCACAGTACCGACAGGCGTCCGTGGGGGAGCACTATCAGCGCGGCAAGCAGCGGGCCGATGGCCGTGCCGCCGTTGCCGCCCACCTGAAATATCGACTGGGCGAGTCCTTTCTTGGCGCCTGCCGCCAGCTGGGCCACGCGTGATGCCTCGGGATGGAATATCGACGAGCCCATGCCGATTACCGACACCGCGCCGAGCATGGCGCCGTAGCTGTAGGCAAAGGCGAGCCACACCAGTCCCGTCAGAGTGAAGCACATGCCTAAGGCAAGCGCATAGGGGCTTGGGCGCCGGTCGGCATACATACCTACAAAGGGCTGCAGTAGCGACGAGGTAAGCTGAAATACAAACGTGATGATGCCTATCTGCACGAATGTCAGCCCCATATCGTCCTTGATAATGGGATAGATCGACGGTACGATGCTCTGTACCATGTCGTTGAGCAGATGGGCTATGCCGATGGCGAAAAGCACTCGAAACGCCGTGCGCGCCTCGGCCTGCGATGTCGGTGTGGTGGTCATAGGTGTCGGTTGCGTATTCTTCCCGTCTGAAATTTTGGGCTGGAATATATTTACACGGCAAAATTAGTTAAATTTGCGGGAAATAACCGGGTAGTACCACCGTTAAAACATACCCACCGTTAAAACGCACTTAACATACTAATAATAAAATGACATACCAGTATCGCACCGAAGGCACATGCTCGCGCCTTATCGAAATCGAGCTTGAGGACGGAGTAATAAAGAATGTAGGTTTCACCGGCGGTTGCCATGGTAATCTTCAGGGCATTTCCTCGCTCGTCTGCGGCATGACTCCCGAAGCCGTCATCTCGCGCCTTGAGGGGATACGCTGCGGTGCACCTCCTGCCCCGACCAGCTATCCCGCGCCCTCCGCGCCATCATCGCCGACCCCCGTTCCGCCGAAGCCGGCGCATAACGAAGCTACATATTAAAGAGTCGATATCTTAATCGACTTCATGCTGTTGCAACTCGGCGTTTTGTATTGAATCTCTCCTTTAAAGACACACATTTAATTGTTTATGCACACATATATAGGAAGAATTGAGGCAATGATATTTGTATCTATTGTTGCCGTCGAGGCCGTCGAGGCGAGAACCATACAAGGCATCATAATGTCGGAGATGGATTCGACAGTTGTGGCCGGGGCGACATGCCGCCTGTTTGCTGACAATAGACTGGTCGTAGGAACAACTTCTGATGCCATTGGTCAGTTTTCACTGGATACCGACGCGGAGTCGGCGCTTACTCTGGAGATCGGTATGACCGGCTATGCGGGAACTTCAATTCTGATAGCCCGTGGCAATAAAAACGTGGATTTAGGTACTGTGTATCTTGGCGAGGGTGTGGCTCTTGGCGAAGTTACCGTTACGGGTCAGTCGATGATCGAATCGCGCGGCCGCACTATCGTATTGCCCTCGGCGGCCGATGTGAAAGCATCGGCAACATCTGTCAGCCTGTTTCAGAAACTCCCACTTGCGGGTCTGGAGGCCGATCCCATAACGCGCACGATAAAGGTTGACGGGGGCGTGCCGATGATTCTTATCAACGGTGTGCCTTCGAGTATGGC
>JAHZGZ010000326.1:14281-22903 GCA_019420545.1 Bacteroidales bacterium | reverse complement strand
TGAATCGGGTAGATGCTCGTTATTTTTTTTTGAATATCAATGCGTTTTCCGAATGGGTTACAGTCCGTTTCGTGCGAGCCATTCGGCTACATGCGCGGCGATGACGTCATTGTTGAGTTCCTGCATCAGGAAATGCGAATTCCCTTTGATTCCGATCTTCGGGAGTTCCACAAGCGAGGCGTTCCCGCCATGGCGGTTTACTGCATTCACAAATTCCTGCGCCATTTTAAGTCGGACTTCCCAGTTACTGCCACCCAATGTTGTAGCGTCTGATTGCGGGATGTAATCGCCGAAATAGATTACAATCGGTTTTCGTGTCAACTCCATGAATATTTCAGTGGCGACAGGAACACCGGCGAGGCCGCCTGTAAGGCCCGGTAATGCTGCGGGAACCTCATTCTCGGGGAATACAAAGCCGCCGGGCTCGAGCGCCACCACTGCCTTTACTTCCGTATTGTTCATTGCGGACATCCATCCCGGGAAGCCGCCTGCCGAATGGGTTACGAGCACATGATCACCGATTTTATCGGCCATAGCATCAAGAGCAACTACGTCGAGCTGATGATTGCTCAGATCGGGAACCATCTGGCGGAAAAAGTTTGACACGCTCAGCGAGTCTTTTGGAAACTGAATACCTTCGTTCCATTCCGGCCATATGCCCATGCGCCAGATATCGAACCAAAACTCTTCGTCGGCAACGGGCCTTATCGTGGTTTCGGAACTTGTGCGCGACGCGTGTCCTCGGCCCGGAAGATCAAGTACGTAAGTGGGATATCCCTCACGCAGAAGCAGGGTAGCGAAGCCGTCGCGTCCGTCGGGAGTTGTCTCCCAGCACACCCCGTCGCTGCCGAATCCGTGGACAAATACCAGCGGCAGCTTTTTTGCCTCGACCGGAATCTGATATCTTGCGAAAGCGTGATCGCAGCGATAGGTCTGCCCATCCTGCACGGGATTGGTCCAGCCGACAAATGTGTCGGGGTTGAATGTCCCCGGACGTTCGATGGTAGTCCCGCCTACCGGAAATTGCCCTTGTCGGTCAATCATAATGGGCTTGTTGGCAAAACTCGTAAGACTCATAGCTGAAAGCATTATTAAAACAGTACGTTTCATTATTTATCGTGTAAAGCGAGATTATTGTATGAATCGATATTGTTACGTAAATCGTGGGCTTCATCCACAAAGCTCTGTGGCCGCCTCCTGCCAAAGTGCTTGGGTGGATAGGTTTTCGTCGGTCAATGGCGCGGGGAAACCCACTCTATTTGGAGTTGTCTAAATAACAAAAAAATGACATCGTGGCGCTTGTACTTTTTTCGGCATTTTCTCCCAAAAATGGAGAAAATGTCTTTAACGAATAATCCAATATTATAAATAATATGGCTTTTTGTAAGGCGATCAAGGCTTTTAGCGATTTTGAGAATGTATATTAAAATACATGTTTTGCAACATATAAAGGCCAAGATATAGTAAGGGGCACCTAATCTCGGATGGATTAGGTGCCCCTTACTATAGTGGAAAGTGTGTTTACACCGGGTTATGGATATAGTTGCGTATTATTCTTCATTTGCCAGACCGGGATTGACGATATTCGCTTATAAGCAAACTCGGAAGAGTAGCGATGATCCAACCACACCGTTTGAGCTGTTTCTTCGGCTCCGAAAAGATGCGATAGATAAACTCCAGATGATTTTTGACCATCCATTGTGGCGCACGTTTTATTTCAAGTCCGCTCATAAACTTGAATGCGGCACCAACGGCAATCATTACTCCATGGTTGAGGTGGGGTTTGAGCCGATGCATGAAGAATTCCTGTTTAGGTGCGCCCAAAGCGACCCATATTATGTCTGCTCCGTCTTCGGCAAGCATACGGGCGATAGCGGGATAATCGAAGCCATCTACATTTTTGAACG
Source organism: Bacteroidales bacterium (assembly GCA_019420545.1). Classification (GTDB taxonomy): domain Bacteria; phylum Bacteroidota; class Bacteroidia; order Bacteroidales; family Muribaculaceae; genus Muribaculum. The sequence goes on along the minus strand of JAHZGZ010000326.1, from coordinate 20,996 downwards.
GAAGTTCATAAAACAGCATTGAATCGACATCGGAATTCAGACCCATGAGATTCTTCTTCAGAGCATCAAGAATATCCTGGGACGTGCCTAAAAATGCCATCCGGTATTTTCTTGATGATATAATGTCGCAGAATATTTCGCAACCACAGTACTGTCGGTAGTCTTTTCGATAAATCCAATGAAGATATAACGGGACATAACTGCTGTCGCATACCGAAAACATGCCTCCGTTAACAGCTTCAAGATAATCGCGATTACGATTGGCGGTATTCATTACCACGCCGTCAGCGACACAGATGTAGCCGGGTTCATGCTGTGCAATCTGGCATGCGATAGCCTTATGAACTTGGTTCCGGTCAAATTCATAATTAATGTTGAAATATGTATGCATTATGGAATAAAGTGTTGGCGGATAATGATCAGATATCCGTCTGCGGGTTGGAATGTGTGTTGGAGTGTGTTTTGATAATATAGAAAAGGAAAGGCTTATTTGAGAAGCTCCCGGATTGCATTGCGCACGGATGCAAACCATGGTGCGTTTTCTCCGTATCTTGTCTTTTCAAGATATGGCAGGAGTATGGCGTTGGCTGTAGGAAGTGGTATGGCGATTATTTTGCCGTCTGACTCAATCTGCCGCGCATCATTTAGTTCCGCAATTCTGTTTTTAATCCAGAATTTTAGATTTACGTCTCTTGTTGCGAAACAGACATCGATCAGAAGCGCGATAAACCCCGCTATTGATGCCGTAGTGGCATCAATGTCGCGCAGATATGACGCATGCCGCTTGTTGTAATATGCATATGAATTAAAAAGGGCTACAGACTTTATAAGATCGTCAGGAAGAGACTGTCGGATGATGATGCGTTTATGTAGCTCGCCGATTTTTGTCTCTATGTCGGAAAGATTGTTCATCACATCTTCAAGACGTCCTGTCATACGTTCGAGCGTCGAAAGGTCGCGCACGATGATTCTGCGGGTACGCAGTATGTTTTCTTCAGGCATCATTGGTCGGCAGGTTTATCGTCAGGTTCATCGCCATGCTCATCCTCATCGTCTTCGTCCTCATGAGCCTCGGTCTCTGTACCGGTCGATGGATTGGACGTCGCGTTGCGCAAAATGTCGGCGATCTGTTTTTTCAACTCGTCAACATCCGCAGCAGTCTTGTCGGCCTTTTCATTGAGTTCCGAGAAAAATCTGCGTTTCTCTTCCTCAAGATGTTTGTCGACATATTGGTCAAAAACATTTTCTTTGTCTTTCAATACTTGATCGAGACTTTGGTTAATCGCCCCGGCTCTGCCCTCCAATGCGGTGAGTGAGGACGATATTTCCTCAATTCGGGTATTATTGGAGGTAACAGTTTCCGATTTGGCGTCGATGTTGTCGCTCAACTTTTTGAACTTTATTTCTGCATTTTTGCTCAGTTCTTCGGTTTTCTTGCTGACACGCTCTTCTGCTTTCTGTACTTGAGTATCGATAGAGTCAGACTTTTGTCGGGCCTGAGCGGCTGTTTGTCCAAGTTTTACCAGTGCCTCCTCGCCTTGGCGCGTCATTTCATTGGTCTTGAATATGGAGAAGAACGAGAATATCAGGAATACCACGGTAAGCAGCGCACACCAAAGGTTGAGCACTTCATATTCGTTTTGTATCTTGGCAAACTCGAGTTCAAGAAGATGAAGTGTCTTTTGATCGGTTTCCTGCTGGCCGAGTGCCTCCGAGGCTTGGGTAAGCGCCTGGTTGAGTACGATGGCGGTAAGCGGGCTGATGGTGGAGTCGGCTACAAGGCTTCGATACGACGCAATGAGTGAATCGGTGCTGTGCGTGCGGTGTTCGTAGGCCGACAGTATCTTTTCGTGACACTCTTTAAGCGAAGCGTTTGCCGACGACATAACTCCCCATGCCACAGTACAGACAATCATGGCAAACACCACAAACCAAGTGGTATGCTGCCGCCACATTGCGATGTACCAAGGTGTATTGTCAGGATTCTGATCGTCCATAGAATGAACTACAAGGATGCGTAGATATTTCCAAGTTGAGCGTTGATCGACTCGATACTGAATGGCCCATTTGCCAGTTTTACCGATTCATTTGCAATATGTTTGCGAAGAGAGTCATCATTGATTAATAGGTCAAGTTTTTGAGCCAAAGTTGCGGTGTCTCCCGGATTAAACAGAAGCATATTGTCACCGTTTTTTGCAATATCCGGAATTCCTCCGACGGGGGTGGTTATCACCGGGAGGCCGTATGCCCAAGCATCAAGAACTGCCATTGGGAAACCTTCAGCATAACTCGGAAGACAAAATATTGATGCTTCATGGAATGCTCGTTGCTTTGCTACACCATTCACCCAGCCTAAAAATTCTACTTGATTGATGATTCCTAATTTCCGAGCCAATTGTTTCCCTTCTTCAATTTCTCCATTTCCGGCAATTGCTAAAGTCCAGTCAGGATGATTGGATGCGATTAGAGAAAATGCCTTTATTAAATCGGCGTAACCTTTTCGTGCATTTACGGTTCCTGCGTATAATATTATATTCTTGTGTTTGATTGCGGGATTTGGGATTGTTTTCTCACAAGGATTATATATTACTGAAATTCGGGTGTTGACCTGTGGAAATGCTTTTATTACTTCATCCTTCCACCAGTTGGAAAGAACAATGATCTTATCGGCTAATTCAAATAAACTCTTGTATAGGTGTCGGTTATCTCCATGGATTGTTGTCTGAGGATCAAAAGCATGGAAGTGGACAATAATCTTTTTATTGAATTTCTTGGCTGCTTTTGCAAAAAGTAGTTTCCGTCGTAAACTGTTTATGTTGCTGAAATGCAGATGGATAATATCATAAAAAGGGAGTCTGAATGAAAAATCAATGATTGCATTCGCGAGATAACCAATTTTTCTCCATGCAGGCCCGTCGCGATGTGTCTGCACCCAATGACAGTGATAATCCTTCCATTGCTGTCCTTGCTCATGTGCCTTGACAACTGACGTTATTCCTCCTCTTGTTTTTCGAGAAGTTGCTACAATTAATACGCGTGACATTTTGTATAATTCACGATTTATATCTTATGATTTTTGCCGGGACTCCACCGACGACGACATTATCCGGTATGTCATGTATCACGACAGCTCCAGCACCAATTGTAACATTATTCCCGATTCTTGCAGGTCCTAATATTGTTACCCCTGTTGATATGTAACAGTTATCTCCGACAATAATTTTAGAGTCGGTATCAGTCGGTCGTTTTCTTCCGAATAATACCATTGGTAAAATAGTACAATTTTCTCCTATTTTAACAAACCGACCGATTCTCCGAAACCCCGGATGCATAAACTGTACGCCTGGACCGATACAATGGGGAAATACCATTATGTCACTTTTGACAATCATACGTCTTAAATTCCATTTATACCAGAGATATGGAATAATATTCAGGGCGTTACGATTGTTACTGTAATATTCAGTATGCCTGAGATAATTTAATAGTCGTTGTATTCTATTATTATCATTCCATGTGAGCCATCGTATGATAGATGGAGATCCATTGCGGTTGCGATCACGATCTAAAAATAAGTCTAAATCCTTTCGAGTTTTGATCATGAATTATATGTCTTTTCATAAGTTTTTGCGCATATATCCATTGCGAATTTTTCAAGATACGAGTTATAAACTACATCAGAATCAACTGGAGTTACTAGTGCGCGTTTTATTGTATGAATATAGCTTTCTTTATTAAAATCCGCAGAAAGAAATCCGTTTTGTCCATCCTTTATGACATTAGGAATGCCTCCTGCTGGAGTCGAAATAGGAGTTAATCGTGCAGATAATGCTTCTATAAGACTTATGGGGAGACCTTCCCAAAGAGATGATAGAACAAAGAAATCAGAATTTAGCATATAATCTCCTATGTTGGGGCGTGTCCCAATGAAATGAATCCTATTACATGCGCGATGTTGCAATTTAATTCCTTCTGGAGTGTCAAATCTATCACCAATGATAACTAATTCGACATCGTAGTTATCGCTACATAACTGGTTGAACGAATCAATAAGCATTCCTTGATTTTTTGCTTCATCAAATCGAGCGACATGAAGGAATATTTTACTTGAATGGGTTGATTTTAGTTTGTTTAATTCGTTTAACGCCAGTTTGATTTTAGATGATGCTTGCATGGGGGGAGTCCCATTATTGATACATATTGGAGAAGGTAGTTTATATAAATCAATGAACGATAAACGACATTCGTCGGAAATGGTTATCGGTGTAATTAGTCCATACTTATATATCCAATGATTAATTTTCTGTTGCCATTTGATCTCAGTTTCTTTTTCGGCAACAGAATGTAATGTGTGGATGAACTTGATATTAAGTGGGAGAGGAGTCAATAAGTAATAATATGGTAACACGTTTAAATGTGAGTGTACGATATTTGGACGCAGTTTGATTATGCTCTTCATCACAGTAAGGGCTTTTTTGAGAGAGAACCCCTTGGTTAATCCTAAATTGAGATATTTTACTTTTGATGAGAGAAATTTTTTGTTAAAATATATGTCAAATGTATCTTGATCATTCCGTACTTGCATTACATATACTTCATGTCCCATTTCTGCAAGTTCGTTTGAGAGATTAGTGACAAATTTGGCTCCTCCGCCTGGTCCAAGCGTAAATACTAACTGTACAATTTTCATTAAATTAATTAATAGAATAATGTGCTTTTATTTTTATAGGAAGCCATAATATGTATTTTGTGAGCATAACAAAAAATTTGTCAATATTATGACTTATTTTTTTTGATGGGGAAATATTTAATATTGATGCATAATATGCAATTGCAAGTATGTAGGTAAAATATGACTTTATGTCATATTTTAGAATTAAATCCCGTTGTTCATTGAGCACATATATGCATGTGACAAGATTGTTTGCCACAATCCGCCTGTTTTTTAATTTAATATATCCAGATGGATTGGGCATGTATGTACGTGTTATGTCGGGTACATATCTAGTGTGATATCTTCGAGCTGCACGACTCCATCTGATACATTCTGCGAAGTTTGACACTAAATCATCAAGAAAAAATTTATCGGGTACTTTTGCCTCCGCTTTAAGCACCTCAATTTTGGCACAGCTATTCATTTCAGATCTAATGCCGTATTTATAGGTCATCTCATTACAATCTGAGTCGAAATATGAAGAAGAAATTTGTTTGCCTACCAATTCCCCGTTTGGAAGTTCACATCGCGTGCGAATTTCCCAAAACTGGTCATAATCAGGCGATAACTCCAATTCCGACCAATATTTGTTCATTATTTCAAGGGCATTGGGCTTTATTGGGTCATCATCATCGAAGGTTGTGATATATTGGCCATTGAAAAGTTCTGTGGCTTTTCTCCATGCTGAATGTTTCCCTCCGTTTGGCTGTTTATAATACTGGATTTCAATTTTTTGTTCTAATAGAATTGATTGCATCACTTCATCCGTATTATCGGTGGAACCATCATTGATAACTACCCACTCAAAATCTTTATAAGTCTGATTCAGTATATCGCAATATAACTTTTTTAAATCGTCGGCACGATTGTATGTTGAAGTAAATATACTGAATCTATATTTGTATTTACCGTACATAATAAAAGGCTTAAATTGTATGAATATCAAGATAGTAATACCTCATACTCGGATTGAATAAAGCTATTCATGGCCTCGATGTATATCTTGTTTTGTCTTTTTATTTTTTCGATAGCTGTTTGGTTCTTAATGATATGGGCAATCTTTTCAATCCATTCCCTAGAATTTTCGGATGAATATATTGGCGCATTTTTTTTATCAAATATGCCTAACATACTATTGGGATGGGTGATGACAATTTTATCATTAGCAATACCTTCGATAGTTTTTATTTTTAGACCGGTACCTTGATATGTCGGATTAATGAAAATATCTCCTAACTGAAAGAATTCGTTAACTGATTCAACGAAACCAAACAGCTGAATGTCGTCACGATTAGCATAATCTTTTTCAAGCATCTTGCATATACCTCCGCCTATAATTAATTTTGCCTCTGGATGCAATTTTGTTATGCCGGGAAGAATATCCTTTATAAACCATGTTATCCCATTATAATTAAAATCTCCAGCTCCGGACAAGTAAAGAATATTGGATGAACCAACATATTCATTAGGGGTGTAATTAAAAGATGTAAATGTTGTCAATGACTTGCTTAGAGGTGCAAGTTTACTGAAATAAATAGAATCTTCTTCTTGTACGTTTAATATATAATCGGCTCGCTGAACCGCTTTTGCTTCCATGTTAGGAGTCATGCTTGCTCTGACCTTGCATCCGCAAATTTTATCTCGGAAAGTAAATATGTCGTGAGTTAAAAGCGCTTTTTTCGGAATTGAAATTTTTGTTAACGCTTTTGTGAGATGATAGTAATTAACTATACAGCAATTGAAATTATAAATTTGATTTAACTTGTTGATTTCCCGATGGATTCTATTGGAATAATTGTAGTCAGGATGAATATATCCATTATTAAAATAATATTTCCAGTACATTATACCTAACCAATATAGGTGTGTGTGTTTACTGATTCTCAGAAGATGAAAATTATCCCCCCAAAATAATTGCATTTCCTTGAAGTAATTAGGTGTAATTTGGGATTTTTTTTCGGTTCTAAGAACTTCATGGATGTAGAGATAATGTACCTCATG
>JAHZGZ010000326.1:0-14271 GCA_019420545.1 Bacteroidales bacterium | reverse complement strand
TCATGTCCCATATTCTTTAATAAAGCCGTTTGGTCTGCTATTAAACGGCTAGTTCCCATTCTTATTGGATGGGTCTTTACTCGCCCAACAATTAATATTCTCATTGAAGATGATGTTTCCTAAGCGTACGTTTTTCTGTAAAAGATGAATATAGTATCAAGGATATGAATGCATATAATATGAATTGGATATGACAACTTTCTAGATTATAGACACTGATAAATGCAATAAGCCAAGGTATAATTAATCCGATATTATATTCCCTATATCCACCTTTAATAATAATATAGGCGAGAATAATAATATAATATATACTCATTATTCCCATTTCGTCTAAAAGCAGTAGATACCCGCTTTCGGGTTGGGTTGCTATTCCTCCATTCGGATAGAGTAATCTGAAATTATTGGTATTGTATTCCAAAAAATTGCCAATCCCTATCCCTGTCGGCCAATTCTTAACGAAGATCTCCCATCCGGCAGCCCAAAATATGGTGCTGCGCACATCGTAGGAATCATCCATTTCTTTCATTCGTTCAAATACTGGTAGCTGAAGCCAATATTCTTGTGTAAAATATAAGGCTAAGCCTACTAAGGCAAGGGTGAATATTATCTTTGGGGAGATATTAAAGAAATAAAGACTTATAGTAATTCCTAATAAAGCACCAATCAGGAATGTTTTGGAGCCTGTAAGTGCGCCTGTTATTATAAGCAGTATCGATAAGATAAGAAAGAGCTTTTTCTTAATTGTTTTATAGCGGTTAAAGAAATATATGGCGAGCATTCCCAATCCACAACCGGCGGTCTGGGGTTCTGAGAATATTGAGATAATTCGAATATCCTCTATGCGGTTAAAGAAATAAAACGTGAAGTCTCTGGAAATAAATTGCTGAATTAGTCCCCATATAATTGCATAGACTGAAATCACTAAACATGCCGTATCAATAGTATGTTGTTTCTTGGCTTTTAATAATATCCAGATGGCGATAAAAACGGCAATTGGACTGATACGTTCAATTGAGGCAATAAAAGAATTGAAGGGATATGGCGATAGTATAGCCGAAAGTAGATATAGAAAGAAAAGTACGTATATACCCATTCTGATGTTTGGAGGGATATATGCGAAAGCTTTATAGGCTATAATAAGATAGAAGAGGCATATTGTCGTAAAAGGTACTATTGTAAATCCAAATGGGCTGAAGCCTAGATCGAACACCGGAGAAATGTAAGCAAGGCTTAGTACGAACCATGAAGAGATTTTTGTCAAAGAAGCTCCACGGCAATTCAGATAGAAGAAGCCTGCGAGGGAAATGATTATTACAATTATTATTAGTACTCCACGAAATACTACTGACATTTGTTAATGATGGAGTTTTGATTTTACGATTGATGATACTTTTGCTCTATCCTGAGCTGATAGACCGATGGTCCACGTGGCTAATATTGACGATAGCAGACTTACTGCAATCGTGGATAATGGGATTACAACGGATCGGTTATCCTGCATTATGATATGGAATATGACGGGTGGAATCAGCGCTATGATAAATGTCAGCAAGGAGGGAAGCAAGATTCTGGAACAGTAAATCGATATGTCTAATTTTATTTTAGGGCAAACGATTATAATTCTTGCGGCTTGGGTTATTAATTCAATAATGAGATATATTAGGAATACTTGGGTCGGATCAATATGAAAGAATCGTAATGCAAGATATACAATTGGAAGAACCGATAACAATAAGCCACCTTCAATAAGCTGGTATTGTTTGAGATTTCCCGTAGCATGGATTCCATATGCCAATAAGTTTGCTAAAGTGCTGTTAAGGCAGACTAAAAGCATAATCCGAACAAATGGTATAGTGTAGTCAGGCACTTCCTTAAGCCATATGTTTAGAATGAAATCTGTGTTTATAATGATTGGAATTGCCAACATCATGACTAAAAAGAACGATGCTTTAGATCCAAATATTATAAGCGAATGCATATAGTTGAAATCTTCTCGTGCGTAAGATTTTATGATCTGAGGATTTAATGCTGTCTGAAATCCCATGGCAAAATTGCGTACTGCGACTTGGACTTGAACAGAAAGACCTCTCGCTGCATTTACTGCCGGTCCGAAAAAAAGATTTAAGAGAATATTAATGCCTTGTGTGTATCCGATGACGGCAAGATTCCCGTTCATGGTCCAAGCGGCAAATTTTAAGATTTCTTTTGATATAGTTTTATGCCACATAAGCCGGAAGCGGCTTTCTTCAAAATTTATCCTACAAAATATAATGTAGAACATATTAACACATATCTGAAGTAGTGCTAATGCAACGGCATATGCTATTAATCGTCCACCACCGGAATAGATGCATATAAAATAGGCTATCCCTAATTTAGAGATTACTTCAAAAATCGAAATATAAGCAAATGCATTCATTCGCTCGTTGGAAATAATCATTGCGTTAAATGGTACAATCATTATTGACAGCATCATTGTGGCAACAGAACATTGATACACCCATTGTGCCGGTATGATCCTGTCGGGAGGAATAACCATTTTATTGAGAAGAAACCATAACCCGATTGTTTCAGCAAGAAGAAATACAATTATTGCAAGAAGTGTGTGGATTGTTACAATTACACTTACCGTTTGTGATATGTGCTGTTTGTCTCCTTTTCCAAGGGCTGCTGATATAAATCGTGAACTAGCATTGGATAAGGACATGTTTAGGAAACTGAACATTGCTACAACCCCTCCGACAACATTGTAAATACCAAAGTCATCTATTCCAAGGTTCTCTAATACAATTCTACTTGTAAATAGGCCAACACCCATGACTAAAAACATCCTAAAGTATAGGAAAAGTGTGTTTTTAGCTATGCGTTTATTATTCTCGGAAGTCATGCAGATATAATGTTGCTAGTTTCTATCTGTATTTTGAGGGCGCGGCGGGTGTGGGGGTTGAGGTCGGGGCGCGAGAGGAGGGCGGCGAGGACGGGGGCCTCGGCGGCGCGGTTGAGGGAGGGGGGGGGTGTGACGGCGGGCCAGAGGGAGAGGACGAAGGCGCGGTAGGCGAGGAGGGTGGGGGTGTCGAGGGCGGCGAGGTCGGCGGGGCGGTTGCGGTCGGCCCAGAGGCGCTTGCGGGAGCGCTGGTCGAAGCGGAACCATGCGCGGAGATCTTCGCGCATCAGGAGCGATAGGCGCAGATAGTTTTCGGCAAGGGGCAGTCCGGTGAATGTGGGCCGGTTGCGCAGCTGCGTGATCCATTCCTCGCGTATGGTGTAGCACGCGGCGAACTGCCGGGCGTCGATATTTACGGAGGCGCTTGAGGAGATGCCGCCGGGGATGCCGGGGGCAGAGGCCGGGGCGGATGTAGGGCTGGCGGCGGCGTTGGGGCCGGGGGCCGGGGTGGCGGAGAGGGTGTGGCGGAGCGGGGCGAATGCCGCGGGTGAGAGCATGGCGTATATGTCGCCCTGAGTGATGGCGTGGTTGCCGGCGGCCCAGGAGTCGAAATATCGTCGGCGGCACTCGTCGGCGATGCGTGTCGTCGGCGCCTGACGGTAACCGAGGCGGTGGAGCATGTCGTAGGCCTCAAACAGCTGACGCATATGCTCGGCAGGAGCGGCGGCTATCCTGCGGCGGATGGTGTCGGCGGCGCGGCGCATCAGCATGCTGAGTTCGGCGTCGGGTGTCCCGGTGGTCTGGGCGTAGGCGAGGAGCAGATGGGTGTAGCCTGCGACGTCGGCCATGTCGCTGAGGTCGACTTGCTCGATGGCGGGGAGCTGTTTCAGGCTGTCACATAGCGGGATGCTCATGGAAATGGTTGGCTGAGAGAGGCGGGAGGGGTTATGACGAGAGCTCGTCGACGAGCTCGTTGAATTTCGTGTCGGAGATTTTTCTGACCATACGCGGGTCGGAATCGACAAGCCACTCGATGCTGTTGCCGCCTGGGAGGCGCAGTCGGCATACGATGGCTCCGGCACTGTCCTTCTTCAGCGAGTGGAGGATGCCCGGTTTGCCGATGAAGTCGCCGCCGATGACGACCACCTTGTCGTTGGCTTCGAGGGGGATTGTGCCGGCGGGAAATACCTCGGTGTCGCGGGTGAAAATGCCGATTGTCTGTTGGCAAATATCGATTTCCGCCTGGCTGATCACAGCATACGAACTTGTACGCTCACCCGTGGTGCGGTACCCCCATGCGAGATCTCCGATATGGCGGAACATAACAGGCACGTCGGATCTGCGCGTCTTGAAAAACAGCAGCCCGGGGATAACCGGACGCGTGCGGCATATGAGTTTTTTGCCCGTGCGCTGTGCGATCTCGCTGCACGGATAATACGTCTCAGCAACTGTAAACTCTTGGGTAAACGCGCTGATGCGCCGCATCACACTGTCGTAGCTTACGCCGGGCCGAAACTGCATGGCATACCATTGGATGGGATTGGCCGTGAGCGTCTCGGCTACACGGGCGAGGATGCGCTCTTTCCCGGCAGCCTCCAGTTGCGCGGGGCGCACGAGAGAGTATACCAGATTGTGGGACGGCATTTCTCCGATGCACCCTAATATCTCGCTGGGGGAGATGCCGCAGTCGTATGCGGCCATGTTCCAGATGTCGGCTGCAGATGGTGGATTGCTCATGCCGAATGCCGTGGCCGAGATGCCGCGTAGGTATTCACGCATCTGGCGCGGGGTACGATCCGATTGATGCAGAGGGAAGAGGTACTTGTTTCTCGGGCGCGAATGGCGTGCGACAATTGCCGTAAGCACCGGATTGTCGCCCGTGTAGTCACCCTTGCGGTAGCGGGCTATCTGCTCCGGGCCGAGGCCTCCGGCGAGTATGGAAAATACAGCGACGTCTTTGACAAGAGTCGATCTGTCTGTCGACTCGGCGGCGCGGATCAGTGTCTGCACCTTTTTTAATATGCGTCGATCCGAGGGGCGCTGTTCTTTCGGCGGGAGCTGACGCAGGCGTTGCAACACGTCGCTGAAGGCCGGGTTGGCGCATGCTGCGCCGTCGGCGACGGCTTTGCCGTAGAGGGCGGAGAGGTATTTGAGGTAGTGGATGGCGGTTGTGAGCGTGTAGCCCGACTCGATGAGCCATATTGCCCAGTCGGTGAGCGTCGGCTCAGTGAAGGAGTCAAAACTCACTTTCTCGTTGCCGAGAAAATTCACGAATGCCGAAACAGCTTTTTTGTGGTTGGCGGCAGTAGCTTCGGAGGCCGATTCATTGATCTTGACCCGAAAGTATTCCGATGCCTCGACGGAGTTATCGCACTCGTTTTCAGTGGATGAGGGGCGGCCGTCGTCGGTGAACTTATCTGAATTTTCCGACAATTCCTCCCGACCCCCCATGTCGTACAGTTTACCCTCGGCACAGTGGTTTTGCATAGGTATGTCATCAGTCTCAGTCACTGAGGCTTGCGATCTAAATCCAGATTAGTAACCAATAACATCTCTTACAAAGAGATCACCAATAAAGCTAATTCGCTATCATGCAGCGACAAGCAAATCAGGAAACGGCTATTTTATGTCATAAATGGCATGGATATGCATACTCGTTAAAACCTCCAAACCGGACTGTTATTTGCTCAATTCAAGGATTTCTATTACTTTTGCACCCGAAGAAACATCTCTTTGTAAGAGATTTCATCGCTCATGACCAATTTCTGAAAAGAGCCTGAATATAATCACAGAGGCCTGCCGATCCGCGGCAGGCCTCTGTGATTATAGGGGTAATTGGGATATTTCGAGGTCGGGAGAGAGAAGAGCGAGGAGAGAGGAGGGGGAATCAGAGCTTGGTGTATACCTTGATGTTATCGAGGAAGAAGCGGATGGTCTTTACCGTTGACGAGGCATCCCATTGTTCGTCGCATGGACGGATGGTAATTACGGTTCCTTCCTTGACTGTTGCTCCTGCGAGTGACACAGATGCGCGATACCATTTGAAAGGAGCGCCGACAGGTATGTTGAGAGTTTCAACCGGGAACTGTTTTACGTCCGATCCGTTGGCCACGATTACAACAAGTTCAGTAGCATCGTAGTTGCCGTCGCCCTGACGCATCGTGCACCAGTCGAAGTCGATTATAGCATCGGTCTGTTCGTCTGTGGTCTTTATGGCCGGTAATTGTAGACCGGAACGCTGATTTGTAAGACCAAATTTGAGATAATTGCGCTGCAAGTATGTCTGTTTGCCTTTATCGCGGGGTTTTTCTCCATTTGTGCCGGTAAATACGATGTCATATCCCTTGGCAATAAGTGCTTCCAAAGTGTTTACTCCGTCAACTTTGTTTGTCAGAAGCTGGCGGGCATCCTCATCGCCTATTTTGGCACCGTCGTCGCCGATAGTATCGCTTACTTTGCTCGATTGCGTGTTGGGATCGGTCCATGGAGCAAGCCATTCAAAGTCGTCGGAGAAGTATACTTTCTCACGACGTCCGAGGTCGGTGACGCTTTGAAGCTGTAATCTAAGATATGGTTTGGCTATACCGGCAAAGAATCCGACAGCTTTTATAAGGTGACCGTTAAGATCCTCGAAATTGATGCCTTCGGGAATGTCGATAACGTTTACTGAAATTTCGGCACCCTCTATGACAATCGTTTTGTCGACAACAAGACCTTCGACAGTGATGTAGTCTCTGCCGTTGGAGGCAAATGTATCAATGGCATCCGTGATGTCGGTCGGAGCCGGGAGATTAAGCTGATTGCCACTCGTTTTGTCGGATGATTTTTCGACAAGCAAATAGGGCATTTTCTGTGAGTCGGTTAACTTTTGTGCGAATACATTCATCTTATCTCCGGGCTGCATCGGCTCGGTGGTCTGAACGTAGGTGAATGTGCCAAACTGACTGTCAGAAACGATGGCTCCGGTAGGATATGCTACCACGACTGTAACCTCTTTCACTTCAATATATGACTCGTCGGCCAGCGTGGAGACTTGAGAAAGATCGTATTGTGTGCAATCGCGGTAGTTGTCACCTTTTTGGATGACCATTACGGAAGAACGGCTGGCGACAGTGGCGCCCTTGAACACGAGCTCGGCCTTGCGTGGATTGTCGAGGGTTCCGTCGCGGAGGTTGTCGTTTACCGAGATATACACTTCGGTAGTGCCGGAGCCGGTAGACGGTGATATTTCAATCCATTCAGGAACCTCGGCGGTCCACTGGGCATCGGAATATACCGTGATTATCTGCGGGTCGGCCTGTAGGCCGTCGAATGTCAGGCTTTTTGCGCTTGCAAGCACAGCCTTTGCCTGCGAGGCGTTGTCATCGTCATCGTTGCATCCCGACACGAAGCATGATGTCAGGAGCACGAGTGCGGTCATTATATAATGTCTGATTTTCATCGTTGTAATATATTAAAGGTCGTTATTATCTCCATCCGGGATTCTGTGCGATAGGATGACCGGCGGCCTTGCAGAGGTCGATATCGTATGAGGGGATTGGGTACAGGTAATCGCGTTCTTCGTTGAAGGGAATGCGCTCTACGGTGGCATGATAGTTTACGTAGCCCTTGTCGCCGTCAGTAAGCTTGATTTCCGAGCCGATCTGATAAACTTGTGCACCGTCTACGTCTGGACGCGCCTGATCAGACTTGAAGAGCACGATTTCGGGAGTGCCGTCGCCGTCGAGGTCATACGATCCGGGGCCCGGGAAGTACATGCCGGTGATGGGCTGGTCGTAGCACTTGCCTGCCTTCCAGCGGCGGATGTCCCTCCAGCGGTAGCCTTCCTGACTGAGTTCTACGGCACGCTCGCGGCGTATCTCGAGGATCACGCCCTTGTTTGCCCCGGTAACGTTGGGATAGCCGTACTCTGCCGATGCCAGATAGTAGTCGGGGTTGGCGTTGGCTGCGGCCATGTCCAGATTGGGCATCCCTGCGCGAGAGCGGATCTTGTTGACTGTCTTGTTGAGATCTTCCTGTGTGAGTTCGCCAAGCTCGGCACGAGCCTCGGCATAATTGAGCATCACTTCGGCGATACGGAACACGGGCATGTCGTTGGAGCAATAATCATTGCGTGTCACGCCGTCGGGAACGAACTTTATGGGATTGTATCCCGTAACAGACTCGGCAGGATTGGGATTAAAGACTATCTCGTTGAGTGTAAATCCGGGGGTGCGTATCGACTGTGTGAGTCGCGGATCGCGATCCTTGATTTCGTCGGCATAAGTCATTTCCTGCCATCCGGCGCGGTCGGTAAAGCGCGAGCCGTCCTTCATCAGATACATGTTCACGAACTTGCGGGTGTAGCCGGGCATTCCTCGGCCCTTGGTAAACGAGAATCCGTATGCGTCGTGGCAGGTAGGTATCTTTTTGTCGTATTTGATTGCCAGAATATATTCGTCAGAATTGGCATTCTCGGCGATAAATAGATTGCGGTAGTCCGACGCCGGTTTGCCGGAGTTCCATATCTTGTAAGGGCCTTCGTCGATAAGCTCCTTTGCGGCATCGGCAGCAAGCGTCAGATAATAGTCGGCGTCGTGTCCTTCGAGCTGAAGTCCATGGTATTTGCGGAACGTGCCTTCAAACAGGCAGAATTGCGCTTTCAGAGCGAGTGCGGCCCATTTGGTGACGCGATACGGCATGTTGGTCTGGCTCTTGTGGTCGGGGAGATTCTTTATGGCATAGTCGATATCCTCGATCATTTTTGTCATTATCAGTTCGCGCGAGTCGCGGCTCTTGTAGAGCAGATCCTTGTTGTCGGAGCCGATCTGTACATCATACCAGGGCACATCGCCGAAGCGCTCTACCTTGTCGAAGTAGAAATATGCGCGGAAGAAACGGCTGATAGCGGTGTATTTTACCACTGCTGCTTCATCGGGGCAGTTGTGGATGTTTTCGAGCAGTGTGTTTATGCGACGCAGATCGCTCCAGCTCCAGCCACCGCCACCGGAATTTTTGGGGATGGGGCGGAAGTAGCCTCCGCGCAGCTCGTTGCTGAGATCCTGTTCGACAAGCAGGTCGCTCTGCTCGTTGTAGCCGTATTTGGGGAGTATGTTGTTGTAGAACGGATTTGAGAACATCAGCAGGTCGTTCTCTGTCTTGAAATAGTCTTTATCCGTGATGCGGTCCTGAGGCTCGAGGTCAAGGGCGTCGTCGCAGGATGTAAAACCTGCTGCCATCAGCATGACAAAGGGGATTATATATTTTTTCATAATGTTCAGATATTGCAGGGTTAGAAAGTGATATCAAGACCGAACATGAAAGTCTTCTGCCAGGGGTAGAATGCATTGTTTTTGCGCTGACCGGTGTCGGAGTCGTCACCACGCTTGATTGCGGCCTCGGGATCGATATATTTGGTGTTCTTCTTCATCGGCGACCAGTAATGCAGGTTTTCACCGGAGAAGTACACGCGTACCTGGTCGATACCGGCCTTCTTTGTGATCTTGGCAGGAATAGTATAGCCTACGGTAAGGTTCTTCAGACGCAGATAACGGGCATTCTGAAGGAAGCGGTCGTTGGCGTCGCGGAGATAACCGCCGGTCGACATATTGGAGCGCGGGCGAATGAAGTATGCGTCGGGATTGTCCTCGGCCCATACCTTGCTGAGGAAGTCGGTGGGGAGGAAGGAATTATAGGCATAGCCGAAAGAACCCCAGAAAGGCATCGACTGTTTTTCAGGATACCAGTAATGGTTGCCCGTGCCCTGGAAGAATACCGACACGTCGAATCCGAGGTAGCGCACGCTGGCGTTGATGCCGTACTGTAGGCTCGGGAGCGAGTTGCCTATGATTGTGCGGTCGCCCGGCTCATCGGCAGTCTCGTTACCGGTCTCTCCGATGAATCCGTCACCGTTGAGGTCGAGGAACTTGAGATCGCCTGCTTTCCATCCTCCGGTAAGATTGCCGAGCAGACGCGAGGAGAATGTGTAGTTGGAAGTGTAGGCCTTAGCTTCCTCGTCGGTCTTGAACAGGCCGTCGGTGCGGTATCCCCAGATCTCACCGATACGCATGCCAACATAGTAGTCTTTTGCAAACGACTTTGTGGGGTTGTCGTATTTCGTGATTTCGCTGCGGTAGTCGCTCAGGTTGAACCCTATGCTATAGTCGAGCGGGCGCCCGAAAAGCTGGATGTTATCGCGCCAGCTGATGGCGAGCTCG
The DNA here is from genome assembly GCA_019420545.1 of Bacteroidales bacterium. Lineage (GTDB taxonomy): Bacteria > Bacteroidota > Bacteroidia > Bacteroidales > Muribaculaceae > Muribaculum. Next base: position 4,188 of record JAHZGZ010000326.1, on the reverse strand, counting down.
TAGCCTTTTGTGCGGAGGTCGGCGGTATTCATGTCGGGCACGTCAGCGCCGTATACCGACGGAAGGGCGATACCTTCGGTAAGCATGTCCTTGGTGTCGCGGATGTAGAGGTCGGCGGTAAAGTTGAGGCGTCCGTTGAGCATCGAGTAGTCTATACCGAGGTTATACTGGTTGGCTTTCTCCCATGTGAGGTCGTCGGCTATCGGGGCGCTGAGCTGGGAATACTTGCCTATTGAGCCGTCGCCGAAAGTGAACTCTTTGAAGTCCTTGATCGATACGAGGCGCAGGAATGTATAGTACGACGATACATTCTGGTTGCCGAGGCTACCGTAGGAGAAACGTATCTTGAGGTTGTCGACAAGATCGCGCGCTCCTGCGAAGAATGACTCCTCCGAGATACGCCATCCGAGCGATGCCGACGGGAAGAATCCCCAGCGCTTGCCACGTCCGAATCGCGAAGAACCGTCGTAACGACCGCTGGCCTCGAAGAGGTAACGTCCGTTGTAGTCGTAGTTTACACGACCGAAGATGCCGGAGAGCACATACTGGTTCTGACCGCCGCCGTAATTGTTGTCGGAAGCTGCCGAGGTGGCGAGGTTGAGGTCGTCAAGTGTTGTTGAGGAGAGATTTCCTCCGGCAACATTTATGTTTTTGCTTTTCCACGACTCGTTGTTGTAGCCGGCGGTAAGGGTTACGTTGTGGGCATCGGCGAATGTGTCGTGGTATGTGGCATAGATGTTGTACGACATGTAGTTGCGTGTCTTCACTTCCTCGTCAAGACGGTTTTCGCCGGCACCAGTGAGATAACTTTGCATAGGCCCGTCGGGATATTCACGATAGAACATGTTCTGTGAACGGCTTGTGTTGCGCAACTGGTAGAAACGGAACGTAAAGTCGCCGGTAATGCTGAGCTGTTTGATGGGATTGATGACCAGACGTGTGGTGTTGGAGAAATCGGTCACACGGTTCACATTTCGATGAGATCCTTCTGCTGCAAGGATATGTCGGCCGTTGGCTACCTTATATTTGTCGATGTAGGGTGTGGAGTAGAGCCATGATCCGTCGGGATTTTTCGGCGGAAAGCATGCGAGAGCATGCGCCGATGCATATACCATGGTATTCTCTACCGAACCGTCGCCCTGGAATTCATATTGCGAGGAGTAGTACGATGTATTGTTGGACATTGTGGCCCATTTGTTGATGCGGAAGTCGATCTTCGAGCGCAGGTTGTATTTGCGGAAGATATCGGGATGCTGGCGCAGGATGCCTTTCTGCCAGTCCATGCCTCCTGAGAGATAGTATTTCACATCCTTGGTACTTCCTGATACGGATACGTTGTGCTGTGTCGACGGACGACGCTTGCGGAACAGCATGTCGTACCAGTCGTAGTTGCCGTAGTAAACCCACTGCTTGCGGCCGTTGCGAGTTTCCTCCACAACCCACGGGCGGTCGGGATGCTCGGTCTTGTCGTTGACGCGGGCAAGAAGCTGCTGCATGTCGTAGTCGGTATAGCTGATATAGCCGGTGCCTCGGGTAGCGCTCTGGAAGAGATTGACGATGTAGACCGACCAGTAGCCGGTGTTTACATAGTCGGTCGATGTGGTGGGTTCTTCCCATCCCACACGGCCGCTATAGCGTACTGTAGCCTTGCCATCTTTCTCGCTGCCGCTCTTGGTGGTTACGAGAATCACACCGAAAGCAGCACGGGCACCATATACGGCAGCTGCCGAAGCATCCTTGATTACGGATATCGACTCGACGTCGTTGGGGTTAACTCGCGACAGGTCGCCCTCGGCACCGTCGATGAGCACGAGGGGATTGGTTTCATTGATCGATGTGGTACCGCGCACATTGATTTTGGCTGATTCGCCCGGTACGGATGACGAGGTTGTAACATTGAGACCCGCCACCGAGCCCTGGAGCATGTTGGTGAGCGAGTGGGATACTCGGTTCTCGAGTTCCTTGCCGCCGATGCTTGCCACGGCGCCGGTCACATTGACCTTTTTCTGAGTGCCGTAGCCGATTACTACTGTCTCCTCAAGCATCACGGCATCCTCTTTCATCACTACATGAATGTCGTTCTGTCCGGGAGCAACCTTTATTGTCTGGGCCTTGAAACCGACGTAGGAGAAACTGAGCTGTATCTCTTTCGCCGGCACCTGGAGAGAAAATTTTCCGTCGATATCGGTCATGCCGCCGTTGGTGGTGCCTGTCACCATTACGGTGACGCCTGCCAGCGGCTCATCCATGGTGTCGACTACAAGTCCGGACACCGTTCTGTTCTGCGCCGCAACGGACAGAATGCCCATCACAGACATAAGCAGACAAAGAATTAAGGACTTTGCTGTTTTCATATTATTTGCATCTGGTTTTAGATGTTGGTTGAATCAATTATGCTTATTTTCCCATATAGGCATCGGTGGAGAATGCTTTCGGACGCTTCATGTCCTCGGTCCATGTGTTGCCGAACTGGTCTTTCACCGTGATTTTCAGGGTCGATGTGGCATCGGGCGCCTTTACCTTAAAGAAGTGTACGAACTCCTCGGTGATAAAGCTGGGTACACTACTGAGATTGGCTTTGTTGAAGCGCTTTACGGTGAGGGCGGCGATATGGAGCGGGTCGTATGCGGCTACGGGTGTGCAGGTAAGGTTCTGGCCGCTTTCGGTAGTTACGGTTATGGTCCAGGAGGGATCCCAGTTCCATACATTGATAAGTACCTCATTGTTGGAGTTGGCAGGATACGCATCAGTGTATTTGTCGAATTCTTTGGTGACTTTTGCTGAACCGGACATTTCGGGAACGTCACTGGCGCTGAATTTCACCTTGTTGAGGTCGTAGCTGTGGAACTGTACATCCTCGCTGAGGTTGGTGCCCTTATATATCCACTTGATGTCGGTGCCGTTGATGTCCCAGATTGCGTAGCCACCGGGAGTGCCGTCGGTGGAGATGTGCATGCCCGGAGTGAGATGTCCCGACCACCACCATGAGGCGCATATGGCGGCTACGTTGTGTTCCATGATGTCACGTCCGCCTGATACGGAGTGCATTGCGGGCACATTGTAGTTCATATGTGTATGGCCTGTCACGAAGTGTACCTTGTAGCCGTCGAGCAACGTAAGGAGTTTGTCGGTACTTGTCGCATCGTGGTCATATTTGTAACTGTTCGTATCGGTCGGCCGGAAGAATGGTGCATGGGCCGTGATGATAATCGGGGTTGTCTTGTTGACGTAGGCAAGATCCTTGGCGAGCCATGCGAGCTGGTCGTCGGAGAGTTTCTTGGTGTATATGCGCTCCTTGGTCCCGTCGTAGCTGTCGCAGTCGATATCGTCGAGCACCACGTAGTGTACCTTGCCGATATTGAACGAATAGAAGCCCGGGGAAAGGTGTGTGCGGTACTGGAGGGCGGCATCGAAATCGTTGAATGCCTTGAAATCGTTGTCGTGGTTGCCCATGGTATGGAATATCTGGATCCCTTTTACCTGCTCGTTGATAGTCTTGATATAGTCGGTGATCTGATATTTGTTGTCGTACCAGTATATATCCCAGGTCATGTCGCCGAGGGTTACGGCATACATCTTCTGTCCGCTGCATGAACTGCGGTATTTGTTGAAATCGGCAGTGAACTGCTTGAACTGTGCGGCATCGTCGGTACGGTTGGCAAGGTGCATGTCGCCAAGGAAGAATACCTTATATGTATCCTGTCCCTGTACCTCGGTAAGACGGAAATCGGCGCGTTCGACGGTCGTCTTGTCGGCTGTGGTGAGATGGTACATTCTGGGCAGCACGCCGTCGGCCTCGACCTCATAACCAGAAGGTACGGATATGAATACGTACCCGTACTGCTTGTTTGACTTGAGGTTGTATACGCCGTTGTCGTCGGTCGTGGTTACTTCCACACCATCGGAAACCACCACGCCTTTCACACCGCCCTGCGGGGTGGATACGAGACCGTAGATGGTGGCGCCTTCACCCGGCTCGATGATGCTTTCCACAATGGCAACTGAAAGCATGCCGAGGGGTATGCGGCGGTCGCCGCTTTTGATGAAGGCATGATACGAGCCTTCAGTCACTTTTTTGTCGAACTTTACAGTGAAGCTGTTTTCGGTAACGCTTATTACCGGGGAAATGTAGAGTACACCGTTGGAAGCCTCAAGCATGAAAAAATCGGATGTAGAGGGTACGGTGCC
>JAHZGZ010000325.1:8098-8488 GCA_019420545.1 Bacteroidales bacterium | reverse complement strand
CGCCGCTACCTGCTCAACATGGAGGCATCGTCCAACATGATGAAGGAATCGCTGCAGCGCTTCCCCTACGGCGAGCTCAACAAGGTTACCCGTAAATCGACCGGCAATAACGGATCATGCACATCCACATTCCATATCGAGGACGGCTCTTATCTGCGCCTTCAGAACCTTTCTCTCGGATACACGCTCCCGAAGTCGCTGCTATCGCGTATCGGTGTAAAGAATCTGCGCGTGTATGTACAGGCCAGCAACCTGTTTACATGGACCAACTACACCGGTTACAATCCTGAAGTAAACAAGCGCGCCAACGAGACCGGAAAGAATTCCGGCACCCTTACTCCCGGCGAGGACTACTGCTCCTATCCGCTGCCGCGTACCGTTACTTTCGGT
>JAHZGZ010000325.1:0-8088 GCA_019420545.1 Bacteroidales bacterium | reverse complement strand
TCAGCCTCTAACAGATTATTTCATCCATCATTATACTGATACTGCAAGATGAACCCCAAATACTTATATATAGCAGGATGTATCCTCTGCGGAGCCATGCTCACCTCGTGTGGCGATGACTTCTTCGAGCAATATCCATCCAACAACATTACCGAATCCAACCACTACCAGACCGACGACGATTTCAACCAGGGAGTGCGCGGATGCTACGACAAGCTGAAATCGCAGAGCGGCTATTTCATCAATGAACTCGCCTACCGCTCCGACGAGTCGCGGCTGCTGGCCATGGCCACATCCACACAGGATCGCTACGATCTCGATCATTTCCAGGATGTGCCCTCCAATGGCATTCTTTCCGACATATGGAACGCATGGTACAACGGCATATACCGCTGCAACGACGTACTCGACCATATGGCCGGCAAAGAGTCGCTTCCCAATTACCGCCAGTACCGCGGCGAGCTGCTCTTCATACGCTCGTGGTTCTATTTCAATCTCTACCGTGCCTTCGGCGTAGTGCCCGTGACACGTACCGTAGTGTCGCCTGCCGATGCAAAATTCATACCGCGCTGCACGCAGGAGGAGATGTACGAACTCCTCCGTAGTGACCTCACCGAAGCCGCAGCCCTGCTCCCCGACACACCCCCGAGTGCCGAAAAGGCACGCGTGGCCAACACCGCTGCATGGACTCTTCTGGCAAAGGTACAGCTCACATTCAACCGTCCGGCCGAAGCCAAGACATCGCTCGACGAGGCCATGAAGAACACCAACTTCGGAATGATGCCTACCACCGCCGACGCACTCGATGTAAACAAGAAGTACAACAAGGAGCTGCTTCTCGTGCTCCACTACGAGAAGAGCAACGGCGAGGGCCACGGATACTGGTATTCGCAAAAGACCAACAAATATGCCGAAATCGAGTCGCCCACACAGATTGTACGCGACCTGTACTCAGCCGACGACAACCGCCGTCCGCTCATCTGGGACTACAACAAGGTAGGCAGCGTGTATGTGCTCAACAAGTGGATGGACGAATACGACGCTACCTACAACACACATGTAGGAAATGACTTCCCCCTGCTGCGCTATGCCGACATATATCTTATGTATGCCGAGGCTCTCGGCGCTACTTCGGTTGCCGACGCCCTGCCATGGCTCAACCGCACGCGTACCCGCGCAGGCCTCACGGAGCTTACCACAGCCGAGGTACCCTCACATGATGAATTCATCAAGGCGCTTGCCGATGAACGCGGACGCGAATTCGCCATCGAGGGCCACCGCTGGTTCGACCTCGTGCGCCTCGGCCTGGCCATCCCCACCATGCGCGCGCTCGGATACAGCCTCGACGAGCACAATCTCGTGTTCCCCATCCCCAACGCCCAGATCGAAATCGTCAACAACACCTCGATTCTCTGGCAGAATCCGGGCTACAACTCCTAACCAACCATTTCTGACACAATGAAAAAGCTTATCAATATACTCATGCTCGCAGGCATGCTTGCGGGCCTCACCGGATGCTGGGAGGACGAGGTGATCGACGCCGGTGCTCCGCGTCCGCAGGTAGAGAACCTGAAGGCAGTTCCGGGCGACGAAGAAGCAGTCGTCACCTGGTCGATGCCCCAGGGATGGAATCCTTCCGACTTCATCATCACATACAAGACACCTGAATCCGAAACGGTATCGTTCCGCACAGGCAAACTCGGCGAATATACCTATACCATCGGATCGCTGGTCAACGACTACCAGTATTCGTTCGACATCCAGGCCGTATACGGCAACCTTATCTCCGGCGCCGTGACAGCCATCGCCAAGCCATCGACTTCACGCTTCCCGGTAGCCGACCTCACCGCCGACGCAAGCAACGAGATGGTAGTGCTGGCCTGGACACGGCCCTCGATGCTCGTAAAGAGCTATACCCTCACCTACTTCGCGGAAAATGCTCCTGCCAACATCAAAAACATGACTCTTGCCGCCGATGTAGAGACAGTCACCGTCGACAATCTTACCAACGACATCAACTACACCTTCTCTCTTGTAACCGAATACGACAGAGGCCCATCGGCCGCAGCGACCGTGAAGGCTATGCCTACTCTGGCAATACCCTACTTTGTAAGCACTACGGAAACCGCCATAGGCATGCCTGTACACTTCACCTTCAACCGTGAGGCCTACACTAACGCAGGCAACGTTACATGGACATTCCCCGGCAACATTGTCAAGAACGGCGACGAGGTAGACTATGCGTTTACAGGCGCCGGAGCGCAGACCGTGAAACTCTCGGCCCAGATCGGTACCGTGACACGCGAGTGGAACATCGAGGTCGATGTACGCGAGTACGCCGTATGGTGCACCGAATGGGTACAGGACGGCACCAACTGGAACGGCTTCAAGGGCACTTGTCCAGTATTCTCGCCCGACGGCAATACCCTGTATATCATCACCTTCAATAAGGTGACCGTTCTCTACGCCTTCGACCTTACTACCGGAGTCAAGAAATGGCAATATCAGCCGGCGGCAATGTCGGGCAGCTACAATATGCTGACCGTCAACCCCGTAAACGGCGATATATACTTCGGCACCCAGACTGCCGGACAGTTCTACTGCGTAAACAGTGAAGGCAATCTCCGCTGGACATTCACCGAAGCCCAGTCGATGCAGGCAGCCGCTCCCGCAGTCAACGCCGCCGGAACCACTGTCTATATCGGCGACCGTGCCGGCAACGCTTTCGCCATCGATGCGGAATCCGGCGCCAAGAAATGGGGCGTAAGCCTCGGCACTCAGTGTGCCGGTATTCTCGTCAACGGCAACGAGATTGTAGTCGGTACCAACGGCACCGCTATCTTCTTCCTCAACGCCGAGACAGGCGCCGAGACTGCCAAGCTTACAATTGCAAAAAAGATGACCGATATCTCCGGATTTGCCGTAGCTGCCGACAAGCGTACCGTATATGTGCCCCAGAACAACGGCTGTATGTCGAAAATCGATATCGTCGACCACCAAGTGCTTATCGACAGCAAGGTCTGCACAAGTGCAAGCCCCAACAACATGTATGAGCCGGTCGTAGCTCCCAACGGCGACGTATTTGTAGGCAGTAAAGACAGTTATGCATATTGCTTTGACAGCGACCTCAACGAAAAGTGGAACTATATGGCTCTTGACGGCAACAACGCCTTCAACTATTCTCACCCATGCGTCGATACCGAAGGCAACTTCTATATCACATCGGGCCAGAAAGGCAACAAACTGTTTGTATTCAGCCCCACAGGCAATGTTATCTCCGACACCCGTATCGGTTCGGATGTAGACAGCGCCGACAAGCAGATGGGCGGCAACAACCTGCTCAACGGCGTGGTATACAGCGCTCTTGTAGGCGATAAGGGTGTCAACGGCAAGCTCGTAGGCATAGGCATAGGCTACGACCGCGCATCAAGCTGGTCGACCCACGGCGGTGATCCCTGCGGTTCCTGCTGCATTAAGTAAATTCTAAATCAATCCGACATGTTTCACAACAAGCATAAAATGATAATGAACCTCCTCGTGGGTGCATGCGTGGCCTTTTCGGCCACGGCATGCTCCGACGACGATGATAAGGACTTTGATTCCGTAGCCGAGCGCGCCGCAAAGGTCAACATCGGGTTTGCCCGGTACTTCGATGCCAACGGAGCATCCACTCAGCTCAAATGGAAATCGGGCGATCAGGCTCTGCTTCGTCTGGCCTCTGACGGAAGCAGCTACACCGCATCGCCGATACGTCCTGACCAGACATCCTCACTGTTCCTCTTCACAGTAAAGGCTCCCGGTGCGGCCACAGTAGTAAGTTACTGGCCTACCGACGCCCCCGTCACGGTAGGCAACGGCTCCATCGGCCTCGACATACCCACCGCACAGGACGGCACTGTGACACCGCTCCTCATCGGCGCCGACACCCAGGCCCTCTCCTCATATGAAGGGTGCGCCATAACCCTCCGGCAGTTCCCCGCGCTTATGATGATCAGCATCGCACGCGGAAACTACACCGTTGAGAGTGTCGACATACGCGGCAACGCCGGAGAGAATATCGCAGGCCATATCGCCATCGACGCCGCAACATGGAACTTTACGGCAAGCGATGCCACCGTACGCGTAACACTTCCAACCCCACAGAGCTGCGCCCTCGACGGTATCACCGTTGCCGCGCAGGTTGCTCCGGTAACCCTTGCACAAGGATACACCATCACAGTAAATACTACCGGCGGCCACTCCTTCAATGTAACGTCGCAGGCATCGGCCCACCTACAGTCGGGGGAGATATTCCTGACCAACAGTGCCTCCGACAGCGAACCGGCACACCTGATCATCGGCGGAAGCGATAAGGTGCACATAGTGAATGTAGCACAGTGTATGGGTGGCGACTACAAAAGCGGCCTCGAATGGACATGGAATGCAGAAGATGCCGCAGATATTCTGGATATTGCCAAATCACGCTGTGACCATATCGACGACTGCAAGCCGGTCGATAACGGATCGAAGATACTCGTGTCAAGTTCCTACAACTGGTGTGTGCTGGTGGAGCGCGATACAAAGAAAGTTCTTTTCCACGCTGTTGACTGCGCCAACGCCCATTCTGCCGAGCTTCTTCCCGGCAACCGTATAGTTGTCGCATGCTCTGACGGAACAACTGTCAACCACAACCAGATACGCCTGTATGACGCTTCGAAGTCAAATGTACTTCTTGACAGCGCACCGCTGACCTCGGCCCACGGCGTTACATGGTGTGAGTCCACCCAGGCTCCGAAACTCAAGCTCGAAAAGTCGATTTCGACACCTCAGGGAAGCAACCACGACGTGAGCCTGGCAGATCCCACTACACTGGTGGTGGCCGGGGTGAGAGCGTATCTTTTCGACGTGAACAGCGAGTCGTTCACCGAGATGCCCCACTTCGCCGCCTCGACCCAGCTCAAGTCGGTCAACTACAATCCGATTACATCAGAACTGTGGTACACCGACGCTACCGTACCGGAGGGCACGCAGTCGTGGTCGACCCACACACTGCGGTATGCCACCGATATATCGGCATCCTCGATGGCCGGCAGCATCAGCATAACCGACATGGACGTATACAAAGTGAGGGTGCTGAACTGGTAAGAGCGTGTTTAATGCCCGTATTTAGTTAAAAATAATTAAATTCACCCCGGGTATTGGTAGTTTTCCCGGGGTGAAGTTTCATTATAACACAGGCCAATCAGTTTTAGCCCCACTTTTAGTAATTAACCCTAAGAATACCACTCCTGCATCATGAAAAAAGCAATATTTGCAATTTCTTTCATTATGATGGCCGTCTCGGCCATTGCGGGTAGCAACCGTGCTGAGTCGATCGTGAAGGAAATCCACGATCCGGCATCCAAAACGGTGCTCGTAGCATGTCACCGAGGCGACTGGCGCAACTATCCCGAAAACTCGCTCGCCGCGATGGAGAGCGTGATCAAAATGGGCGCCGACATCGTTGAACTCGACCTTGCCCTGACCAAGGACAGTGTGCTTGTCGTGTGCCACGACCGTACACTCGACCGCACCACAACAGGCAAAGGCCTCATCGCCGACATAACCTACGACTCTATAGCCCGCGTCAACCTCAAGTCGGGACACGGTGTAGCAACGCGCCACAAGATGCCTACCCTGCGTCAGGCCCTCGAGCTATGCAAGGATCGCATCGTGATCAATATCGACAAAGGGTACGACTACTATGATCTCATTCTTCCGATCTCCGACTCCCTCGGCATGACCGAGCAGCTCCTCATCAAAGGCAAGAAGCCGGTAAAGACTGTAGAAAAGAAAATGGCGTCGCACAGCCACAACATGATGTACATGCCCATCATCGATATACTCAAGCCCAAGGGTGAGAAACTCTTCAAGGAATATATCGACACTAAGACCCTCCCCCTCGCTTATGAGGTATGCTGGGACAAGATGACACCTGCCGTTACCGAGTGCATGAAGACGATTGTGGCACAGCCATCCAAGCTATGGGTTAACTCGCTGTGGGAAAGCCTTAATGGCGGTCTCGACGATGACGCCGCTTTCGACGGCAACGCAGCCGACATCTACGGACAGCTCGTCGGAATGGGTGCCACTATCATCCAGACCGACCGTCCGGAACTTCTTCTAAACTATCTACGCACACGCAACCTCCACCAGTAAAATGTCAACCGCCACAGCCACCGAATCCTGCCCGCGCCGCTCGATATTCTCCAGGATAGCCTCATTCTACGCCATCAGTCCCGACAGCGCCGAACGTGACTTCCCCGACGAGCAGGCCCGCACACGTTTCTACAAAAAACTCCGTCTACAGGCTTTTTTCGCGGCCACGATAGGCTACAGCCTGTACTATGTATGCCGCACGTCGCTCAACGTGATGAAGAAGCCGATCATCGACAGCGGTGCCCTCGATGCCACTCAGCTCGGTATCATCAGCTCGGCCCTCCTCTTCGCCTATGCTATCGGCAAGTTCGTCAACGGATTCATCGCCGACTATTGCAACATAAAGCGATTCATGGCCACGGGACTGATAATATCGGCGCTGGCCAACGCCTTCATGGGTATAATGGGCCTTGCGTCGACAGCCATTCCGGCAGCGGTAATGTGTACCTGCTTCGCCATAATGTGGTGTTTCAACGGATGGGCCCAATCAATGGGCGCTCCTCCTGCTATCATCAGCCTCTCACGATGGTTCCCGCTGAAAGAGCGCGGCACCTACTATGGCTTCTTCTCGGCAAGCCATAATCTCGGCGAGTTCTTCTCTTTTCTCTTTGTAGGCTCGATAGTAGCGGTGGCCGGATGGCAGTCGGGATTCTTCGGCTCGGCGATCGCCGGCGCCATAGGCATAGCACTCGTAATCTTTTTCCTCCACGATCATCCTCGTGCCCACGGTCTCCCCTCGATCGAGGCCCTTTCGGGCGAAAAGACCGGCAAAGCCGACAAGATGTCGACACGCGACATACAGAAGATGGTGCTCCGCACTCCCGCAGTATGGGTTCTGGCCGCCGCCAGTGCGTTCATGTATATCTCGCGCTATGCCATCAATGGCTGGGGTATGCTCTTCCTTCAGGAACAGAAGGGATTCACCGATGTAGAGGCGCTTTCGATCATCTCGATCAACGCCCTGCTCGGCATCGCCGGAACGGTGCTCTCGGGATGGTTCTCCGACAAACTCTTCAAGGGCGACCGTCAGATTCCCGCACTGATATTCGGCGTGCTCAACGCCTCTGCGCTTGCTCTGTTCCTATTCGGGGGAAATGCCCTTTGGGTCAACATCCTCGCCATGGTGCTCTTCGGCATCGCAATAGGCGTGCTGATCTGCTTCCTCGGCGGCCTGATGGCTGTCGACATTGTACCCCGGCGCGCTACCGGCGCCGCCCTCGGAGTGGTAGGCATAGCCTCGTATGTCGCCGCAGGCATACAGGATGTTGCCTCCGGTTGGCTCATCAACGACAATATCACCGTTGTCGACGGTGTAAACCACTACAATTTCCTGCCGGTTGCGATATTCTGGCTCGCAGCATCGATAATCTCATTCCTGCTGCCTCTGCTCAACATACGCCACCGTCTATCGCATGATGAATAACCGTCATCTTTCATACCATCATACAATCAATCAACTGTTGACAAACATCCTGTCAAAAAGGAATTAATTTTTGTTTTAGGTTCTTTACCGGGAATTCAAAAAACAGGAGGAGAATACCGTTCAAGTATTCCCCTCCTCTTTTTTATGCATCTGTCTAATAAGGTGCTCCCGCCATTGGCCGGGAGATGTGCTGCGTGCAAATTATGTTTGCCTTTGTACAGATAGCTCTGCTGCGAAGACAGCACCGACGGAATCGATATCGGACATATCTCCGACAAGGTCTTTCGGCGAACCCACTTTCATCAGGAAGTCGACTCCGCACTCAGTTTTATCGAACTTTACCAGTCTCATAAGTAACTGGTCGAAATTATTTTAATATTACTCCGAGGAAAATTTTTAGAGGATTTTTCTCGATGAAGAAGGAGTGTAGCGAGCTACACGTTATCGCGAAGCGCTTTCGAGCTTGACGAGAAAGACTGATGAAGAGA
>JAHZGZ010000324.1:3838-4051 GCA_019420545.1 Bacteroidales bacterium | reverse complement strand
ACCGCACAGCACAAATCACTCTGTAACGGCCCCTACACATCCACAATTACAATATCAGAAAGCAACATCATATGAAAACTACCGCCATCGCCGCAGCGCTGATAGCCCTTGCGGCCGTCTCCTGCTCGAAAAAGCCGCAGATAAGGCTTGAGACCGGCAAGGTGGAACGCGCCGACATAAGCGAGTCGGTAACCGCCACCGGCACCGGGGAAT
>JAHZGZ010000324.1:0-3772 GCA_019420545.1 Bacteroidales bacterium | reverse complement strand
ACCGGCATCGTCGACAAGCTCTACGCCGACTACAACTCCGTAGTCAGCAAGGGCGAGCTAATCGCCGAAATCGAGAAAACCCTGCTTGAGAGCGAGCTGCGCAGCGCCGACGCCAACATGGAATCGGCACGCCTCACCTACGAATACAACCGCACCAACTACGAGCGCGACCGCAAGCTCCACGAAAAGCAGCTTATAAGCGACTACGAGTACCAGACGTCACTCAAGGAGTATGAAGTGTCGAAAACCGCCTACGAGAAGGCGCAGGCCGACCGCGTGCGCGCCGCCAAAAACCTCAACTACGCCGAGATCTACTCGCCCATCGACGGAGTGGTGATCTCACGCGAGGTTGAGGTAGGCCAGACGGTGGTCTCCTCGATGAACGTGCAGAACCTCTACGTAATCGCCGACCTCGACAACATGCAGGTCGTGGGGAATGTCGACGAGGCCGACATAGGGCAGGTAAAGATGGGGCAGCGCGCCACCTTTACCGTCGACGCCTATCCCGACGACCGCTTCGAGGGGGAGGTGACACAGGTGCGCCTCAACCCCACCACCGAGAGCAACGTGGTAACCTACGAGGTGATCGTGGCCGCCCCCAACCCCGACCACAAGCTCATACCCGGCCTCACTGCCAACCTCTCGATCAACGTCACCGAGGAGAAGGGCGTGCTCGCCGTGCCCAACCGCGCCCTGCGCTTCACCCCGCGCGAGTTCCCCGACGCCAAGGGGCTTCCGCAGCCCGAGGCCATGCCCGACGCGCCGAAGGACGCCCCCGCAGGCACCCACACCGTATGGACAGTGCGCGGCGACAGGCTTGTACCCGTGCAGGTAACCACCGGCGAGAGCAACGGCAACGTCACCCAGGTGCTTTCGGGCCTGAGCGAAGGCGAGACAGTGGCCCTTGAGTACGACACCGCCGCCATGGCCGCTCCCGAGGGTGCCGACGGCGGCAACACGGAGCAGAGCCCCTTCGCCCCGCGTCCGCCCCATAAAAAGAAGTAACCACCTCCACACCAGCCAACAATTATGGAGAGCAATACAGCAAGCGGCGACGTCCGCGAGATAATCCGCGTAGAGGATCTGCGGCGCGACTTCATGGTCGGCGGCGAAAAGGTGCATGCCCTGCGCGGAGTGTCGTTCACCATCCGCGAGGGGGAGTTCGTAACGATCATGGGCACCTCTGGCTCGGGCAAGTCGACCCTGCTCAACCTGTTGGGGTGCCTCGACACCCCCACCCGCGGCGACTATCTGCTCGACGGAGTGTCGGTGGCCTCCATGAGCAAGAACCGCCGCGCCTACACGCGCAACCGCAAGATCGGCTTCGTGTTCCAGAACTACAACCTCCTGCCCAAGACCACCGCCATAGAGAACGTTGAGCTGCCCCTGCTCTACAACTCGGAGGTTTCGGCCAAGGAACGCCGCCGGCGCGCCATCGATGCCCTTGAGGCCGTGGGGCTGCACGAGCGCCTCTACCACAAGAGCAACCAGATGTCGGGCGGGCAGCAGCAGCGCGTAGCCATAGCGCGCGCCCTTGTCAACGACCCGGTGATAATCCTCGCCGACGAGGCCACCGGCAACCTCGACACGCGCACCTCTTTCAGCATACTCGTGCTCTTCCAGGAGCTGCACGCGCGCGGGCGCACCATCATCTTCGTGACCCACAACCCCGATCTCGCCGCCTACTCCTCGCGCAACATCGTGCTCCGCGACGGGCGCATCGTAAGCGACACCTCCAACCCCTCGCCGGCATCGGCCTGCGCCATCTACGAATCGCTCCCACGCGACGACGACTGACCCTTTCCATTTCATTCTTATGAACTTCGCCAACCTACTCAAAATAGCCTTCAAGGCCCTCGCCAACAACAAGCTGCGCTGCTTCCTCACCATGCTCGGCATCATCATCGGCGTGGCCTCGGTAATCACCATGCTCGCCATAGGCCAAGGCTCGAAGGACAGCATCCGCGCCCAGATCAGCGAGATGGGGTCGAACATGATAATGATACACCCCGGCAACATGCAGCGCGGAGGCGTAAGACAGAGCGCCGACGACACGCAGACCCTCGAGGTAGCCGACTACGAAGCCATCCGCGACAAGGCCCGCTACGTAACGGCAGTGTCACCCTCGGTAAACAGCGGCGGCCAGCTGATCAACGGCAACAACAACTACCCCTCGACCGTCTACGGCATCACTCCCGACTACCTCGACATACGCAAGGTGTCGGTGGCCGACGGCGAGATGTTTACCGAGCAGGACATCCGCTCGGCGGCAAAAGTGTGTCTGCTGGGCCAGACGGTGATCGACAACCTGTTTCCCGACGGCACCAACCCGATAGGGCGCATAGTGCGCTTCGGCAAGATCCCCCTCAAGGTGGTGGGCACCCTCACCCCCAAGGGCACCAACTCGATGGGCATGGACCAGGACGACGTGGTGCTCGCCCCCTACACCACCGTGATGAAGCGCATGCTCGCCACCGACCACCTGCAGGGACTCTTCGCCAGCGCCATCGACGAGGACTACACCGACCAGGCCATCGACGAGATAACCACGATACTGCGCGAGCAGCACAAGCTCAAGGAGGGGGCCGACGACGACTTCGACATACGCTCGCAGAAGGAGCTGAGCGAAATGCTCAGCTCAACCTCCGACATGCTCACCGTGCTGCTGGCATGCATCGCCGGAATATCGCTGCTGGTAGGCGGCATCGGCATCATGAACATCATGTACGTTTCCGTTACCGAACGAACGCGCGAGATAGGCCTGCGCATGTCGCTCGGCGCACGCGGCATCGACATACTCTCGCAGTTTCTCATCGAGGCCGTGATCATCAGCGTCACCGGCGGTGTGATCGGCGTGATCCTCGGCGTGCTCGCTTCGTGGGCCGTCAACATCATCATGCACTGGCCCGTGTCGATACAGATCTACTCGATGGTGCTCTCATTCGTGGTGTGCACCGTAACCGGAGTATTCTTCGGCTGGTATCCCGCCAAGAAAGCCGCATCGCTCGACCCCATCGAAGCCCTGCGCTACGAGTAAACCCTACCGGCACTCCGGGGGAACAAAACCGACATTTCGGAAAGGATACCAGAATTTTTGAAGAAAAAGTTGCATTTTAATACAATTTTTCGCATATTCCAACGTTATAAAAACATCGATCATACCAGCATCCAATGAGCGGCTATCTACATCGACCATCAGGTACCCCCGCAGAGCCCTCGGCGCTTCAGCAGCGCTGGGTGAAGATAATCACCCAGTTTCTCATAGTGTCGATGATATTCATCCTCCCTGAGATACTCATGACTACCAGCCATCCCCACGACTCGAGGATATGGCGCGTGTATATCAAGTCGGGCCTCTTCATAGCCATCTTCTTTCTAAACTACTATGTGATCATCGACCGCTGCCTGGCTCGTCCGCGCGGATTTGTGCACCTGCTGCTGTGGAACCTCGTCGTCATAGCCCTGTCGCTGGCTGTGATATGGATCACTGCCTTCCCCTCGATGCCACCTCCCGTCCACCGAGGCCCATGGCTGCCCGAGCCTCCGCGCAGCCACTGGATGAAGCTGCTGTCGCTGTCGCTGCGCGACGCCATCATGCTGCTGCTCACCATAGGCCTGAGCGTAGCCATGAAGCTGAGCGACTACTGGATGAGGATGCGCCAGCAGAAGCAGGAGATCGAGGCACGCCGCCAGCACGACGAGCTTGAGAGCCTCAAGCGTCAGCTCAACCCCCACTTCCTCTTCAACACCCTGAATTCCATCTATGCCCTCA
>JAHZGZ010000323.1 GCA_019420545.1 Bacteroidales bacterium | reverse complement strand
TGCCGGATGGAATTCAGGGATTAAACGGCATGTCCCGGCCGTCATCGCCGCGAACTGTGAAGACGGCCGCCCGGTCCGCAGGACAAAATCCGGAAAAAACCGCACCCCGCACGGCTTTTTCCGGATTTTCTCGTATCTTTGTCCCGCAAGGTTTCGGAACGGGGATCGCACGCACCCCGCCCGATGAAAAGGGAATCCGGTGAGAATCCGGAACAGTACCCGCTGCTGTAAGTCCCCCAAGCCAAAAAGCATGCCGCAATATGCCATTGGAGCACACCTGCCGCCACCACGGCACAAAAGCTCCGAGAAGGCGCGACATCGCCGGGACAAGTCAGAAGACCTGCCATTGCCGTAATATGCAGACTAAAGTCTACGGGATTATGGACTTCGACTGACTTTTCCCCCGCCGCACACCCCCGCGGGCGGAAACCATAGGTTGACTTGTATTGTATGCGCCCTCATATCGCAATGATATGGGTGCCCTACCCCACAGAACAGATCCCGTAAGCGTATAGACCCTGTAGATACGCAGACGGGATTTTTTATTCTGAGTATCAACACATTTCTGATGGGAAATACAATACCGACAACCCTCATCCCGGCGATGATGGCCCTGATTGCGGCGCCACATGCATATGCCGCGCAACCCGCCGACTCCCTCACCCGCAGCCTCAGTGAGGTCGTGGTCACCGCACAGCGCCCCGCCGCCGACATAATCCCCGCCCAGACCCTCGAGGGCGACGAACTCCACCGCCTCAACAGCAACAGCGTGGCCGACGCCCTGCGCTACTTCTCCGGAGTCCAGGTAAAGGACTACGGCGGTGTCGGCGGCATAAAGACCGTCAACATCCGCTCGATGGGCACCAACCATACCGGTGTCGTTTACGACGGCGTGGAGCTGGGCAACGCCCAGAACGGACAGATCGACCTCGGACAGTTCTCCCTCGACAACATCGAGACCCTCTCGCTCTACAACGGCCAGAAAAGCGAAATCCTCCAGGCCGCCAAAGACTTCGGAGCCGCCGGCACAATCTATATGCGCACACGTACCCCGCGCTTCGAAGCCGGAGAGTACTACCATGCCCGCGCCACAGTGCGCACAGGCTCCTTCGACCTCATCAACCCTTCGGCACTCGTCGAGCTGAAGCTGTCGCCGCGCGTGAGCGCGTCGCTCAGCACCGAGTGGCTCAACTCAAGCGGAAAATACCGCTTCCGCTACCGCCGCGTTAACCCCGCCGGCGAGCTCGCCTACGACACAGTTGCCGTGCGCCAGAACGGCGACATCGACGCCACCCGCATCGAGCTTAACCTCAACGGATCGCTCGCCCGCGGGTCATGGACTTTCAAAGCCTACAACTACACATCCGAGCGCGGAGTCCCCGGCGCCATCGTCAACAACGTATGGCGCCGCGGCGAGCGCATCTGGGACAACAACTCATTCGTGCAGGGACGCTTCACCGGATATTTCGGCAGATTCTCCACCCTCAACAGCATCAAGTACGCCGCCTACCGCACCCACTACGTCAACAACGACGACAAGCAGATAAAGATCGACAACCTATACCGCCAGAAAGAGCTGTACCTCTCCTCGGCCAACGAGTTCGAGATCACCCCACGATGGCAGGTCTCGGCGAGCTACGACCTGATGTGGAACACCCTCGCCGCCGACATGTACGGATTCGCCAAGCCCGACCGCATCACCAACATGCTCTCGGCGGCCACCGCCATCGACCTCCCCCGCGTCAAGGCTCAGGGGAGCATCCTCGCCACATTCATCCACGACCGCCTGCGCGGCCAGCAGGCGCCCCCCGACAAGCATGTGGTCACCCCCGCGCTCTTCATCTCGCTCTATCCGCTCCGTTCCAACGACTTCTCCGTGCGCGCCTTCGTAAAGCGCTCGTTCCGCATGCCCACCTTCAACGACCTCTACTATGCCGACATGGGCAACTCGCAGCTCTCGCCCGAGCGTGTCACCCAGTACAACGCCGGACTGCTCTACGACCGTACCTCCTCACGCGGATTCGTAAGCGCGCTCCGCATAAGCGCCGACGCATATTATAATAAGGTGCGCGACAAGATCGTGGCCTACCCCAAGGGGCAGCAGTTCCGCTGGACGATGCTCAACCTCGGCGTAGTCGATATCCGCGGCATCGACGTCAGCGCCCTCATCACCGTCAACCCCATCCGCAACCTCTACATCACCGCACGCGCACAGTACACCTTCCAGCGCGCCATCGACGTAACCAATCCCGCCGACAACTACTACCGCGACCAGATACCCTACATACCGCGCCATTCCGGTGCGGCAGTCGCCAACGCGCAGTGGCGCGGCTGGAGCCTCAACTACTCATGGATATACGTCGGCGAGCGCTACAACCAGCAGGAAAACATCCGCTACAACTACACACAGCCCTGGTACACATCCGACATATCCCTCAGCAAGGAGTTCCGCCTCGGGCGCGTGGCCATGCGCGGACTCATCGAGGTCAACAACCTCCTCAGCCAGGACTACGACGTAATCATCAACTACCCCATGCCCAAGCGCAACTGCCGCTTCACTCTCACCGTCGAGATCTGAAATACACGTTACCGTCCGCTCTCCATCCACAAGATAACATGCTAAACAACAACATAGTAAAGATTCTTTATTGTCTGCAACTCCTGTTGGTCGCCACAAGCTGTCGCGAGGACGAGCTTGTGGTGCCCACGGAGTACGACATCATCCCGGAGACTCCCGCGCCCGGGACAAATGTGCGCGGGTTCTACCTCGTCAACGAGGGAAACATGGGCTCCAACAAGTGCTCGCTCGACTATTTCGACTACTTCACCGGCCTGTATGCACGCAACTTCTACGCCGAGCGCAACCCCACCGTCGTAAAGGAGCTGGGCGACGTCGGCAACGACATCGGCATATACGGTTCGCGCCTCTACGTGGTGGTCAACTGCTCCCACAAGGTCGAGGTGATGGACGCCCGCACCGGTGTGCGCATCGGCCAGGTCGCCATACCCAACTGCCGCTACGTGCGCTTCTACCGCGGAAAGGCCTACGTAAGCTCCTACGTCGGCCCGGTGCTAATCGACCCCGACGCGCCCAAAGGCGCCGTATACGAGGTCGACACCGCGTCGCTCGCCGTGACGCGCAAGGTAAGCGTGGGATATCAGCCCGAGGAGATGGAGATTGTCGACGACTACATGTACGTGGCCAACTCCGGTGGCTACCGCGTGCCCAACTACGACAACACCGTGTCGGTCATCCAGATGATCGACTTCAAGCAGGTGCAGCAGATACCCGTCGGCATCAACCTCCACCGCCTCAAGCAGGACCGCTACAAGAAGCTGTGGGTATCATCGCGCGGCGACTACCAGTCGCGCCCCTCGCGCCTCTTCGTGATGGAGAAGAAGCCAGGCTACAACCAGATGGTGGTCGCCGACACCATCCCCGTGGCATGCTCCAACATGGCCATCCGCGGCGACTCCCTCTATTACTACGCCACCGAGTGGAACAACTATACCGCCTCCAACACCATCAGCTACGGCATAATCGACGTGCGCACGCGCCGGGTGGTGTCGACCAATTTCATCACCGACGGCACCGACCGCGACATCACCATCCCCTACGGTATCGCCATCCACCCCGAGACGGGCGATATCTTCGTCACCGACGCGAAAAACTACGTTTCCTCCGGCACCCTTTACTGCTTCGACCGTCAGGGGCGCCGCAAGTGGAGCGTGCGCACCGGCGACATACCCGCCCACATAGCTTTCCTCCCGCGATGATCACCACGACAACTATGATCACGATGAAACAGCCCCACTGCATATTATCCTGCGCCGCCCTCGCCGCCTCGGCCCTACTCGCGGGCTGCACGGCCGACATACCGATGGTAAACCTCGGTATCGACGACACATACTATATATACCGCATGCAGAAGCTCGATCTCCACCCCGCGCTTACCGGCGAGGCCTACCGATGGACTCTCGCCATGCCCGGCGCGGAGGATAGGGTGGTGTCGACCGACCGCGACTACATATTCCTCGCCGCCGAAGAGGGTACCTACCGCCTGCGCTTCGATATCATCGACCCCGTCACACCCTACAGCTTCTGTTTCACGGTCAACGTCGTACATGAAGAGGTGGAGTACAGCCCCTACATCTCCCGCGTCTACGAGTACTGTCCCGCCCCGGGCCAGTTCATCAACGAGATGCCGCGCTTCGAGCCGGGCGACACCTATGCCGACATACTCCGCAAAGCCGAGGAGTCCATCTCCGGCACCAACGACATCATGATATCGCTCGGAGGATATGGCGGCTACGTCACCTTCGGATTCGACCATACGGTGATCAACGTCCCCGGCGAAAACGACTTCCGCATATGGGGCAACGCATTCTACGAACTTACCAACCCCGACGCCAAGGGCGGCTCCGCCGAGCCGGGGATAGTGATGGTAAGCTACGACGTCAACTGCAACGGCCTACCCGACGACCCCTGGTACGAGCTTGCCGGAAGCGAGTACGCCAATCCCGCCACACGCCACGGCTACACCATCACCTACCGCCGCCCCGATCCGGCCCATATCCCCGTCGAGGACGACGACGGCTACCTCGACGACCTCGTATACATCCCCTGGACCGATTCAGAAGGCGCGTCGGGCTACGTGGCCAAAAACATATTCCACAACCAGAGCTACTATCCGCTATGGGAGAGCGCCGACGAACTGTCGTTCACCGGATCCCTCCTTCCGCCCAACGGCGAGGATCTGAGCGGCACAGGGCGCTACTATGTGCTCTACGCCTATCCATGGGGATATGTCGACAACCACCCCAACGACTTCGCCGACCTCAACTCCTTCGACATATCCCGCGCGGTAGATGCCGCCGGCAACCCCGTGAGCCTTCCCGGCGCCGACTTCATACGCGTATACACCGGCCTCAACCAGTATTGCGGATGGCTCGGCGAGACCTCGACAGAACTGTCGCGCGCCGCCGACCTCCATATCGACCCGCCGGGCCTCCCGCTCCCCGACCCTCTCGGCAAATAACGTTCATATCTGAGAATAAACATATTACCCAATTCATAATTACATTTTCCCACAATGAAAAAAACTTTACTTACATGCGCAGCCGCCCTGTCGGTATGTCTCTCGGCCAATGCAGTCGAATATGTCGACTGGGTCGACTGGGATCAGATCGAACACTGGGCAGGCGACCCCGACGGGGAAAAGAAATGCGCCCTGGTAATCGACTTTCAGGACGGTCAGAGCGACCGGTCCTACGTATGGGGCTACCGCTGGAACGGCACGAAGACCGGCGAGGATCTCGTGCGCGCGGTGGCATCCCAGAGCAGCATCCTCACCGCAATGATACAGTACACCGGCACAATGGGCTCTACCCTCAACGCCCTCGGTATCAGCGCCGCACGCGAGGAACTCGACTATCTCCGTTACGACTTCGACCGCGCGGCTCTCGCCGGTGAGGTGTCGTTCGGCTACTTCGAAGCCAACGCCTCGATGGGCCAGGAGACCTTCCCGGGCTATGCCGCCGAACAGATGTGTGCCGACGCCATCACCAACGCCCGCACAAGCGGCATCATCGAGCATCCGCTCAACGCATTCGTCTACGGATATCCCGCCTACGACTATGATTACTGGCAGCTTGAGGACGGATATGCCGGCAGCTTCGAATTCCGCTGGCGCTCCGGATGGTACGAGGGATACTGGAGCTACTGGCACGGCCCCAACGACTACGACTATATGAGCTACTCCGGCCTCGGTATGTCGAGCACCGTGCTCACCGACGGCGGCGTACAGGCCTGGAAATACACCCCACTCAACGGCTCGGGATACGGCGAGACAAGCGGCGACCTTGCTCAGGAACTCGACTACGACATGTCGGACTACGGCGAGCAGATGCACGAGGCCGTAGCCGCAGTGCAGCCCGTCGACCAGGAGAAAGTAAAATTCTGGGTAGGCGAGGGCGAGAAGGCCGCCACTGTCGTATTCCAGTTCAACGATCAGCGCGGCCCCGAGAACCTCATCTACGGCTACCGCTGGAGCGGCGGCTGGGACGATGACCTCAGGACCGTACTCGCGAATATCGCCAAGGCCGACCCGCGCATGACCTATGCCGAAAACGCAGGTGTCATTACCATCACCTACGACTCCGACCACGACGGCACCCTCGGCGCCAACGACCACACCGACACGTCCGACACCTGGAACTGCTACGTGAAGCGTGTTGTCGACGCCGACTTCAACAAGGTCAGCTCAGGCCGCTGGCTCAACCCCAACGCCGTGATGATCGTCTCCCACCAGAGTGCCGACATGGCTTCCGTAGAGCTCCCCTATCAGCTCTTCCGCCCGGCCCTCGACTCCGAGAATACCATCACCATCCCCGAGAGCATAGACTACGCCTTCGCCG
>JAHZGZ010000322.1:15392-19118 GCA_019420545.1 Bacteroidales bacterium | reverse complement strand
TACCATATCGGCGGTGACGAATCCGGGCTGCCCGAGAGCGGCGATAATGATATCGGCCTCGCGACAGATCTCTTTAAGATTGACAGTAGCGCTGTGGCATACGGTGACCGTAGCGTCGCCCGGGATATGCTTCTGCATCATCAGCGAGGCCACAGGCTTGCCGACGATGTTGCTGCGCCCGAGCACCACACAATGTTTTCCCTTGGTGGGAATCTCGTAGCGGGCAAGGAGGTCGATAATACCCGCCGGTGTGGCCGACAGATAGCAGGGAAGTCCGATCGACATGCGTCCTACGTTGATGGGATGGAAACCGTCGACATCCTTGCGGTAGTCGATCGCCTCGATCACTTTCTGCTCTGAGATGTGCTTAGGAAGAGGGAGCTGCACGATAAAGCCGTCGACATCGGGATCATTGTTAAGACGCTCTACTGCTTCAAGCAGTTCGGCCTCGGTGGCATTGTCTTCCATACGGATGAGAGTAGAGGTAAATCCACACTGCTCGCACGCACGTACCTTATGAGCCACATATGTCTCGCTGCCGCCGTCGTGGCCTACCAGTATGGCGGCCAGATGGGGACGCTTCTTACCTTCAGCCACCATCTTCTCAACAGTGGCGGCAATTTCCTGTTTAATTTCATCGGCGACTTTCTTGCCGTCAATCAGTGTCATATAGCATCTATTTTTCGTTCGAGTAACAAAATTAGTCATTTTAGATGATTTATCAATTATTCATTTAGTATATTTGCAGAATCATGACAAGCATTTCGTTCAGTCTAACCCAATCATACATACAACCTCACACTCCAAAAGCAATGAGACATATCATTTCCGCTCTCCTTTTAAGCGCCTCCATATCTCTGTCGGCGACAACAACCCAGACCGCAACTCCGGCATATCTCGATCCGTCGAAACCTATAGAACAGAGGGTTGACGACGCCCTCTCGCGCATGACCCTCCGCGAAAAGATCAACCTTATCCACGCCCAGTCAAAATTCTCGTCGGCAGGCGTGCCGCGCCTCGGCATACCCGAGCTATGGACTACCGACGGGCCTCACGGCATCCGCCCCGAAGTGCTATGGGACGAATGGGATCAGGCCGGATGGACCAACGATTCATGCGTGGCTTTTCCCGCGCTAACATGCCTGGCCGCCACCTGGAACCCCGAGATGGCGCACCTCTACGGAGTGTCGATCGGCGAGGAGGCACGGTACCGGGGCAAAAACGTGCTGCTCGGCCCTGGCGTCAATATATACCGTACACCTCTCTGCGGGCGCAACTTCGAGTATATGGGCGAGGATCCGTATCTCGCCGCAAAGATGGTTGTGCCGTATGTCGAAGGCGTTCAGAGCAACGGCGTAGCTGCATGCGTAAAGCATTATGCACTCAACAATCAGGAATACAACCGCCATACCACCAACGCGATCGTCGACGACCGCACCCTCTATGAAATTTACCTCCCGGCATTCAAGGCAGCGGTCGAAGAGGGCAACGCGTGGTCGATAATGGGAGCATACAATCTCTACAAGAACCAGCACGCCTGCCACAACCAATACCTGCTCAACGACATACTCAAGGGGGAATGGGGATTTGACGGTGCCGTGATCTCCGACTGGGGAGGTACCCACGACACCGACGAGGCTATTACCAACGGCCTCGACCTTGAATTCGGCACCGGCACCAACGGTCTGTCGGAAGGCACACGCAACGCTTACGACAACTATTATATGGCCTACCCCTACATGCGGCTTATCGAAGAGGGAAAGGCCGACACAACCCTGCTCAACGACAAGGTACGACGCGTGTTGCGCCTGATATTCCGCACCTCGATGAGTCCTGCGAAAGGATACGGCGCACTCTGTTCCGACGCCCACTACGATGCCGCACGGCGCATCGGCGACGAGGGCATCGTGCTACTGCGCAATCATGGAAGCATACTCCCGCTGAATCTCGACGGTAGCAAAAAGCGCATACTCGTTGTCGGCGAGAACGCTATAAAGATGATGACCGTAGGCGGCGGAAGCTCTTCGCTAAAAGTACAGCGTGAGGTAAGTCCGCTCGACGGTCTCAAAGCCGCGGTGGGCGACCGCGCCACGATAGAATATGCGCGCGGATATGTCGGCGACGTGTCGAGCAAATACAACGGAGTGACCACCGGACAGGATCTCGGCGACACACGCACCCCCGAGGAACTTATCGCCGAAGCCGCAGCCAAAGCCGCGGATGCCGACTACGTGATATTCTTCGGCGGACTCAACAAGAGCCGCCATCAGGATTGTGAGAACAGCGACCGCCGCAGCCTGGAACTCCCCTACAACCAGGATGCCGTAATTGAAGCGCTCATCAAGGCGAACCCCAATCTTATTGTAGTGAATATCAGCGGAAACGCCGTAGCCATGCCGTGGGCCGACAAAGTACCGGCAATTCTCCAGGCCTGGTATCTCGGCTCCATGTCCGGGCACTCCATCGCCGACATCCTTCTCGGCGAGGTAAATCCATCAGGCAAACTCCCCATGACCTTCCCCGCCCGACTTGAAGACAACGGCGCCCACGCCCTGAGCGCATATCCGGGCGTAAAGCGCGATGGTGAGAACGTGTGGGATCTCGATTACTCGGAAGGGATACTTGTGGGTTACCGCTGGCACGACACCAGGAAAATCAAGCCGCTTTTCGCCTTCGGCCACGGACTGAGCTACACCGACTTCACCTACGGCAAAGCCACGACCGACAAGCCGGTCATCGCCACGGGAGACTCGGTTACGGTATCGGTCGAAGTCACCAACAGCGGCAAATGTCCCGGAGCCGAAACGGTACAGCTGTACATCTCCGATCCGAAATGTTCGGTATTGCGCCCCGCCAAGGAGCTGAAGGGCTTCCGAAAAATCTATCTAAATCCCGGCGAGACTCGCACCGTAACGTTTACAGTCGGCACGGAAGACCTTTCGTATTTCGATTCCGGCGCTCACCGTTGGATAGCCGAGCCCGGGAAATTTACTGCGGCCGTCGGATCGGCATCCGACGATATCCGCACCTCGGTTTCATTCACGCTGAAATAATTCCGAAAAATATTGCAGAAAGTACATAGGGCACAGTATCCATTAATGGGAACTGTGTCCTATGTGCGTTAATACAAGCGCAAAATGTATCCATCCATAAAATTTACCGGATGTTCCCATGACTAAGCCGTTTTTTGTCGTAACTTTGCACCCGAAATAACCGTTTAACCAAACAACCCTAAAAGAAATGATACTTGACCTCGTGCCACTTGCCATATTCGATGCCACCCAGTTTTTCAGCTGGTTTGTAGAGAATGCCAACTACTGGTTCGTATTCATCTTCATGATTATAGAAAGCTCGTTCATCCCCTTCCCTTCCGAGCTTGTCGTACCGCCGGCCGCATACCTGGCCATGCAGGAGGGGTCGTCAATGAACATATATCTGGTAACACTCGTGGCAACCGCCGGAGCGATCGTTGGCGCGATCATCAATTATTATCTGGCTCTTTGGGTGGGTCGTCCGATAGTATACGCTTTTGCCAACAGCCGTGCCGGCCACGCTCTGCTTATCGATTCGGCCAAGGTGGAGAAAGCCGAAGCCTACTTTGACAAGCATGGAGCTATATCCACCTTCATCGGCCGACTTATACCCGCTGTACGTCAGCTCATCTCAATACCGGCAGGACTGGCGCGTATGAATCTCGGGAAATTCGTGATATTCACAGGGCTTGGC
>JAHZGZ010000322.1:13546-15382 GCA_019420545.1 Bacteroidales bacterium | reverse complement strand
GGATACTTTCTGTCGCGTTTCGTATCACTGAACCAGCTCTATACAACCATAGAAGAATATAATGTGTATCTTTCCTATATCGGTTATGCGATCGGATTGCTCTGCATCTGCTTCATCGCATATAATCTTCTAAGGCCTCACCCAAAAAAAGAGATTTAAAAGCGGGCATAAGCCGACTTTTTGCTAACTTTGGACTTACGCCGGGATTGCGACTACATCCCGACACCAACGTTTCTCATTAAAAACCGCAAAACTTCAGATAAAATGCGAGTTGCACCCTCATTACTGGCCGCCGACTTCTGCAATCTTCAGTCACAGCTCGATATGCTCAACTCAAGCGAGGCATTCTGCCTCCATATCGACGTGATGGACGGCAATTTCGTACCCAACATCTCTATAGGCTTTCCGGTAATCAAAGCCATTGGAAAAATGTCTCAGAAGCCTCTGGATGTACACATGATGGTAAACGAGCCGAGCCGGTATATCCACCGGGTGAAAGAGTGTGGAGCACGGCTTATGAATGTACATTATGAGGCGTGCACACATCTTGACCGCACACTTACCGAAATCCGCGAAGCCGGAATGCTTGCAGGAGTAACCATAAATCCCGCGACACCGGTAAGCATGCTCGAAGAGGTGATAGATATAGTAGATCTGGTTCTTATCATGTCGGTCAACCCGGGATTCGGTGGTCAGCCGTTCATACGCAACTCAGTCAGCAAGGTCGAGCGCCTGCGCCACATGATCGACAGTCACCGTTCAAAAGCCCTTATTGAAGTGGACGGAGGCGTAAACGAGCGCACAGGGGCCGAACTGGCAGCCGCAGGGGCCGATATCCTTGTCGCCGGAAGCTACATATTTAATGCCCGGGATCCGAAAGAGGCCATTCTGACCTTAAAAAATCTCTGACATTCCGACATTATTTTAACTTAACAACTTTTAAACCGTGGTATGTATATTCAATATATGCCACGATTTTCATATCTTTGTGAATATTATTTCTTCACAATACACACGGCCACGCACAGCCACTTTATTCAGTACATCCAAATGCAAAACAATGATATAGTTTCCGATCACTTCGGTTTCGACCCGGGAATCCTCGACGGGGATACATCATCCATGCCGGGACGTATCCACGACCGGCGCGAGGCAACAGCCGAACCCCGCAACTCCAAAAAGGAGTCGGCAAAGACCAGGAAAGCTGCTCCTGCCGTCCCGGGACGTATTTCTGCATTTCTCCACGACCGGCGCACAAGGATTTTCACCGGAATCCTGCTGATATGCTGGGCGACTTTCACACTGTTCGCCGCCATATCCTACTTCACTGTAGGGTATGACGACCAGAGCCTCGTCGCAGACAACACCATAGCACAGATAGCACAACGCGGCAACGTAGGGAATTCCGGCGGAGCATTTGGTGCCGTACTCGCCCATAATGCCATATCCAACGGCTTCGGCGCAGGCTCGCTTGTACTTATCGCTTATTTCTATATCCTCGGATGGTATCTGCTCCACCGTTATAAGTTCTCATTCTGGGGCCTTACGGCAAAAAGCCTTATCGACGCCATAACGGTATCCATCGTGCTCGGACTTGTCACCTACAATTTCCATTCATGGGTGTATTGGGGAGGTATCCACGGTTATGCCGTAAATACCTGGCTATTCGCCAATGCCGGCGTGGCCGGCGCCATCCTGGTCAGTATAGTACTCGTTTCCTTAGTAGCATGTATATACCTCAATGAACTTCGCCTTGTATATGTGGCCTACCGACGCAAAGTCAATGCACGCAAAGCGCGTCTCAGGGAACAGCGCGAGAAGATTGAAGCCGAGAAG
>JAHZGZ010000322.1:0-13536 GCA_019420545.1 Bacteroidales bacterium | reverse complement strand
AAGCAATCAGGCTATCGGATCGACTTCCACCGACAATCCCGACGTCCAGCAGATTCAGGCACAACAGACACCTATTGTCGGCTTTTCCGGTAATTTCATAGGCAATGATACCGACACTCCAACCGATCCCGATATGATAGCCGAAGCCGATACCACTGAGGTTACCACCGATGTTGCTGCACCCACAGCCTGTACAGTTGCTTCCGCTGATGCTGATGCTGACGATGCCAACGACTCCGGCGATGCCATCCTCCCCGACAACCCGGCCGAAACCGACGCAGAACTTACTATCGACGTTCCGCAGTTCGGCTCGGAGGTGCATGTATCTACCGAGGCCTACGATCCCACGGCCGAACTGTCGCGTTTCCACTTTCCGTCGATCGACCTTCTAAATGAAGTCCCCGAACAAAAAATAAGTGTCGACCAGCAGGAGATGGAGGAAAACAAGGAGCGTATCAAGGCAACTCTCGCAAACTATCAGATACCGATCTCCCAGATCAAGGCTACTGTAGGCCCTACGGTGACATTGTATGAAATCGTACCGGCCGAAGGTGTGCGCATCGCCAGAATCAAGCATCTTGAGGACGATATAGCCCTTAGCCTCGCGGCCCTCGGCATACGTATCATCGCCCCGATACCCGGCAAGGGAACCATCGGCATCGAAGTGCCGAATAAGGAGGCACAGATGGTACCGATACGCTCTATCATCGGATCGCGCAAGTTCCAGGAGTGCAAGTACGATCTGCCTATGGCTATGGGCGCCACGATCTCCAAGGATATCTTCATAGCCGACCTTACCAAGATGCCGCATGTGCTTGTAGCAGGTGCCACAGGTCAGGGTAAGTCTGTAGGTCTCAACGTAATCATCGCATCACTTCTCTACAAGAAGCACCCGTCGGAGCTGAAGTTTGTACTCGTCGATCCCAAGATGGTCGAGTTCAGCCTCTATTCCAAACTGGAGAAGCATTATCTCGCCAAGCTCCCCGGAGAGGATGAGCCTATCATCACCGACCCAATGAAAGTTGTGGCCACTCTCAACTCATGCTGCCTGGAGATGGACAACCGTTACGCCCTGCTAAAGGAAGCAAACGTGCGCACAATCAAAGAATACAATACCAAGTTCGTACAGCGCCGTCTCAGTCCCGACAAAGGCCACCGTTATCTCCCTTACATCGTAATAGTTGTCGACGAGTTCGGCGACCTTATAATGATGGCAGGGAAAGAGGTGGAACAGCCCATAGCGCGTATCGCCCAGAAAGCGCGCGCCGTAGGCATGCATATGATTCTTGCCACACAGCGTCCGTCGACCAATGTAATCACCGGTATAATCAAGGCCAACTTCCCGGGGCGTATCGCATTCCGTGTCAGCCAGATGGTTGATTCACGCACTATTCTCGACCGTCCCGGCGCCAACCAACTTATCGGCAAGGGCGACATGCTTTTCTCTTTCAACGGAGAGATCGACCGCGTGCAATGCGCTTTCATCAGCACCGAGGAGGTGGAAAACATCGTAGAGTCGATCCACGAACAGATCGGCTACAGCGAGGCATATCCCCTGCCGGAATATATACCCGACGGCGATGCCATTGCCGGGGCCATAACCCAGGGCAATGAACGCGACCCGCTATTTGAAGAAGCTGCCCGATTCATCGTGACATCCAACACTGCCTCGACATCATCGCTCCAGCGCCGCTGGTCGATCGGATACAACCGCGCCGGAAAGATCATGGACCAGATGGAGGCAGCCGGTATCGTAGGCCCTGCATCCGGAGCCAAACCCCGTCAGGTACTCGTTGACTCTCTACAGCTTGAGCGCATGCTTGAAATGCATTTATAATCAACACGGAAAACAACGACATGACAACATACAGATCGTTCGCACGCATATTAACCACGGCCGTTGCAGCCATCATATGCATGCTTATCCCCGTAGCCTCCCATAGCGCTGCGCCCAAAGCGCCAACCGCACGCCAGATACTCGACCGCACAGCCACGGAACTCGGAAAGGCACGCAATATTACCGCACCCTTCACTCTTACTGCCAACGGCCAGACGGTAAACGGCACACTGAAGATGGCCGGCGACAAATTCCTCCTCACCCTCCCGCAAGCCAAAATATGGTATGACGGACGCACACAGTGGTCGCTCGACAGCTCTACGAAAGAAGTAAACGTCACCGAACCTCTTCCCGACGAGCTTGCTCAGGTCAATCCGATGGTCATCATCTCCATCCTCCACAAAGCCTCTACCCCTCAGTTGCTGAAAGGGAATGCGTCATCATATTCACTCCGGCTTACACCTTCACCTAACCGGCATCTTGCATTCACAAGCGCAGTGGTCGACATCAACAAGAAAACATATATGCCTTCGCGCATCGTACTGACACTCGATTCGGGACAGACCGTTACTCTCAAGACCGGACAGATCAACCGCACGACAAACCATCCCGCCGCAACATTTGTTTTCAATAAGCGCGACTATCCCGGCTTTGCGATAATCGACTTACGCTGATTCACATACAGTATACGACCAGAATTCATAACACATATATCAATGAGCGATACTACCAAATGCCTTATCATAGGCTCCGGCCCTGCCGGATATACAGCAGCCATATATGCCGCACGCGCCAACATGGCGCCTATTATATATGAAGGACTCCAGCCCGGAGGCCAGCTCACCACTACCTCCGAGGTCGAGAACTTTCCCGGTTATCCCGACGGGGTGATGGGATCGCAACTTATGGAGGATCTCGGTAAGCAGGCCGCACGCTTCGACGCAGACATTCGCGCCGGGATAATCACAGATGTCGATTTCTCGTCACGGCCGTTCCATGCCACTGCCGACGACGGCACCGAGATTGTCGCCGATACAGTGATAATAGCTACCGGCGCATCCGCCCGCTATCTCGGCCTTGAAGATGAGGCCCGGTATTCAGGCCTTGGAGTTTCAGCATGTGCCACATGCGACGGATTCTTTTACCGCGGACGCACCGTGGCCGTAGTAGGTGGCGGCGACACTGCCTGCGAAGAGGCATACTATCTCAGCGGACTCGCCAAACAGGTATATCTCATCGTGCGCAAAGACTATCTGCGCGCATCCAAAGTCATGCAGAAGCGTGTTATCGACAAAGAAAATATAACCATACTTTTCAATACTCAGACACGCGGACTGTTCGGAACAGAATTTCTCGAAGGAGCACATCTTGTAGAGTACGCCGGTACATCGGAAGAGCGAACCTTCGATATCAACATCGACGGATTCTTCCTCGCGATCGGCCATAAGCCTAATACCGACATATTCAAGGGACAGGTTGATCTCGACGAACAGGGCTATATCAAACTCGTCGGCAAAGGTCAACAGACAAATGTGGCAGGGGTATTTGCTGCCGGTGATGTCGCCGACCCTGATTATCAGCAGGCTATTGTCGCTGCCGGATCGGGATGCCGCGCAGCCCTTGATGCCGAACATTTCCTTATGGAGCATTAAAACAATATGAGTACGACGCCAAATCTTCAGTGATGCGGCGTCGTATTTAATATAACCGTCAATAATTCAATCCACTACATTCTGTATGCTGATCCCGAAATATCAAACTTTATATATACTGTAGTGTTATCATATAATAAGGACTATCAAACAACCCAATTAGAACTATGAAACTGAAACGTATAATTATGGGGTTAGCCATAATGTTTGTCGGTGCATTATCTGCATCGGCATCCGATACCTTAACG
Organism: Bacteroidales bacterium; assembly: GCA_019420545.1. GTDB lineage: Bacteria > Bacteroidota > Bacteroidia > Bacteroidales > Muribaculaceae > Muribaculum. The sequence continues at coordinate 9,799 of JAHZGZ010000322.1, read as the reverse complement.
CGCGACGCATCCACATTACCGACTGTTGCACGCGAACTGATCAGCAAGAATTTCAAAGCCGGCATCAGCCTGATCAAGATTGACAAGACTTTGGGCCATATCGACGAATATGACGTTGTGCTCACCGATGGCACCGAAATTTCTTTCGACAACAAAGGCAACTTCAAGGAAGTGGAAACAGCAGAAGCAAAAGCCGTTCCCAACGGCCTCGTTCCCGCAGGAATTACTACCTATATCGCATCCTCCCACAAGGGGCAGCATATCGTAAGCCTCGAACGCAAACGCAACGGATGGGAGGTCGAGTTGTCAAACGGTATAGACATCCGGTTTGACAAAAACGGCACATTCATGCATTACGACGATTAGAGCAGAACTATACATAAGGGGATATTCCATCCTATGACATAAATTTGCGTTCCCGAAGTCGTTTTGCCGACTTCGGGAACGCATTTCATTTTATTAAGAGTATCATATACTCCGTAAGTATATTTTGAGTAATTTTGCCATACGTAATCCCATCCGAGGGGATATAACGGAGTAAAAAGTTTTGCCAACAGGCTCAACAATCAAGTCATGCAATACACAGCACAACAGATAGCAACAGAGTTGCGCATTCCGCAACCCAAGCAGCCCGACACGATAATCGACGTACTTCTGACCGATTCGCGATCACTTACATATCCCGAACGCACCCTGTTTTTTGCCCTTACCACTCCGTCGGGCGACGGTCACCGCTATGTGGCCGAACTCTATCGACGCGGAGTGCGCAACTTTGTAGTACGCCGACGCCCCGATACCGCCGATGCATGCTATGCCGACGCAAACTTTTTCGTTGTTCCTGACGTGCGTGCCGCATTGCAGAGACTTGCCCGAAATCACCGTAACCGCTTTCCCGAACTGCCTGTCATCGGCATTACCGGAAGCCGAGGGAAAACCACACTAAAAGAGTGGCTCCATCATCTGCTGGGTTCACGCATGCACACCGTCCGCTCACCGCGTTCATTCAACAGCCAGATCGGAGTACCTCTCTCCCTATGGGAAATAGGCCCGGATGCAGAAATAGGCATATTCGAAGCCGGAATATCGGAGTGCGGCGAGATGGATTCACTCCGCACCATGATATCCCCTAACCTCGGTGTAATCACCAATGTAGGTATCGAACATGCCGACGGATTCACGTCGCGTAGCGAAAAATGCGATGAGAAACTGCGCCTGTTTGCCGATTGCCACAAGCTGATACACTCCGTTGACGATCCCTTGCTTGCTCAGAGGGCTGCCGAAACAATCCCTGCGGATCGGCGTATTACGGTTAGCCGAATAGCGTCGAACGATGCCGACATCAAGATACGCACGTCGATCGACCGCGCAGCTTCCGTATCCCATGTCCGGTATGTATCTTCCCGATTCGGCAAAAACGGTGAGATAACCATACCATTCACTACCGAAGCGGCCCTTGAAAATGCCTCGCTTGCAATTGGAGTTCTCATTGCTCTTGACATCGACCCCATGGAAGTGGCCGACCGCTTCGCATCCATGCCACATGTCGACACACGCCTCAATGTTATCGAAGGCGTCAACAACAGCACTCTAATCACCGACCATTACGCCGCCGATTATCCATCGCTCCTCTCGGCTCTCGATTTTATGAACAGGCGCCGCACTCCGGGACAGCATACTACCGTTATCCTCCCCGACATGGAGGTCAGCGACTCTCATGAGGCCGAGGCTCTTTACAATAATGTAGCCAGATTGCTTGCCAAGCATTCCATCGATCGCATAATCGGCATAGGAACCGGTGTGAGCCGTCATGCCGATATTTTTCCGGAGGAAAATTCACGGTTCTTCACTTGCATCGGCGACTTTATGGCTTCCGTCACTCCGAGCGACTTCGACCACGACCTCATCCTTATAAAAAGTGGCGAAAACCTCGACATCGAGAAAATCGCCGATATGCTTGAGGCACGCCAGCATGAGACGGTACTTGAAGTTGATCTTGATGCAATGGTACACAACTTCAACCTGTTTCGCGCCCATCTGCAACCCACTACCGGCATAGTGGCGATGGTAAAGGCGTCGGGCTACGGAGCAGGCAGCTACGAACTCGCCAAAACCTTACAGAACCAGGGAGCTGCATATCTCGCGGTAGCTGTGGCCGACGAAGCCATGGAACTGCGCAACTCCGGCATCACCATGCCTATAATGGTGCTCAATCCCAAAGTCACCAACTATCATACCCTGTTTGACCACATGCTTGAACCGGAGGTATATTCATTTGATCTTCTGCATGAAATCATATCAGAAGGCAAACGATGCGGTGTAAAGGGGTTCCCGATCCATATAAAACTCGACACAGGTATGCACCGACTCGGATTCCTCGAGTCCGACATAGAGCAGCTTATCAATGAATTGAAGTCGCAGGATGTAGTAATTCCACGCTCTATATTCTCCCATCTTGCCGCCGCCGACTGCCCCGATATGGATGACTACACCATGCAACAGTTCGATATGTTCGACCGTTGCAGTTCACGTATGAAAGAGGCTTTTCCCGACATACTCCGGCATATCCTGAACTCTACCGGCATCACTCGTTTCCCTCAATATCAGTACGACATGGTGCGCCTGGGAATATGTCTATACGGCATTCCCACCCTCGACGATGGCAGTCACTACATACCGTGATCATATCCATCAAGGAATGGCCCGCAGGTACTACTATCGGCTACGGACGCCGCGGAGTGCTGACACGCAACTCCCGTATAGCCACTATACCTATCGGATATGCCGACGGACTAAGGCGTGCCCTTGGATGCGGACGTTCATCGGTATGGATTAACGGAACTCTCTGCCCTATAGTAGGGAACATCTGTATGGACATATGCATGGTTGATGTGACCGACGCAAACTGCGAAGTAGGCGACCGCGTGGAGATATTCGGCCATAATATCAATGTAGCTACAATAGCCGATACGCTCGGGACAATTCCGTATGAAGTACTTAGCGCAGTATCATCCCGTGTAAAACGCGTTTATTTCCGAGAATAGGATATTTCGTCGTCCTCCTACATAACGGCCACACCCCGACTTTCATGAATGCTTGCTCGCCTCGGCAACATCGGGATCGCTTTGGCTATGCGGAAGCACTTTTGGCCCTACAATGCCGGTGATTACAGCTCCCAGCAGCATCACGGCAGCCGAAACTCCTATAACCATACCGCACCCCCAGTGTTTAAGCATCACCGGGATAAAAAATGCACCAAGTACCGCTCCAAACTTGCCGATACCGGCCGAGACGCCGACACCGCTGCCACGATCAATCACAGGATATACCTGCGACGGAAGAATAAACGTGATAAGGTGAGGACCGGCATTGAGAAAAATCTCAAACAATACAAATCCGGTTATGGCAATCCATGCGGGCCAATGAAGCATATATGCCGTAAGCAATATGCCAAGACCGACCGCACTCCCGATAAAGCCCCACATCTGCATTGACACATGGTAACATCTGCGCACTATCGCCAGACCGATACCGAAACCTACCGTCATAAATACACTCAACAGAATGGTTATTTCCACTGAATTGACGATGTGGGCGATACGCGGTTCGGAGGCGGGGACATAATCTATGCCGAGCGACATAATCAATATCGGGATGAATATTCCGATACCGTATACTCCCAGTCCTTCGCATGCCCAGGGCACGCCGGTAAAGAATATTTTCCGAGCGTTTTTACGCAGGAAACTCCACATCGAGCCACTCTCCTGTGATTGTGCTGTCGGTACCGCCTTTGGCACCGGTATATATACATTGCGGCCGAGAAAGTATTTCACAGCCTTTTCAGCCGCCCGGGTACGTCCGCGCGACATAAGCCAACCGGGAGCCTCGGCAAAATGCACCCTCATCAGCAATATCACGCCGGCGATGCCTGTCATGATGAAAAGCAAATCGGGCCATGCTGAAGCGCTCGTCCAGTCTCTGATAACGAGGTAACATATGGCTGCGACCACCACACTGCCTACCGATGCAGAAGCTTTGGCGACACCAACCATAAAGAATTTCCATTTTTTTGGCATTATCTCCGAAATGTAATCGGAATCGATACTATACTCTCCCCCCACACTGAGACCCATGAAAAACAGGCAGATGCATAAGAGCCATACAGGGTGCCAGAAATATGCGATCAGCGAGGCCACTATCATCAGGGCCGGACATACACGTGATACCACCAAATCCCCCACTCTGTCGCTCAGACGACCGAACAGCACCGTACCGACCGTACGGCCACACAGGGCTATACACCCAAGAATCCCCTGTACTACCGCAGGAAGTTCGGGATGTTGCATCACCTCGATCATCGGTATGATGACACCGACAAGGGTTGCCAGGCCCTGACCGATAAACTGTCCCATCGACGCTACGACAAGGACCCATATCTGGCCACCGCGCAACGACATCGTTTCCATATTGACAGTTCCATCTTCCACAGCATTATCAACCTGTGGGGACTGCGTCGTCCGATCTGTCATTTTTGAAGAATCTATCATAATGATAACCTGATATCGCAACCCGTCTGATGAATAGAGAACGGGCCTGCATTTTTATTAATAATGCAACCCCGGATGAAAGAGTTAAATACTCGTCAATTCTTTTAACATTATTTATCTTTGGGCAACAGGCGTCCGCCAAGTTCCCATAGAAGAAACAGCGGAATAAACACTACACTGAGAGTGAAAGGATCTCCTGTCGGTGTGATGATAGCGGCAATTATAAGCAGCACCACTATCGCGTGGCGCCGGTAATATGAAAATGTTCGGCGGGTAAGTATTCCGATGCGTCCGAGAAGCGCACACACTACAGGGATCTCCCCAACCAGTCCCATAGCAAGGAGCATTCCCAGGAAATTATCGATATATGAGTCCAGACTTATCTGATTGGCGACCTCCGGACTTAACTGATAATCGGCAAGAAACCGCAGAGTGAGCGGAAACACCACAAAATACCCCAGAGCCATCCCCATATAAAACAGAGAGCCGCCAAACAATAAAGCACGCACACCGCTACGGCGCTCTTTGGGATAAAGCCCCGGACTCACAAACCCCCAGAGCAGTCCCAGCCATATCGGTACGGCGATAACTACTGCACCAAGCAATGCAAGTTGCATATGGATAAAAAACTGCGAGGCAAGATTGATATTCACAATCTCGACCATCCAACCATCGGACGAAAATGACGGTAGAAACGGAAATTCATGTGTCAGCCACTCAAACACACGGTAAAGTATGAAATCGCCCCTGCATGGAGCCATTACCGTATCGGCAAAAAGTTTCGGCATTACCGCGAATAGACCTACCGCAAGCAGTGCCGTAATAGCCGTACCACGTAACACCACACCTCTGAGTTCATCGAGATGATCCCAGAATGTAGCTGTATTTTCTTTGGAGCCTATGGCCTCAGGCATTGCCATTGTTCTCCCGATCGAAATCGGGCTTGGACTTTATTTCATTCTCAATTTCATTCACTCCCTTGCGGAATCCGGCCACACCTTTGCCTATGCCATGCATCAGTTCGGGTATCTTCTTGCCACCGAAAAGGAGCAGCACTACCAACAATATGACAAGAGCCTCGGTGGCTCCGATATTTCCAAAAAACAATGGTATCATAATTCGTGTGATATATTTTGCATTTAAAGGTAAGCAAATGTCGCTTACGATTATGCTAAATTACTATATATCCTGTTAAACGGCTCCTTGCAGTGTTTTATTTTGCATTTTTTATGAGATTGCCTAAATTTGTAGTGTTAATTGCCCCGACATAACGCAATTGTCCCGATAAAAGATGAAAAAACATATCATTGACTTCGAGATTGTGGATAACCGTCCTATCCACTCGCTTTATTCGCTTCTGATCATGCGGCCCGTCAATGCCGCGCTTCCCGACGAGATCCAGCCCGGCCAATTTGTAGAAGTGGCCGTCGACAACTCCAAGGGTACGTTCCTGCGCCGTCCTATCTCAGTAAACAATGTCGACCGCGAAAAGGGTACATTGTGGCTTCTGGTAAGGCGTGCCGGAGACGGCACTGCGGCCATGATGGCCAAACGCCCCGGAGAAACGCTTAACCTGGTACTACCGTTGGGACATGGCTTCACCATGCCGGCCATAGGCGAAAAGGTACTTCTCACAGGTGGCGGTGTAGGTGTGGCACCGATGCTCTATTTCGGGCGCGAGATCAAACGCCTTGGCATGGAACCGGAATTTCTGCTCGGCGCACGCTCGAAAACCGACCTGCTACAGCTCGAAGAGTTCGAGAAAATCGGCAAGGTGCATATCTCAACCGACGACGGATCGGCAGGCGAACACGGTGTGGTGACCACCAACAGCATCCTGTCGGATAAATGGGACCGTATATACTGTTGCGGTCCGCTTCCCATGATGAAAGCCGTCGCACGCGAAGCACGCCGAATCGGCGCCGATTGCGAAGTATCTCTCGAAAACATGATGGCATGCGGCCTCGGAGCATGTTTGTGCTGTGTTGAGCCAACCGTAAAAGGCAACGTATGTGTATGCACGGAAGGCCCCGTATTCAATATAAACCAGCTTACCTGGGAGGACTGACATTATGGCTAATCTGAATGTAAATATAGGTGCCCTGTCTCTTAAAAATCCCGTACTGACAGCTTCAGGCACATTCGGTTACGGCGAAGAGTTCGCCGATTTCATCGATCTCAACCGTCTGGGAGGATTTATTGTCAAAGGTACTACCCTGAATCCTCGTGAAGGCAATCCATATCCGCGCATGACAGAGACTCCCTCAGGGATGTTGAACGCTGTCGGGTTGCAGAACAAGGGGGTCGATTATTTTATAGAACACATATATCCGCGCATCAAGGATCTTGACACAAATGTGATGGTCAATGTGTCGGGAGCATGTCCCGCCGACTATGCCGCCGTATGCGAGAAACTTGCTCCGCTCTCGGGCGTCGCTGCCGTCGAGATCAATATCTCATGCCCCAACGTAAAGCAGGGGGGCATGGCATTCGGAACCACATGCAGCGGTGCGGCCGAGGTAACGCGCGCCGTACGCCGTGCTTATCCCGGCACCGTGATCGTCAAACTCTCGCCGAATGTAACCGACATCACAGAAATTGCCCGTGCGGCAGAAGCTGAAGGTGCCGACTCCGTGTCGCTGATCAATACCCTGCTCGGCATGGCGATTGATGTGGAACGCATGCGTCCATATCTGTCGACAGTAACAGGAGGCCTGTCAGGCCCTGCTGTAAAGCCTGTTGCCGTAAGGATGGTATGGCAGGTAGCCAAAGCGGTAAATATCCCCGTTATCGGCCTCGGAGGCATTACCAACGGCCGCGATGCCCTTGAGTTTATTATGGCCGGCGCCACAGCCGTAGAGATCGGTACCGCCAACTTCCTCGACCCCGCAGTGACCGTAAAAGTTATCGACGAAATCAATGACTTCTGCCAGCGTCACAATATCGACGACATCAATTCACTCCGTGGAATAATCTAAAAAACGGATATCCACCACACAGCGTTGCCGCGTTGCATTACGGATTGCCGATAAAAAGCAATTCCATGGATGCGACGCGACAACGCTGTTTTTATATCCAGACAGCTGCGTGAGCCGGCTACTTCTTCTTTATCAGACAATAATTATCGAGGGCCCACGCAACAAGATTCTCAAGCAACGGCATAAGGCTCTTGCCAAGATCGGTCAAGGCATACTCGACCCTTGGAGGAATCTCAGCATAAAGCGTACGGGATACAAGTCCGTCCGATTCAAGATTCTTCAGAGTTTCAGTAAGCACTTTCGGAGAGATGTCAGGGATGGCTTTCCCTATCTCATTGAAACGTGTTACCTCGTTTTCGGCAAGCACACACAACACAAGCATCGACCACTTGCCTGAAAAGCGTGAGATCACGTTTCTGATCGGGCAAGAATCAATACCGGTATATTTTTTCAAATTTTCTTTAAGCGGCAATCTGTTCATAATCAAAAATAGTTACCTGAAAGTAAGTGGATCACGATACGGTAACTTCTTGTATACTTGGAAAATACAATTTAACTTTGCGCTATCAAAAAAAAAGCGGCTTTCAGTTGCAAAGTTAATATTCCGCAACAACATCCACAAATAACACCAATAAATTAAATCCATACAATTATGAGCGAAATCAAAACCATAAATTCAGGAGCCAAATTCACCCACGCCTCAGTCGGCAGCCTTCATGCCTTCGAAGGCAAACAGTTTGTAAAGGATGCCACCGGCGCGACATCATGCGAGATATCGTTCGGCACACTTCCTACCGACGCCTCCGTTCCCTTCTTCCACAGCCATAAAGAAAATGAAGAGAACTATATCATTCTTTCCGGAGCCGGCAGATTCCAGGTCGACAACGAGGTATTTGATGTAGCTGAAGGCTCGGTAATACGTGTTGCCACCAATTGCGACCGCAATCTGAAGTGCACCTCCACCACCCCGATGACATATATCTGCATCCAGGCAAAAGAAGGAAGCCTCGGCGGCTACACAATGACCGACGCCGAAATCACCGAGCGGAAAAATCTGCTGTAATTTCCAAAAGTATCCGGCGTATGTGAACTACACGCGGCCAAGGTACAGGAGAAAGCCTGACACGTCCCGCTGCCTCTATCATTGTATCGTGGCCCGCATACAGCGCAACATGATTGATACGTCCGGTCTTTTCTGACGCAAAAAACAGGAGGTCGGCCGGGGCGACAGAGTCGCGGTCGATCTCTTCGCCTGCAAGAGCCTGTTGCGATGCGTCGCGCGGCAGCATGATTCCTTCGGCCAGATACGCAAGGCGTGTCAGGCCCGAGCAGTCCATCCCCTTGGCGGTAAGTCCACCCCATAGATACGGCACCCCGGTGAGGGCACTCGCCGTCGAGAGTATCTTCTCCCGGTCGGCGACAGAACAGCGCCACGTCTCCACCGTTTCACACATCGACGACTGGAGGAAAGCCCGGCGTCCGTCGGGAAGCTCAATAAACGTATTAAGCGTGTCGCACGCCAGAGCTACAGCTATGTCGCCCTGCACAATATCAGTAACCGCACATCCGGAATCGTCCGTCGCCATAACGGGAATAACATTTGTTGCTATGACGCGCGGAGACTTCACCCAAAGCGCAAGAGAGTCAGATGGCATGAACGTAAGCGAATTGTCAATGATGTATCCCCGGTATCCGTCAGGCAATTCAACATGGCTCCACCCCTCAGGCAACCGGTCAAGCACCCTGACAGGCCAGCCCATCAGCGCCTGAGTCGACATCTCCGCTCCATGGCGGGGCTCGGTGCGCACATGCGCGGCGGATATATGAGGTATCGCCCAGCCGACACATTCCATGCCGTCGCCGGCAGTGCCTTCAGTGCGCGACTCCGCAACTTCATCAGCCATAGCCGGAAGGGCCGTGCAGGCACATCCGGCGACAGCCGACATCATTACAATAAATTCACGAAACATTCTCATGATTCAAACAGGCGCTGGAAAGCATACGCGTCGATATAGCTACGGTCGCGGCGTAGCCATGAGCGGAGACGCCCGCATATGTCGAAACCCGACTCCTTGAAAAGAGCCTGGCTGCGCACATTGTCGATAGGGATAATCGCCCAAAGCTGATGCATGCCGATAAAGCGCCCAGCATAATCCGCACCGAGCTCAAGAATACGGCGCCCGTATCCCTTCCCCTGCCATTCCCGATCGATGAGCACACCTACGCCCGCGCGACGGTTGTGGGGATCGAAATCATAGAAATCGAGAGTACCGACAG
>JAHZGZ010000321.1:571-2627 GCA_019420545.1 Bacteroidales bacterium | reverse complement strand
TCATGGCGAGCGCTTCCAACCGTATGACTCCTCTTACCGCTTCGGCTTCACGTCTGCTTGCAGCCGGTCAGAGCGATTTCTATGCGCTCGAAGAATTGCTCGCAGATCTATACGGTCGTTCGGTACTGCTATTCAACAGCGGTTACCACGCCAATGTCGGAACGGTATCTGCGATCGCCTCGGAAGGTACGATGATACTTGCCGATAAGCTTGTGCATGCCTCGATAATCGACGGCATAGTGCTTTCGCGTGCCAAATTCGCCAGGTTCAGCCACAACGATACCGCCCACTTGGTGCGCCTGCTTGAAAAGCATGCTTCGGAATATGAGCGCGTTCTCGTAGTGGTCGAATCGGTATATAGCATGGACGGCGACTGCTGCGATCTTGATGCTCTTATCAATCTGCGGGAACGCTATCCCAACATGGTACTCTACGTTGACGAGGCTCATGCTTTCGGCGTGCTCGGCGACAAGGGGCTGGGTATGGTGCAAAGCCATCCGCACAGCGAGAAGGTAGATATCGTAATCGGTACTCTCGGTAAAGCAGCCGCCTCATCGGGAGCATTCGTGGCGACACGTCCCGATATCCGGGAATTCCTCGTAAATCGCGCACGCAGTTTTATATTTTCGACAGCTATTCCACCTATGGTATGCCGATGGAGCCGATTTCTGATTGAAAAAATTACCGGCATGGATGCGGAACGCACACGCCTGCGCGATATCACCCGTACCATGGCCGGAATACTCGCTCCATATTCCTCGGCGCCTGTGGAACCAAGCCATATCATGCCCATGATAGTAGGTGACGCGACACGCACGGTAGAACTCTCGCAGAAATTGCTTCAACACGGAGTAAAGGTACTTCCGATACGTACTCCTACCGTACCTCCGGGTACCGAGCGACTGCGCTTCAGCCTCAGTGCCGCACTCACCGACTCCGATCTGCAACGCGTGGCCGATGCACTTACGGCTACGCTTCATCCGCTATGATTCAACGAATTATACATACTGCTCCCGGAAATCGGGATCTGATCGTCATATTTCTCGGCTGGGGTAGCGACGCTGCCGCTCTAAGCGGACTAAGCTATTCCGGCTGCGATATAATGGCCGTATGGGATTACCGCGACGAAACATTTGATCCCGTACCCCTCAGCCGTTACCGCCATCTGTACCTGTTCGCATGGTCGATGGGAGTTATGATGGCAGAACGCACCCTACGGAAGTATCCACAATTACATCCGACACTAAGCATTGCCGTCAACGGCAGCCCCCGCCCGGTTCACGACTCGGAAGGGATACCGTGTGGAATATTCCGGGGCACTCTCAACGGACTCAATGATCTGACATTGGGAAAATTCCGGCGCCGCATGTGCCGCAACGCCCATGAATACGCTGAATACTGCAAAGTGCTTCCCGCGAGGTCTGTAGATGAGCTGCGCGACGAACTGCGCATACTCGGTGAGCATGCCGCTGAAGCCACACACGAGACGGCTGCTATCCCCTGGGGCCGTGCCATCATTGCCGAAGACGACCGCATATTTCCACCCGAGAATCTGCGTCGGGCCTGGAGAAGGCTCTCCCGCGTGCGCATGACAGAAGGCGCCCATCTGCCCGACTGGCAAACAATTCTCAACCAGGAGATTATCGACAAAAATTATGTCGCGGCCAAATTCCGCCGTTCAATCTCCACTTACGATACCGAAGCCGTTGCCCAAAAGACAATCGCAAAACATCTGTGGGAACTCTGGCATAAGGAACTTGCCGGACGTACACCGCTCTCGATAATCGAAGCCGGATTCGGAACGGGGATAATGACACGCCTCTATGTGCCGGCACTCCGTCCATATCGTCTGCTGCTATGGGATCTGTGCCCTATAGATCTTGAGATCCCCTGTGCAGGAGAGATAATCGCCGGGGATGCAGAAGAGCTTATCGCACAGCTTCCTGACGCGTATGCCGAGGCTGTAGTAAGCGCCTCGACGATGCAGTGGTTCAATTCTCCCGCTACATTCATTGCCAATGCCTCGCGTGTACTCTCAAAAGGTGGCCATCTCGTA
>JAHZGZ010000321.1:236-561 GCA_019420545.1 Bacteroidales bacterium | reverse complement strand
CAACATGTGGGAACTGTCACAAGTCACCCGTCTGCCGCTCAGGTATCTTACCCTTGATGAATTAGCCGCTCTTCTCCCTGCCGACATGCGGCTTCTTGCCGCCACGCAGGAAGAGATCGTATTGCATTTTGATTCACCACGGGAAGTAATGAGCCATATTCGCGCCACAGGAGTAAACGGCATGCGCGATGCACGCACACCTCTGGCACGCATACTCTCCGACTATCCCTACACTCCCGACGGAGATGTAACACTTACATATCACCCGCTTTATCTGATTGCTGAAAAATTATGAAAGGTGTTTATTTCGTATCCGGTATAGATA
>JAHZGZ010000321.1:0-226 GCA_019420545.1 Bacteroidales bacterium | reverse complement strand
ACGCCGGAAAGACATATATAACAGGGCTGCTCGCAAAGCGACTCATGGAAAAGGGTCTCAGTGTAGCCACACAGAAATTCATACAGACCGGTAACGATACCTGGTCGGAAGACATTGAAGCTCATCGAAAGATAATGGGTATCCCAATGCTGCCTGAAGATCTCGACCATACCACCGCTCCGATCATCTTTCATTATCCTGCGTCCGCACAGCTGGCGGCCCGCAT
>JAHZGZ010000320.1 GCA_019420545.1 Bacteroidales bacterium | reverse complement strand
ATCGAGACCGCAAAAACAAAGTTCAATGAAAAATACGGCCACGAGCCTAAGGTTTATCCCGTCATCATCAGCGACGGTGCCCGCAAAGTGACCGATTAAAATAACTCATATTATGAAACCTACATTATTCGTTCTTGCCGCCGGAATGGGCAGCAGGTATGGAGGGTTGAAACAACTCGATCCTCTTGGCCCGAATGGTGAAACGATCATGGATTATTCAATCTACGATGCTATTCAGGCTGGTTTCGGAAAGGTCGTGTTTGTTATCCGAAAGGATTTCGAACAGGATTTTCGAGACAAGATTCTGTCAAAGTATGAAGGACATATTCCCGTAGAGATAGTTTTTCAGGCAGTGGACAAACTTCCCGCTGGATTTGTCTGCCCTGCCGACCGTACAAAACCGTGGGGGCCTGCTCACGCGGTCCTGATGGCTAAAGGGGTCATAAAGGAACCTTTTGCGGTTATAAATTCCGATGATTTCTATGGACGCAATTCATATGAGGTTCTTGCCAAAGAATTGATGCGTTCCCGTGATTGCAAAGGAGACTACTGCATGGTAGGTTTTCGCCTAGGTAACACTGTTACTGAGAATGGTGGCGTGAACCGTGGTGTCTGTCAGACTAATGACGGTCTGCTGTCATCAGTTGAGGAATGTAAGGAAATTAAGTATAACGATGCTCACGAGATATCCTACAAAGATTCCGATGGCAAAGAACACAAACTTGATGTCAATGTGCCTGTTTCCATGAATATGTGGGGTTTCACACCCGACTACTTCGACTATGCTGAAAGAGAGTTTGCCAAATTCCTTGACAAAGATTTGACGACCCCGAAAGCGGAACAGGTTATACCCGATGTGGCTGATGCTCTGATCAAGTCTCATGAGGCAACAATAAAAGTTCTGGATACTGATTCACACTGGTTCGGTGTAACTTATGCGGAAGACCGTCCGGGGGTCGTGGCTAAATTCGCCGAACTCCACAAAAATGGTGAATATCCTGATTCCTTGTTCAAAGGTTAATAATTATACTCCATATAGTATTGTAAGAGGGAAGGTCATATATCGTTGAGCTTCCCTCTTCTTCCATTTTGAGGAGTTAAAATTAGGGCTGATTTTTTATCTTCTGCGTCCTGATTTCGGAGTTTTGCCGAGACGGGATGCGGCTGCGCGGGCGCATCTGCGGGCACGTTCAATCTCTTCCTCGTCCTTGCGGTCTCGCCGGTTGTCATCGTTGGATGAACCGCCTCCGCCGCTGCCGGTTGAAACGGTATCAAGCGTGGTTAGACCAACGAACAGAGCAACCGCCATGTCGGTAAGCTCCTGCCAGTTTACAATCGCGCGGTAGTCAAACTCATCGTCGAATACCTGCATGACATCGTTGGGAATGTAGAACTGAGTAGTTCTGCCTCTATGCGTAAGCTCGTATCTCGATGTCCCTTCTTGCCAAGAGGTGTAATCCAGAACTTGTTTGTCAGGAGATACAACAGGCTTTGATACAACAGGCGCAACCAGCTTTGTGTCGGATTTCTTAACAGGCTGAGCCGACTTAACTGCGGACTGACTGTGAAGTTTATTCCATGTGTTTTCAATCCTCGAAGCCGTCAGCTTTCGACCTGTGCCAAGTTCGGATGCCTTGAATCGGGCTTTGCCTTTGCCGATAGAATAACCATAAGGGCCTTTCTTGCCGGGACGTATCATAATAGTATAACCTTTTGCCCGGATCCGTGCTGCATAATCATTCCACGACCATGACGGCATGGCACGAAGGATTTCCATAAGATCGTCGGCAATCTTGTCGGCGTTTATCCTGTGAATCTCGGCTGCTGTTATCCAGCCTCGCTGAAGAGCCACGTTCTGAGCCGCTTCCTGTGCGCGGATATGAATGTTGTGGTCGTTGTTGGTCTTGCCGAAGCGGTCTTTCCGGCACACTGCGGCGTGGAGATGCGGGATGCCGCTGTCGGATTCATAATGAAGCCAGACCGTGTAGATGCTGTTTACAATGTTTGTCTTATGCGAATACACCTTGCCGTTTTCATCCTCCAGCTCTATCTTGTCGAACTCCCTCACAAAGTCGTCCCACAGCTTCTGCCACTCCTGCATCGTGAAATTTTCGGTGTGCTCTCCGCCTGGACAAATTTCCATGCGTATAACACTTTTCTTCATCGGCGCACCGGCTTTCATCATATCCCAGATGCCCATTGCGTCAAGTTCACAAGGGAGAAGATTGTCCTTGACACGATAGATCAATTCCGGATTTTCCTTGTTCTTCGACTCGCCGGATATGTATCTTATACAGTTGATGCCGTGACTTATCGATGCTGCTTTCGCTACCATGACGGTTCCTGTTCCTTGTCCGTTTCAGATGATGTTCCCGGTACGCGGTTCGGGGAAAAATATCTGTTGATTATATCGGTGATAAGTTCCGCAGTCTTATGGAGGCGACCCAACGCCTCGGTCATCCACGGCTGGTTGCGGAACATCGCCATGCGTTCGTGCTGCGGCATGGCGTTCAGCATCGAGATATATTTGGCATAGTCGCTGCGGGCGATTATAAGCTCGTCGCGGACTTTGGTCTGCGCAAATGTCAGACTGGCTTTCGGTTTGTAGCCGTAGGCCCGTGACAGCAGGTATTCGCTGCGGTTCATCCCGCATTGGGCGGCGAGGCCCTCTATCCGTTTCCTCTGCGATTCGCTCACTCGAAATGACATGGTGGAACGGCGGCGTTCTCCACCGTTTTCATTAGATTGGTTCATCGGAAGTTATAAGTTGGTTATGAGAATCGTATAAATGATACTGATTATTATAAAGGTCATCGGTGCGAGCCTGCGAGCGGCGTCCCGTTGCCCTGTGCGGCAACGCAAGAGAGCCGTATGTGCAGTGACCGACAGGGAGTGTAATACAGCGGCATATCTTGCAACGAAATCCCCGTTTCCTGCTTCCCCGCAGCTTAAGACATACGGCTAACCGTGCGGCTAACTATGAGGCATTGTGCACCCCGGAGGATTCACCGTATAGGGTGACGGAAGCTCAATCCGCATTGAAAAAGACGGGATTGCGGATATAAGGCTTGTCAGGGCGGCTCCAGCCCAGTACGGAGGGGAATGTCATCACCGATCCTACAAGTGAACGGTCAGTGTAGATAAGCCCAGCCTGTTCCATCCTGTCAAGGAGATTGCGCAATCGGGTACGGTTCATCTGCCATTGCTCCGCGAGGCGAAGCTCCGAATACTGCGCCTGTCCCGGTCGCAATGCCAGAGGGCGGCGGAAGGCGTTTGACACTTTCGCATTTACAGCCATTCTTGACAGCAGGTCATACAAGAGGACTGTGTTGCTTACCTTGTCGCCGCGTTTGTTCTCGGTGGTGCCGCTAAGCAGATTCATCACCTCGGTAGTCATTCTGAAAGTAATTATTTCAAAGCGCGACGGTATTTGAAATTTGTATGTTTCCTTGGATTGTTTGTTCATGTTTCCTTGTTTGCGTAGGTAGTGCAACCAAAGCGTTGCCGGATAGAAGAGACTGTATATGATGAAATTAATTTGAGATTATTTCATGTGTATTCTCCCATCCGCACAACAATCCGGTTCACGGTTAAAACTGTTACTTCCCTGACATTGATGAGTTGTAGAACTGTATCATCCTCACGCCCTCGTCAATGTCGGTCTTGCATCGTGCGATTTCACTGACGGTGAACATCGCCGCCGTCATCTCCTCTTTGTCAAGGTATCGGATAGCCGATTTGACAAGTTGACGGGCCCGCGCCTGACGGTGTTCCGAAAGTTCCTGCACGGACATCTCCTTCCTGTTCGTTCCGGCGTTGAGATAGAGATTGAGACGGTGACGGTCGGGACCTTTCACAGCCGACGCTTCCTGATTGCCAACGCCGATTGCGATACACGCCACAAGCGCGTCCGCTTCATGTATGCCGAGCGAGGATAACAGTTTGCGCTCAATCTCAATCGTCTTTGACTCGTCAATGATTCTGTTCTTCTTCTCCTTACGGGGAAGTGCCGGAGCATCCATCGTTTCGATGGTTTGTTCCGCATTCTGAATAGTAGGTTTAGTCGTTTCTGTCATGATTTATAAGAATTTTGGTTATGGTCTGATACTGTTTTTGAGGATGTAGGCCTGTGCCTGACTTTCGATTTCCTCGTCCGTTGCGACACGGACACTGCGCTGCCACCTGTCGAGGTCTTCGGGGTCGAAGTAGCAGAGCTTGCCTCCCGGCTTGTAGTACGGGATGACACGGCGCATCATCAGCTTGTAGAGATAGCTGAGTTTGATTCCGAGGTATTCGGCCGCCTCGGTCGGCGTCAACATACTTGGTTTTGTCATTAAAATTCCTGTTGGTTATGAAATTATTTGCGATTGGTTTTCTTGTTCGGACTGCAAAGCTATAATACAGGAATGGAAATCAAACGAAGATGGCTGTATAAGACCCTGTCTTTTAAGCATATCTATGAAAATCACAAAATCGGCACCGATTTTCGGCACTCGTTCACACCGTTACAGCAGTTTCAATTATGAATGGCAGGCTATGTTATCCCTATAACAAACAGGGAACAGATGGCTATAAAATGTGATTTGCTGTATTATTCAAAAGCCTTGTCAATTCGGCTCACGGCATCATCTTTCTTCTGGTCAACAATTTTTCCGTAGATCTGAGTAGTTTTTACATTGGCATGACCAAGCAGCTTCGATACTGTATAAAGGTCTGCGCCGAGCGTCAGCAGCATGGTTGCGAAGGTATGCCTTGATGTATGGAACGTGACATGTTTAGACAGTCCGGCTTCCTTCGCCCATGCTTTTATAAGGTCATTCAGATACTGTCCTTTCGGAAGCCGTGCAAAAACATTGTCGCTGTCGGCGGCATCGCCGCGCTCCGGCATCCATGCCGTCGCCTGTTTTGAAAGTGGGAGATAGTTCGGTATCGCGGTCTTCTTCATGACGATTCCAACTCGCCAGATGTCACCGTCACGCACAAGGTCTTTCCATTTGAGCGCATACACATCGCTCAGTCGCAGACCACAGTAGCAGGAGAACATGAAAGCCCGCTTGACAATCTCATGCGAACACTCAGTGGCTATAAGAGTCCTGATTTCGTCGATTGACAGGTATTCCCTCTTGCTTTCGGGTGCCTTGATACGTTCCTGCGGTGTCAGCCGGTTGACAGGATTGTCAGGGATGACATCAGCCTGAACAGCGGCGTTGAGTGCGGAGTTGAAGATGCCGAAATATCCTCGCTGGGTATATGCGGCTATCGGTTTCCCTTGAGGAGAAAGGTAATCATTGCGTAAAAAATCGATGAAGCCGAGAAGAAACTCCTTGTTCACATCTTTCATCCTCGCTCCTTTGCGATACAGTTCAAGTATCCGTTTGAGCTTCCTGACAATCTTCATGCCCCGTGCGCCGTTCTTCTCTCTGTCTTCCTTATAGGTGTCGAGCCAGTCGGAAACGAGGATGCCGGCACGTTTGGAAACGTGGCGCAACGAAGCCCTGTCTTCGGTAAGCTGGATTATACGCTGTGACTTTATCTTCTCGGCTGCCGCCATTGTGGTGCGGTTCTGCTCCTTGATATTGGCGTTCAGTTCAGGAAGGATGTAGAGTTTCAGGTATTCGTAACTGCGTTTGCCGTCAACGTAGATGTCAAGGTATATCGACTTTGAGCCGTTTGCGAGCTTCTTGAATCGCATCCTTACCGGCTCTTTTAATTTAGTAGTTCTTGGTCTTGCCATTGGAGAGTTGTTTATAAAAGGTAAAAATTGAATAATTGTATGGGCGTTTTATCGGACTGATTGAAAAATTCATTGCGTCAGCTACCATTCGATGCCGTCCGCGAGACATACGGCGTTGTCCTTTGCCTTGTCGATAATCCTGGCGTAAATCTGTGTCGGTTTCACGCTTGAATGTCCGAGCATCTTCGACACCGTATAAATGTCTGTTCCTAACGTAAGCAACATCGTTGCGAAGGTATGTCGGCTAAAGTGAAATGGCATAAAT
>JAHZGZ010000032.1 GCA_019420545.1 Bacteroidales bacterium | reverse complement strand
GCGCAGCCGGGGGTGGGATCGATACCGAACTCGGTGGTATGTCCTTTGGCGTCGAGCACGGAGCATGCTGAAAAGCGTACGCCCCAGCCGTTGGGAAGCTCGGAATTGAAGGGCATGCCGGAGCCGCCGCCGGTGCGTGCGCCCACGATTGTTACTCCGGGGATGTACTGCATTATCGACACGAAATTGTTGGCGGCGGAGAATGTGCCGCGCGATGTGAGCACGACGGTGGGCTTGCCCCACATGATGCGTCCGCGCTCGGCTGGATCGAAGTAGTAGGCGTAGGGTTCGGAGAAATCGTTATGGCCCGGGCCTGTCTTGTGGGAGATGTAGCCCGCAAGGGTGCGCGAGGTGATGAAGCGGCGCACGAGTGTTTCCACGTTGGTCATCGAGCCGCCGCCGTTGTCGCGTATGTCGATTATGAGGCCGTCGCATGTGTTGAGATACATCAGCACCTCGTCGAGATTGCCCTCGCCGATGCCGTAGCTGAACGAGCTGTAGCGCACGTATCCGATATTCTGGGGGAGTATGGCATAGTCGAGTCCGGCGGCAGTGAGGAAGTTGAAGTTGAGGTAGTATTGCTCGACCAGACGCTCGGAATAGTTCTGCGGATAGTCGCTCCACCATTTGCGGTAGTATGATGTGTTGAACGAGGCCGACAGGTTGGTGTGGCCGTCGCGCAGTTCGTCGAGCATGTCGGCGCATACGAAGAACAGCTCCTTGGAGGTCATCTTGTTGCTGATTTTCGGGGCATACTTGTCGTGTACGGCCTGCCAGTCGACATCTTTTTCGGCGAAGAAGCAGTAGTGCTCGTCGAGTATTGTCCATAGCGCCTCAAAGTTGCCGCGCGGGTTGTCGTCCCACTCCTCGAGAGAATGGCATGCGGTAGCGATGAAGGCAGTCGCGGCGATAAGCGCCATGCGGAATATGATGGATAGTGCGTGTGCCATATGCCGGGAATCAATAGGTTGCTGATATGATGCGTGCGTCGGCGCTTATCCCCTTGTAGGGGCTGACCGAGATCCATGTGCCTCCTACACCGATCACTGCGGCGCAGGTGACTACACGTGTGGTTATGTTGTTGACGCGCGTCGACAGGATATTGTTGCGGAAACCTATGCGCAGCTCGGTGGAGCCGAATGCAATGTCGGCAGTAAGAAGATTCTCCATGCGGAAATAGTTGCCCCACCAGGCGCAGTGGGCGAGACCGCTGTGATTGCCGAGCGAGATTTCGTAGAACAGCTCACCATAGTCGGGCGAGAAGAATACCCCCGTAAGCGGTATGGTCGGGCGGTAAGTGAAGAGCACTTTCTTGCCCCAAAAAGTATGGCGCCACATGGCCGCGCCGGTAATATTGACCGTCCATGCCGCTTCGACAGCTACCGGATTGTTGCCGTTGCGGTTGTTGTAGACCACACCAAGATCGACCCCTGTCGACAGGCCTCCGGCTACAGTGATTTCATATGGGAGACGCCAGCGCCATGTGACGCCGTAGGAGAAGTCGGCCACCAGGCGCCACATGGTGGCATTCCGGGCCGGATTTTCGGTGCGGTCAAGGTCGAGTCCCGCGGCGATGCGCTGAACGAGCTGGTCGGGGCGGAAACGCATGGCCTGTGTGCGGTCGTAGCCGAGGCGCATACCCCAGCCGGTATATTTCAGCGGGGTGAGATAGGTGTTGGCCACCAGCGCCGAGCCCACATCATAGGTGAAGTGGGAGCTGACCGGGCGGATGATGCTGTCGGGCACGGCAACATGGTCAGCGGAGGTGCCGACACTCTCCACGGCACCGGCAATTACCGGAAGTATGAGCAGAATAAATGCGATTATCTTCCTCATTTTCAGAAAATGCGCTGCTGGCCGTTTATTTCGTCGCGGACTTCGTCGTCGGAGCGCTCTTCCTCAATGGGTTCCTGCGCCTCATCATCGGGCATGGCGGTCGACGGAGCGGTATCCTCGTCGTCGACATTCTCCACCTCGCGGGGTTCAAGCTCCTCAAGGGAGTCGACGGCATATGTGGTGAGTCGCTTGCCGCGCGCCTTGTAGCTTTTGACGGCGATAAACTCCATGGCGTCGACCTCCAAAGGCTCGCGGTAGTCGTCGGCACCGCCGAAGGTTACCTTTATGCGGCATCCGGGGGCGTCGCTGAGGAGCATGAGGGAGCTTTTCTCGTTTTCGCCGATAAAGCGCGTGCGCTTTGTAGCCGGCTCGAAAGTGAAACGCTTGAGATAGGGGTAACCCTGATCAGCATCGTCGACGATGGCCGTCCACACGTGGCCGGGCCGGAATTTCTCGATGCGCAGTATGTCGTCCTCGTAGTGGTTACCCGAATCGAAGCTCGACAGATAGTATTCGCCCGACTTCAGGATCACGAGTACCTGATCGGTGCCGTTGAATTCACCGAGATATGTGCCGCGCTTGTCGTAGTTGAGGCGGAGCACGTCGGGATCGAACCACACCTGGCGGCCGCCGAGCGTCGACGCGCCCTTCTCCTTGAGGGTGAAGCGGTGTACTTCATTTTTAGTCACCATATTGCCCTGGCTTTGCTTCCCCTTTATTGCGAGCTGGCTGAAGTCGATGTCAAACTGTAGAGTCTTGAGGCGCAGCTTCGGTTTCAGCGTCACTTTCACCACCTCGGCCTCACCGTTGGGATTGGCCGAGAACCATGCCACCTTCGACCCCGGGAGACCCTGCGTGAGGTTGTATTCCTTGTCGCGGGTGACGCCTGTCACGGCGAAGCGCTTCATATAGTATGTACCCCCCTTGCCGTTCTGGTAGATTACGTTGTAGATGGTGCGCAGGTCGTTGCGCTTGAATACGTTGACGTAGAGCACACCCTTGCCTACGAACATCTTGTCCTGCACCTTGACGACCTTGTATTTGCCGTCCTTGTAGAAGATGATGATGTCGTCGATGTCGGAGCACTGGCATATGTACTCGTCCTTTTTGAGCGAGGTGCCGATGAAGCCTTCCTCGCGGTTGATGTAGAGGCGCTCGTTGGCCTCGGCCACTGTGGCGGCCTCGATGCTGTCGAAGCTGCGCAGTACGGTGCGGCGCGGGAACGCGTCGCCGTATTTATCCTTGAGATGTAGATACCATTCGATTGTGTGGCCGATGATATCGGCGAGCTTGCGGTCGATATCGGCCACGCGCTCACGATAGTTGGCGATGAGACGGTCGGCCTCGTCGGAGTTGAAGCGGAGTATGCGCTTCATCTTGATCTCCATCAGCCGCAGGAGGTCGTCGCGGGTAATCTCGCGCCAGAGGTCTTTCTTGAACGGCTCCAGGCGCTTGTCGATGTGGGCGAGTACGGCGTCCATGTCCTTTCCCTCCTCAAACTGCTTGTCCTTGTAGATGCGCTCCTCGATGAAGATGCGTTCGAGCGATGCGAAATGGAGCGACTCCATAAGCTCGCCGCGCTGTATCTCCAACTCGCGGCGCAGCAGTTCGCGGGTGGTGTCGACACTGTGGCGCAACACGTCGCTGACGCCGAGGAAGTGGGGTTTGCGGCCGGAAATCACGCAGCAGTTGGGCGATATGCTCAGTTCGCAGTCGGTGAAAGCGTAGAGCGCGTCGATGGCCTTATCGCTCGATGTGCCAGGGAGGAGGTGTACGAGTATGCAGGCGTTTTCCGAGGTCATGTCCTCGACCTTGCGCACTTTGATTTTACCCTTTTCGGCGGCCTTGATGATGGAGTCGGCGATAATTCCGGTTGTCTTGCCGAAGGGGATTTCGGTGATGGCGAGGGTCTTGTTATCGACCTTCTCGATTTTGGCTCGTATCTTTACCGAGCCCCCGCGCTCGCCGCCGTTGTATTTGGTTACATCGAGGAAGCCTCCGGTAACGAAGTCGGGATAGAGGTTGAACGGCTCGTCGCGCAGGTATGACACCGCGGCGTCGATCACCTCGTTGAAGTTGTGGGGGAGTATTTTTGACGACAGGCCCACGGCAATTCCCTCCACACCCTGCACGAGCAGAAGGGGGAACTTGGCGGGAAGGGTCACAGGCTCGGGCTTGCGGCCGTCGTAGCTTACTGTCCAGTCGGTTGTCTTGGAGTTGTAGAGCACTTCGAGGGCGAACGGCGACAGACGGGCCTCGATGTAACGGCCGGCGGCCGCCGATGCTCCGGTCAGCACATTGCCCCAGTTACCCTGCGTCTCGACGAGCAGCTCTTTCTGTCCGAGCTGCACGAGGGCATCGTTGATCGACGCGTCGCCGTGGGGATGGTACTGCATGGTGTTGCCCACGATGTTGGCCACCTTGTTGAAACGGCCGTCGTCGAGGGTGTGCATAGAGTGGAGTATGCGTCGCTGTACAGGCTTGAGGCCGTCGTCGATGTGGGGCACGGCGCGCTCGAGGATTACGTATGAGGCATATTCGAGAAACCAGCTCTGGTACATGCCGCGCAGCTGGTGGCGTACGACGTCGTCGGAGGTGTCAAGTGTCACGCGGCCGGCAGAAGCGGGCGCTTCATCGCCCTGGGTGGCGGACAGGTCGTCGGTATCGTTGTCGTTGAAGTCGTCGGGGGTAATTATATCGTCGCTCATAAAGTGTTCGTCATGATTGGCGGCAGCCGCGCGCTCTGTCGGATGGCGCGAAACGCAGCGGCCTACTCTCCACAAAGTTAGTAATTTTTATTAAATTTGCGGCCATGAAACCTGAAATAATCCTTCCGCAGCCGCTCAATCCGCGTGTGCCGGCTCCGACACAGCCGTTCCGTACGGTGCTGCCTGTACAGATACGATTCAACGATATCGACTTGCTGGGCCATGTCAACAACCAGATGTACTTCGCCTACATGGATCTCGGCAAAGTGCGTTATTTTCAGGAGATGATGGACGACAAGCTCGACTGGCATGCCATCAATACCGTCATCGCCAATATAAACTGCGATTTCTATGCTCCTACCACTATCGACGAGCAGATCTGTGTAGTTACCGCTATCACCCATATCG
Organism: Bacteroidales bacterium; assembly: GCA_019420545.1. Lineage (GTDB taxonomy): Bacteria > Bacteroidota > Bacteroidia > Bacteroidales > Muribaculaceae > Muribaculum. The sequence goes on along the minus strand of JAHZGZ010000032.1, from coordinate 9,338 downwards.
GGGAGTCGAGTTTCCGCCTCGAGCAGAGGGTGATCGACATCGACACCGGCGAGGTGAAGTGTATAGCCCGCACAGTGATGGTAAGTATCGATCCCAGGACGGGACATTCCGTGCCCATTGATCCCGAATGGATAAAGAGAGTGTCGGAATTCGAGGGGAGAGAGTATTGATTACCCGATACATAATAATCTTTGCATGACTGATCCGCATACACTACATATAGCTGATTTCAATTATCCGCTTCCCGACGAACTGATTGCGAAGCATCCGCTCTCCGAACGCGACCGTTGCCGCCTGCTGGTGCGTTACGGCAACGGTGATATAGAGGAACGTGAGTTTTCCGAATTGCCCGGGCTTCTCCCCGCCGACTCGATTCTCGTATACAACAATACGCGGGTTATCAACGCGCGTCTGCGTTTCCGCAAGGGTGAGGACGAGGGCGGCGCCCTTATCGAGGTGTTTTGTCTTGAGCCGGCCTCTCCGGCCGACTACGCCATGAATTTTGCCTCGACTGACGGGTGCTCGTGGATATGCTTTGTCGGCAACTCGAAGCGCTGGAAGGAGGGGCGGCTGTGCCGTCGGCTTTCTGTCGGCGGCCATGACGTGACGCTGAGCGCCACCCGTGTGGCACGCGACGGGAATGCCTCGGAGGTGCGCTTCGACTGGGACAATCCCGAGGTCACTTTCTCGCAGATTATCGAGGCGGCCGGGGAGATACCTATCCCCCCTTATCTCAACCGAGGCACGGAGGATAGCGACTCAACCGATTATCAGACCGTTTATGGGCGCATCGAAGGCTCTGTGGCCGCCCCGACAGCCGGGCTGCATTTCACGCCGGCCGTGCTCGACGCCGTTGACCGTCGCGGCATACCTCGCCGGGAACTTACCCTGCATGTCGGTGCCGGTACATTCCAGCCTGTAAAGAGCGATACTGTGGGCGAACATGGGATGCACAGCGAGTTCATATCGGTGACGCGAGGGCTCATCGCCGAACTTGCTGCGACAGAACGCCGGGTAATTGCCGTAGGTACGACCTCCGTACGTACGCTTGAAAGCCTGTATCATGCAGGATGCCTGATCAGTACCGGCAACTGGAACGGCGAGGTGCCGCAATGGTATCCCTACGCCGGAAATCATCCGCAATTGAGCCTTGGCGAGGCGCTCGGCGCCCTGCTCGCCTACCTCGACAGCCGGGGAGCTGAGCGTTTTATCGCCTCCACGCGTATCATCATCGCTCCGGGATATACTTATAGGGTGGTTAGGGGTATGGTGACCAATTTTCATCAGCCACAGTCGACCCTTCTGCTGCTCGTATCGGCCTTTGTAGATGGCGATTGGCGCAGGATGTACGATTTCGCACTTGAGCATCGTTTCCGCTTTCTGAGCTATGGCGACGCGACGTTGCTCCTCGGCGTGTGAAACTTTGTTAAAACGTGTGCATAATGTAAATATTCTGTAATTAAGTTGCAATAAATCAGATTGAAGATTGTAACTTTGCGGTACTCTAACGCCATCTCTCGAAACAAGGGTAACCTGACGCATGAGGAATTGCTTATGAAAACCAAACTCTCAATTCTGCTTCTTGCCGGCGTCACATTTCTATTATGGGCTTTTGCACGCTGCAACACGGCTAAGCCCTACCGTACTTTTGAAGGCATCATCTGGTCTACGACATATCATGTGACATATGCATCCAATGCGGTGCTTGACGACAGTGTGCTGTCGGTATTGAAACGTGTGGATAATTCCGTATCGGTATTTAATCCGCGTTCAATAATATCGGCGATAAACCGTAATGACAGTTCTGCCGTAGCCGACACCATTCTCCGCAAGATTTTCAAAGAGTCGGTACGTATAAATAAGTTCAGCCACGGCGCGTTTGATCCTACTGTCGGGCCGCTTGTGGATCTGTGGGGATTCGGGCCGTCCAACGCCATGCATAAGGACAGCATAGCGTTGCCCACCGATGCCAAAATCGACAGTGTGAGAATGCTTGTAGGGATCGACAGCTGCAAACTGCTTCCTGACGGGCACATCATAAAGAAGCACCCTGACACACAGTTTAATTTCTCGGCCATTGCCAAAGGATACGCCTGCGACCTCGTTGCGGAAATGCTTGAGCGAAACGGAGTGGTCAACTACATGGTTGAGATCGGCGGCGAGATAAATGTCAGGGGCGAGAATCAGATCGGCCAGCCGTGGCGTGTGATGATCGATGCTCCTGTGGCCAACACTGACACTGTGGTGCATACCGGTACCGCAATTGTCAGGCTTACCGACGACGGGGTGGCAACCTCGGGTAATTATCGTAACTACCATAAGACGGATATAGGTGTGGTGGGACATACGATCAGTCCTATCACGGGACGTCCCGTCTCTTCCGGAGTGCTGAGCGTAACTGTTGTCGCTCCCGATTGCATCACTGCCGACGCTCTTGCCACAGCATGCATGGTAATGCCGATGGACAGTGCGCGTGCCATGCTTAACCGCATTCCCGAGGCTTCGGCACTATTTGTCACGATTGACAGCGAAGGCCGCTGGGAGCTGCATCCAACACGCGGTTTCCCGGCATTCGATTGAGGACGGTGTACACCAGGCGTTGCACCGGATAGCCGTATATAAAACATATGCCCCTGCCACAGCTTTAGCTGCGACAGGGGTGATTTCTTTATCCGGATATACTTTTGGGTGTGGTCTGTTGCCGGATGTGGAATCAGAACAGTGTCAGCTGTGTGTCAAGAAGCCGGAATGTCATACGATGTACAGGCGAGGGTCCGTGTTCGGCTATGGCCGCACGATGGGCTTTTGTAGGATAGCCTTTGTTGATATCCCATGCATACATGGGATACTGCTCATGCAGACGGCGCATTTCCTGGTCGCGGTGGGTCTTTGCAAGTATTGATGCCGCAGCTATGTTCGCAAACCGTCCGTCGCCTTTTACGAAAGTCGTACAGGGCAGGTCGGCATATGGCTTGAAGCGGTTGCCGTCGACGATCACCGCTCCCGGCCTTACGGCAAGCATGTCGAGCGCCCGGTGCATGGCGAGAATCGAGGCTTGGAGTATGTTGATACGGTCGATTTCTTCGGCGCTGACCGAAGCCACAGCCCAGGCTATGGCTTCACTCTCTATTACTGCTCGCATCTTGTCGCGGCGCGCTTCAGTAAGTTGCTTTGAATCGTTGAGCCACGGGTGGCTGAAATCGTCGGGGAGAATTACGGCGGCGGCATATACAGGCCCTGCAAGACATCCGCGCCCGGCTTCGTCGCATCCAGCTTCCAGACGTCCGGCGATATGACATGCCGGCAGCGGTTGCAGCAGTTCGTTGTGTTTACTGGATAAAGCCATATCCGTATCCGTAGCGTGTGACAAGATAATGGGAATAGCGCCCGAGTTTCGCGCGTATACGGTCGAGAACATTGTTGATATATACTTCGCTGACGGTGTCTTTTTCGGGCCATGCGTTATCGTATATCTCGTCGGCGTCGAAAATGCGGTTTTTGTGACTCAGCAGGAACGCAAGCAGCCCGAACTCGTCGCGCCCGAGCTTTATGGGTATGCTGTCGATAAATGTGGTGCGTTCGCGCAGATTCAGGGTAAGGGTGTTGTGGCTCAGTACCGACGGCTTATCGTGGAATTCCGGCGATGTGCCTATGCGGCATCGGCGCAGCAGGGCGTTGACGCGGGCTGTCATCTCACGCATGGAGAAGGGCTTGAGTATGTAGTCGTCGGCTCCGAAATCGAGGCCTCCGATCACGTCGCCGTCAGGTGTGGAGCAGAATATCAGAGGTATCCGGGCGGTAGCCTTGTTCTGCTTGAGGTGGTAGGCGAGTTTGATGCCTGTAGAGTCGCCTAAATTCATGTCGATGATAAACAGGCTGAAGCCGGCGAGGTTCTTGTCCATCGCTTCTTTGGCGGAATGGAATACCTCCACCTTGTATCCTTCGTTTTCAAGAGAATACTGCATCAGATCGCAGGCGAGAAGGTCTTCGTCGGCAATCATTATTTTGCGTCCCTTGGTGTCGGGATTGGATACGTTGTGTGCGGCTGTGTCTGCCATTATAGTCACGAATGGGTGTGTACCGATTGTGTAGATAGAATAATGCTATCGCTCTTATAGTACATGTGATTACTGCATTAAAATTATTAAATAAATTTTATTGTGTGGTTCAATGCAATCATATTGTAGCAACATTGTCTCCATAGTGTTATTTGACTCCGGTTTGTAAAGTCTATGTCATGGATTGGGGCTTGATTTGCAACAAAAATGTAAAATGCCCGGCTACAATGGTGGATGTGCCGGGCGTTTTGAGATATGTATTGGTTATGAGGGAACGTAACTGTCAGGCCACACGTTTGCGGAAATGGTCGCGTATAGTGTCGACGACGTTGATAACATAGTCGCCCATCTTTTCCAGGTCGTTGATAATGTCCATATAGTAGATTCCGGCCTGATACTCGTAGATGTGGTTGTTGATGCTTTCCACATTCTTCGAGCGGTACTGGTTGCGCAGGTTGTTGATCTCGCGTTCTTTGTTATATGAGCGTATGATGTCGACCTCACGAACCTTTTCTACATCGCCGAGCAGAACGAGCATATCCGACATGGCTTCCTTCACATAGGCGAACATAGTGTCGATATTGGCGAGTATGGCATCGTTGAATTCGACCCCGCTCTCCTGCTTTCGTATGAGTATCTTTGCGCAGCCGAAGCAGCAGTCGGCGATGCTCTCGATTTCGCTGACGATGTTGAGCATGGCGGCTATGTGGAGCTTGCCTTCGTTGGAGAGGCGTCCCTCGGCGCACCGGTTGAGGTAGTTGGCTATCTCGATTTCCATGCGGTCGGATATCTCCTCGTATTTTTCCAGACGCGAGTAGAGCCGGGAGAATTCCTCGCTCTTTTCCTTTGCGTGGACAAGCTGCTCGGCCATGTCGATCATACGTTGCACGCGCTGGGCATATACCGAGAGTTCTTTCTCTGCCTGGGCGATATTGAGTTCCGAGGCGCTGAGCAGACCTCCGGAGATGAACTTGAGCTGGAATTCCTCGTCCTCCTTGTGCTTTGCCGGCACGAGCTTCTCCACGATTTTCACATAAAGGCCCGTGAGCCATATCATGATAAGTACGTTGACGAGGTTGAATACGGTGTGGAACATCGACAGGCCGAACGATACGCTGAACTGCATTTTGGCGACCTGCATAAGCACCGGGTGCTCGGCCGGGAGTGAGTTTCCCACAAACCGGTTGTAGGTATCGGGGTCGGTTGCCTCAAGATTGTTGACAAAACTGTACATGCTTTCGGGATTGCCTTGGCCCAGCCATTCCGTGATGTCGACGTTGAGTTTTACGAATGGATAGAATACCGCGAGGGTCCAGATTATGCCGAAGAGGTTGAAGAGCAGATGGCCCATCGCCGTACGTTTTGCCGCCACATTGCCGCTCATCGAGGCAAGGAGGGGGGTGATGGTGGTGCCGATATTTGAGCCGAGCACTACGGCACACGCGAGATCAAAAGTGATCCATCCCTTTGTACACATTATCAGCACAATGGCGAATGTGGCCGCCGACGACTGGATGATGGCCGTGATGATTATGCCGACGAACAGGAACAGCAGCACCGACATGAAGCCCATCGAGGCATAGTGCTGTAGGAAGGCGAACATCTCGGGATTGCTCTGCAGGTCGGGCACATAATCGCTGATCATGTTGAGGCCCATGAAGAGAAATGAGAAACCGATCAGGAACTCGCCTATCGACTTTTTGCGCGAGGAGCTGCAGAAGAGGAGCGGTACGGCGCACGCTATGAGCGGGAGTATGAATACCGATGTGTCGACCTTGAACCCGAACAAGGCTATGATCCACGCCGTGAACGTGGTACCGACATTGGCACCGAAGATTACCGCCATCGACTGGCCCAAGGTCATCAGTCCTGCATTGACGAAACTTACCACCATCACCGTCGAGGCCGACGAGCTCTGGATTAACGCTGTGATGAGTATACCGGTGAGCAGCCCCGTAAAGCGGTTGCGGGTCATGGCCGACAGGATGTTGCGCAGACGGTCGCCGGCTGCCTTCTGAAGGCCTTCGCTCATTACCTTCATTCCGTACAGGAAAAGGCCTACTGAGCCGAGAAGGGCAAAAAAGTCTAAAAGTGTATAGTTCATTACCTTAAAGGAATGGTGGCTATGTGTCCGGGCGGCGACGAGTGCAATCCTTCGCACCTGATCACCCAAGTCGGCCTACAAGACAGGTTTCGGAATGCAAAGTTAAATAAATGTTGAAAAAACTTTAAATATTGCATAATTTTTTTTCAACATTAACGTAGGACGTAAGGCATTCCCCGCGGCGGTAGCTTGTAGTTCAAGTTCTTAGTGTTGAATTCAGAACTATCGCGGGGTCGGAAATGTTATTAGGGTATGTGATTAATGATAAAACTACGAGAGATATGAAACATCGTGTTATGCTTTGGGGTGCTGCTTTAGTGGCGCTTCTTTCCTCGGCCCCGAAGGCCGATGCCTGTTCGCGTGTACTTTATGTCGGTGACACTACGGTGAGCGCTCCCGACAGTGTGCTCCGCATTGTGGGCCGTTCGCTTGACTGGAAAACGCCTATCCCTACCAATGTGTATGTCTATCCGGCGGGAATGGCCAAGGTTGGCAATGTGTTTCCCAATTCAGTAAAATGGACGTCGAAATACGGTGCCGTATATGCCGTAAGCTACGATGGCGGCATTACCGAGGGTATGAACGAGAAGGGTCTGGTGATTAACTCACTCTTCTGCAAAGGGGCTGTATATAATAATGAGTCAAACGAAAAGATGCCTCCGATTTCGCTGGCTGTTTTCGTAGGCTGGCTGCTCGACATGAACGCCACTACCGACGAGGTGCTCGATGTTCTGCGCAACCGCAACTTCTCTATCGGTGGCGCTACATTCGACAAAGGAACGGTGTCGGCCCTCCATTGGGGTATTACCGATGCCACCGGAAAAAGCGCGATAGTGGAATTTGACAACGGCAACATCAACATATATGAAGGGCAGGACATCCCTGTTCTTACCAATCTGCCCGAGTTTCCGGCCATGAAAGCTATCAACGACTATTGGACGGCTATAGGCGGAGTGCATATGCTTCCCGGCACGGTTACGAGCGCCGACCGCTTTGTGCGCGGCTCGTTCTTCAATAAGAATGTGGCGCATACCAATGATTTCCGCGAAGGCTTTGCGATAATCAGGTCGATCATGGCAAACGTGTCGGTGCCGTTCCACTATACCGTTGAGACTTCCCCCGAAGTGTCGTCGACACAATGGCGCTCGTACAGCGACATACGCGATCTCATCTACGGCTTCGAGCCGGTCGACAATCTCGGTGTGCTCTATGTCGACCTGCACAAGGTCGACCTGCGCCCCGGTGCCCCGGTGCTTCGCCTCGATGTGAGCAAAACCTATGATGTGGTAGGCGACGTTACGCATCTGTTCAAGAAACATGCTCCGTTCACCCCGATGTACTGATAGTGCCGCCAGGGACAGTAAAATCTACCAAAGGAATATTCTAAACTGTTAATAATTTGAACAATGGTGCAAAATTTCTTAATTTTGCACCATTGTTTGTATTTGTCATGCATCTCCGTATCATATCATGCATCGTTGGGTTGCTGTCGGCGGTCTTAGCTGCCGGCCAGACTGTTGGTGCGGCGGAGACTGCTTCTGACGATGCCGTGTGCGATACAATGGCCATAGGCGAAAGTGACAGCGTGGTATACGAGACTGATCCGTGTGCCGATCCGGCCCATCCTGAATGGGGACGCGACTACTATTGCAAGAACTGGGTACAGCAGCTGTTTGCCAACGGTTTCCGCATTAACGATCCCGGCATCAACTATCCGAAGTTCATGCGTTTCTGTCTGAAGGTATACAACTGGGGCGACCGCACATTCAACAGCTACGATCCGGAGTATGTAGTCGGCACGGGCAAAAACTGGAAAATATTCCTCAACAGCCACAACTGGATGCAGAGCTATTCGCTGTTTTTCCCCGAGAACCTCAATGTAAGGATGTTCAGCAACGTCTACAGCGACCTTGGCCCGAGCATCAACTTCATGGCGGTAGGCCTTAGCTATGCGTTCAATGCCAACGAGCTGTTCCGGCATCCTGTAGCCCAACGGCGCAACTTCGACTGGAATTTTACCTGCGCGCTGTTTACCCTGCGTTATACCCGCCAGTCAACCGACGGCGGTGTTACAATCGAGAAGTTCGGAAAATACAACGGCGGCCATCATATTTCGCAAAAGTTCAACGATGTGTCGCAGAAATCGACTACTGTCGACGGCTATTATTTCTTTAACCACAGGCATTATTCGCATGCGGCGGCATATTGCTACAGCAAGTATCAGCTCAAAAGCTCCGGCACGCTGATATGTGGATTCAACTACGAACGTCAGGATGTACGCATCAATTTCGGATCCTTGCCAGAAGATATGTTGGAGTTTGTACCGGACGGGAGGATGGACTATAAGTTCAATTACGCCGATTATAATATTATGGTCGGCTATGGCTACAATTGTGTGCTGCATCCGCGCCGATGGCTGTTCAATATAACCACACTGCCGGCCCTGGGTTACAAACATGTGTTCCGTGAAAGTTCCGATGGCCGGAAAGATATGTTCTCGACCAACATAAAGATACTCTTCTCGTTTGTCTATAACCATAAGGCACTATTCTCTTCGCTTACCGGTCGTTTTGACGGCGGCTTGTATCTCGGCGATGCCTATACTTTTTTCAACTCCAATATGTCGCTGTCACTCACGGTAGGCGCACGTTTCTGACATTTCTTGCCCCGTGGGATTTGGCTGTTCGGCATACACACTTTACTATGATACGATTCCGGCGCAAATGTTGTAATATATGGCTTGCCACGCTGTGGCAGGCGGGAGTGGCGTTCATGCTGTTATGGCTGTCGCGTGTTGCGTTTGTATGCTACAACGGTGATGGCGCCGGGTTCGGTAATATGATGCGGCTGATGTGGCAGGGGATACCTTTCGATCTTTCGGCATGGGCCTATTTCAACTCACTGTTTTTGGTAATGCGCTTTCTGCCGGCGCCCTTTGTGGCGAGGCGCGGATGGCTGCGTGCTACCGACGTGGTGTATTACATCACCAATACCCTTATGCTATGTGTGAATCTCGCCGATGTGGCGATGTTTCCGTTTCAAGGATCACGCCTGCGCTTCGGTGCGATAAGAAGTTTCTTCACTGACCCTAACCTCGGAGGGATATTCCTGTCGTATGCGGCCACCTACTGGTGGGCGTTTTTGCTTGCTCTCGGTGTTGTCATCATTCTGGTATG
>JAHZGZ010000319.1 GCA_019420545.1 Bacteroidales bacterium | reverse complement strand
CCCGGGCGACATCTCTTCGCCATCGAAATCATCGGTATCGCAGAAGGGACAGCGGAGATTGCATCCCGACAACCGCAAAAACACAGCCGGAGTACCGGTAAAGCGCCCTTCCCCCTGAAGGGAATAAAAAATCTCATTGACTTTCATAGCCGTGCCACTTCACTATGCCTCGTCGTCCACCACATACATAGCCACATTACCCTCACTCTCCTGAACCTCGGCCTTGTAACACTGCGGTACCTGCTCGGTGACCCATCGGGCGATATTCTCGGCAGTAGGATTAAACGGCAGCACATCGTTGAGATGGCGGTGGTCGAGCACATCGTGGATCAGTTCCTTGATATGCTTGAAATCACAGACCATTCCGTCGGCATTAAGCGTTTGCGCCTTGCAGTAGACGGTGATTATCCAGTTGTGCCCATGTGTGTTGGAGCATTTGCTGGGGTATGACAGTTCGAGGCGGTGCGACCCCGATATTTCCATTCGTTTTGATATATAATACATAAATTTCAGGGATGAACAGCAGCAGCGACACGAGGCGGCTCCTGCCGGAGTGCAAAATTACTAAATTTTCACTGTGGCGCGACATACCGTCCACGGAATATGCAGGCGTTATCCGCCCAAGGAGCAGACCGTATAGGCTGAAGCGTCGCCATGCAGTCGCGGTAATCGGTAGGATTCATGCCGAGATTATGCTGCACATAGCGGCTGAAATAGGCGGCCGACGAGAAACGGAACATATCGGAAATCTGCACAAACGTAAGAGACTTGTCGCGCAGACACCGCGATATATCAAGTATCGTATAGCGGTTGATCCAGAAGTTGGCCGAGTGTCCGCTAACCTTCTTGCATATTTCCGACAGATATTTAGGCGTGACACACAACTCCGAGGCATAATATGTAACCTCGCGGTTGGTGCGGTAAGCCCCATTGTCAAGCATTCCCAGAAAGCGGGTCATTATTCCGGCATTCTGCGTGGAGATCGAGCTTTCGCCATACAGGCGCGCATGAAAATCGAAAAAGTCGAGTATCATCATCTGAACCGCACACCTCAGCCCCTCCTCATAAAAACGGAAGCATGTAGTGGTATGACGGAACTCGACATTGCGGAAATCCTGCAGGCACATGCCGAACTGGAACTCCGAAAGCCTCATTACCGGATTGAGAAACAATGCCAGCGTACCCTTCATGCCGTAATTGGTAAGCGGAGTCGCCGCTTCGGCAAAGGCAGTGTGGAGATATATCACCTTTACCCTGAAATCATCCGAAGAGGTAAAGTCCTCGATAAGCCGGCCCTTCCTTACGATCAGCAGATCGCCTTTCCCCATCACAAACCGGTTGCCGTTGAATGAGAACTCCGCAGCTCCGTCAAGACACAATGCATGGGCAAGATAATGCTGCAGATCGCCCTCACCCACACCTTGCAGGGTATCGGCTATTATTACTTTATCACTCTTTGGCCAGCCGTTGCATTCCATGGCAACAAAATTAGTCATTTTTCCAAAAAAAATCATCACCCGGCCTAATTAAAGGATTTTTTTGAAAATAACGCTGAATTATTCATAACGCCATTACCGACATATCGTTATAATTTTGTGCGGTAACTCAAATTACCAAGAGCATATACTATTAGTTGTTATTAATTCTTTCTGATTATGAACAATTTCCGCATATTAGGTGACGGGCTGAAAGTATCGGCCGTAGGACTGGGCTGCATGGGCATGAGTCATGCCTATGGCAAGCCGTCGGATGCCCGGGAGATGACGCGTCTGCTCTGCGACGCTGTTGACATGGGCTACACATTTTTTGATACAGCCGAAATATATGGCACACCCGAAGATCCCCACCACAACGAGCGGATCATCGGCGAGGGATTGCACCACTGCCGCGACAAAATAGTGCTTGCCACAAAATTCGGTCTTACGTTCGACGATCCTTACGGCCCCGGCCCTCACCCGATTATACCCGACTCCACTCCGGAGACAATCCGTAGATCGGTAGAAGGCTCTCTGCACCGGTTGCAGACCGACCATATCGACCTCTACTACCAGCACCGTATCGATCCAGCCGTCGAACCCGAGACCGTGGCCGACACGATGGCCGCACTGATCCGCGAAGGGAAAATACTCCACTGGGGCATATCGGAAACCACCGAAGAATATCTGCGCCGTGCGCATGCCGTATGTCCCGTTACCGCCGTACAGAACCGTTATTCCATGATGGCACGCTGGCATGAGGCGATTTTTCCGACACTTGAGGAACTCGGCGTAGGCTTCGTGGCATTCTCGCCGCTCGCCAACGGATTTCTGACAGGCGCATACAATGCCGCCTCGAAATTCGACGCCAAAACCGACTATCGCGCGGCCATGCCACAGTTCAGCAAGGAAAGTTACGACAAGAACCACGACCTACTGGCCCTGATCAACAGAATCGCCAAAGAGAAACACGCTACCCTGTCGCAGATATCCCTCGCATGGATGCTCTGCAAGAAACCCTGGATAGTGCCCATCCCCGGCACGCGCCATCTGTGCCGTCTGAAAGAGAATCTCGGCGCTGCCGACATACGGCTCACACCATCGGAAACTGAGGCCATAGACCATGCTCTCGACACAATGCCGCTGAGCGACGTGTTCGGCGGCTCTGAAATCAGATCACAACGACACGACTGATGCGCCGTTCAACCATTCCCGCCATATGGTAGCGATATATCATCTTTTCTGTAAATATGGTAGTCATTACAGAAATATTGATAACAACAGTTACTGTGCGTCACATTAACTTTGCAACTCATTAATTTCCCGTAAAGATTCAATACCTAAACATCACACTGACGTAAATCGAAAAAGTACCTTAAAAAAAATCGGAAAAAGTATCTGTTTAAATCATGTATCAGTGTACCTAAGTATAATAGTAGAATAGTAAAGATGTGTTGTGTTACAGGTGCCGGTTTCGTCGGAATATATTCCTCCGGTACCTTGCGGTAAGGTCAGGATTGCCGCTAAACAAAAGGACTCCCCCGACCGGTCAGGCGTATGTGCATATACCTGACCGGCGGGGGAGTCACTCTTGCATGAGTATCGGAGCGGTACTATCGCGAGCCGGCCGACGACTGATCGACGTTGGCATCGGCGTTGATCAGCTTCTGAGCGCCGCGCTTCTGCCGGCCCCACTGCAGATTATAGCTGATCTGGATATACGGTATGCGCATGTCGAGGCGCATATGGCTCTCGTTGGTATTGTAGGGGTTGAGCGAGCGGCTACCCTGGTCGTAGCGTCCGAAGGGCATTATCATTCCCGCACCGAACTCCCAGTTTTTCCAGTTGTACGAAAGATTGATCATGGAAATATTCTCGCCCCACGAGATGGATTGTCCCCACAGATCTTCCTGGGCGCGGCGATATTGTGCGGTTAGGGTAAAGCCCCAGTGCATGAGCATAGCCGATATGTCGCCGCTCCAATTATGGTTGTACAGTTTATAATCCTTGCCGCGCATGCGCTCGGCACGATACTGGAGTGTACCGTTGATCATGAACCATCCCGGCACCACTTCTATCTGCGGCGAGAGCCAGAACGTAAGGTTATCCATGCCGCGGCTGTTCTCGTAGGAGGTAACGAGCTTGTCGTCGCTCCAAAAAAGGCGCGGGGTTATAGCGTCGGGACTGGTGAATGCACGCACGCCGAATGTACCGTTGACCCTCGGGAATGTGAAATTGTAGCGCAATGTAAGCATGTAGGACGATGATGTTTTCAGGTCGGGATTTCCGATGCGCCACTGGAAGCCGTCGATCTGCTGCGGGGCCACGTTGGTCTCGGCAAGCGAGGGGGCCGACTGCCATGAGGTGAAGTTCAGCCGGAACTGGGAAGTGTCGGACGGACGGTAGGTTGCGGTAAACTGCGGACGCAGAT
>JAHZGZ010000318.1 GCA_019420545.1 Bacteroidales bacterium | reverse complement strand
ATACGCATGACTACGAGAATATGCGCCATGTGTTCCGTCCGTCGCATGCCGACTATACTTATACGTGTAAATATGGCGTGCGCGACCACCGCGGCGGGGGACGCTCATCAGCGCGCGAGACTATCGCACGTGTGGTAGGCGGCGCCGTGGCGATGCAGGCTTTGCGTGTGCTTTATCCGGGGATAAGCGTTTCGGCTTATACCTCGCGTGTGGGCCACATACGTATGAATGGCGACGGACTGTGGTATGACGCGGCGATGACTGATGCCAACGATGTGCGCTGTCCCGATCATGTTGCCGCCGCTGAGATGCATCGACTTATTCTGGAGGTGAAGGGTGCGGGCGATACTATAGGTGGTACGGTTACCGCAGTGGTACGCGGCGTTCCTGCCGGACTGGGCGAGCCGGTGTTTGGCAAGCTTCACGCCATGCTCGGATCGGCCATGCTGAGCATCAATGCCGCCAAAGGCTTTGAGTATGGCATGGGCTTTGAGGGTTGTTGCCGTCGCGGATCGGAGATGATCGACGTGATGGAGAGCCGGGGCGCCGTAGAGAGTCCCCGTTTCCTTACCAACCATTCGGGAGGTATACAGGGTGGTATCTCCAACGGCGAGGATATAGTGATGCGCGTGGCTTTCAAGCCTGTGGCCACACTGCTTCGCGAGGTGCCGACGGTCGATGACAGCGGCGTGGACGCCACCCTCCATGCGCGCGGACGCCACGATCCGTGTGTGCTTCCGCGTGCCGTACCTGTTGTGGAGGCAATGGCTGCGATGACTCTGCTTGATGCGGCGTTGCTCGACCGCACGGTACGTATCTGATCGTTTTATCCCTTTATTTCATGGCTGAGAAGTATTACCGCGACTATGCCGATTTCATCGGGGAACGGTTCGGCGTGAAGATGCAGAAACTTTCGGTAAACACAGGCCGTAGCTGTCCCAACCGTGACGGAACGATAGGGCGTGGCGGGTGCTCGTATTGCAACAATATGGCTTTTACACCGGGATATTGCCTGGCGAGCGACAGTATATCGGTACAGCTTGAAAAGGGGCGTCGGTTTTTCGGCCGGAAGTATCCTGCGATGAGGTATCTGGCTTATTTCCAGTCGTACACGTCGACACACCGCGGTTTCGGAAGTTTCCGCGACGCATGTCAGGAAGCGCTTGACGTGGATGGGATCGACGGACTGGTAGTGGGCACGCGCCCTGACTGCTTCGACCGGCGCGTGGCGCGTTTTTTAGGCGACATACGACGGAACGGGAAATTTGTGATGCTTGAGTTTGGCGCCGAGAGCGCACACGACTCGACGTTGCGCCGCGTCAACCGCTGTCACCGCTGGGCCGATACCGTAGGGGCTGTAGAGATTGCCCGCGATGAAGGGCTTTATACCGGGCTGCATCTTATAATGGGGCTGCCGGGTGAGACGGAAAGCATGATGCTGCATACTATAGATGCGGTGAATCTGCTGCATCCCGATACCGTGAAGTTCCATCAGCTTCAGATTGTGAGCGACACACCGCTTGCCCGTGCCGTAGCTGCCGGCGAAGAGACGTTCACGCCATGGACAGTGGATGGCTATCTCGATTTTTGCTGCAAGGCGGTGGGGCGTCTGGATCCCGCTATCGCTATCGAGCGCTTTACCAGCCAGTCGCCGGGCGATATGCTTATAAGCCCGCGCTGGGGGCTGAAGAACTATGAATTCGTGCATCGGTTGGAGCGCCTGCTTGCAGAGAAAGGAATAAGGCAGGGTGTAAACTAAAAGACGGGATCTGTGCGTTATTAAGATAATTTGAGAAAAATTTACGGAAATGCGATTTACATATTGTCCTGATTGCGGCAGCAGGCTCGGTGGAAAAGAACTGGGCGACGAGGGGATTGTGCCTTGGTGTGAGAAGTGTGGGAAGCCATGGTTTGACATGTTTTCGACATGTGTGATAGCACTTGTAGCCAACGAGCGCGATGAAGTGCTGTTGCAGCGTCAGGCATATATCAGCACGCAGTACTGCAATCTGGTGTCGGGCTATATGGCTCCGGGCGAGACTGCCGAAGAGGCGGTGCGTCGCGAGATAAAGGAGGAGACGGGGCTTGATATCGAGGCGCTGGAGCTTGCCGGCACATGGTGGTTTGCCCGAAAGGGACTGCTTATGGTCGGGTTTATCGCACGTGCTGTAGCTGGCCAGGAGCTGAAACTGTCGGTCGAAGTGGATTTCGCCGAATGGCAGCCTGCCGAAGTGGCGCTGACGATGGTGCATCCGGCAGGCAACGGCAGCACGAGCAATGCTCTGACAACCATATTCTGCGAACGGCTGCGCCGCGGGCTTCCGGGCGTAATGGCAAAAGGGGAGGACCGCGTATGTTGAGGCTGCTTATCCGCGGACTGCCGGCATGGACGCTGAGTATCTTGTGTCTGCTGGCGATACTTTATCTGACACTGTGGCCTGATCCGTTACAGGGTACGCATATAGAGCTTTTCGAGGGTGCCGACAAGGTTGTGCATGGCATAATGATGATGGGGATGATACTCTGTATGGGGCTTGATGCTCTCAGAAAAAAAGCGGCGCACCGGCTTGATGACTCGGTGCGCGCGCCTAAGGGATTGCTGTTTGTATATTTCCTTATTGTTTCGCTCTTCGGGGGCGCCATCGAACTGCTGCAAGGAGCAATGGGAATGGGCCGCGGCGAGGATATGATGGATTTTCTGGCCGATGTGGCCGGAGCGTTTGTCGGATGGATGATATGCCTCGGGGGGTGGAGCGCTACTGTTCGGTGGCTGTTTCGGGAGCATGACTGAACGCGTCGGCGACAACCTTACGAAGTTCGTCGCCCTCGATACCGCGTGCGGCGATAGTACCGTCGGGAGCGATCAGCATCAGATGGGGGATGCCGTATATACCGTAGATATCGGTAGGTATTTTCTGTGCATTGATAATCTGTGGCCAGGGGAGCTGCAGCTGTCGGGCGGCACGCTCCGAATCGGCCGGCTCATCCCATACGGCCACGCCGAGTACCTCGAGGCCCTTATCCTTATATTCTGTGTAAATCTCTTTCAGCAATGGCATGGCACGGCGGCACGGTCCGCACCAGCTTGCCCAGAAGTCGACGAGAAGCCACTTGCCTTTGCCTGCGTAGTCGCTGAGTTTCTGCGATTTCCCGTTGTAATCGACGGTGAAGTCGGTGAATTTCTTGCCGGGAGCAGTGGCCTCGGCGTTATGGAGACTTGTGGCTATGTCGGTTACGTTTTTGAGGTCGCGGAATTGCGGATATGTCTTCAGCAGCTCCTCAAGTTCGGCCGATGTGCGGCATTCCGATGCCTTGTCGAGGAATATGATGCGGCCGAGAGGATCGGCGATATGTGCTTTCATAGTGCTGTCGGCAGCGGCTTTGAACTGATCGACGGCCACCTGGCGCAGGGAGTCGGAAGGGAGGGAGTCAAGTGAGCGGGCTACTTGCATATAGCGGTCGGTGAAGGCTTTCATCTCCTTGTTGAGCGGTGTCGATGTGCACGTCCCGTCGTCGGCGATAACTATATCGCCCGGCTCGACTATAAACGCCGGACCACGCTTGTCGCCGATAAGAATGCGGGCATAATATGGATCGGCAACAGTGCCCGAAAATTTAAGCTGACTGCCGGATACAAGCACACTGTCGACCTTGTTGCCGGTCTCGCGGTTTACGAGGTATGCCATCTTGTTCTTGCCCTCGGCCGGAACCTGTGTAGTAACGGTAAATCCGGGGGTGGAGGCATGTGATGTAGTGCATGCCGCAGAGAGCGCCAGAACTATTGCGGCAGCCGTGTAGAGGGTGGATTTCATTATGAGATATGTGATGTTTTATTTTTAACACACTCTAAAGTACGCTCTTAGCGCGCGGCGTTGCTGAGTTTGCCTGACTTGGCGAGATCGATAAGCCCCTCGGTCGGGACTATGAAAATTTCAATACGGCGGTTGGCGGCGCGATGTGTCTGTGAGTCGTTGGGGTGGAGCGGTTCGGCCGCACCGAGTGCATATGGCACGAGAACGATATCGGCGGGGAGGGTGCGTGACAGCCAGCTGTCGACAGCGTTGACACGTGCCTCGCTCAGACGGTCGGTATATGGTGTGGATCCGGTATTGTCGGTGTGGCACGTGAGCACGAATTTATACAGGCCCCGGCTGAGCAGGGAGCGGTATGGCGACAAGATTTCAGGTGCGGTTGACCGCAATACAGTGTCGTTGGGAGCAAATAGCAGATCGGAACTGATAGTGGCCACTACAACTTCGCCGCCGCGCATTGTCTCGATGCGTGCGATCTTGCGCTGTGCAAGTTTCTTGGCGACTTCGTTCATATAGTCGGCAATGACAGGCTTTAGCTTGTCGTTCACTGCCGGCACGACGAGATTTTCATCAAGTGAAAGTTCAAACGGATCGGTAGTTACTGCCTCTTTTGATTTCTTCTCTTTTTTTGCTTTCTTACCGGTGTCTTTCTGAGCGTTGATGCTGTCGGACTTCTGCTTTTCGGATGTCGTGCCAATACGGGCTATTTTACGGAAGATATTGTCGGCATATATGGCATTATCTCCCGATAAAAGTAGTATGAGGGATAATATGACTGTTGCAATGCGATGCATGATTATCAAGCGTCGACGTCAAGTGATTTTTCGTATTCGAGTTCGCCTTCCACAATGTAGTGGACGTCGGCTGTGTCAACCACGGCGAGTTTGTCTTTGGCAAGCATTTTGTTGACGTATGCCATGATCTGCGGAAGCTCCGGCTCGGCGTCACCGGCATCGTCGGCAGGAATCTCAAGGAAACCGTTGTCTTCGTAGAAATCCCATATCATGTCTATGATGTTGAGTATCTCGTCATCGCTGTATTTCATGGCTATGTCGACAGGCATGTATTGCCTGATGAATTTTATGGCGTTGTTTTCGTCAAACATATTGTTATCTTCGGACATATCAAATTGGCTTTGAGGGTTACATCAGCGCTAAGTTAATGAAAAGTGGCGGAATTACGAACATGAGTTACATTATTTCACAAGAATTATAGGAAATTTAAGTTTAACAAAAAGTGGGATTTTTGTCTACTATGAGTAGGATATAAACTTTATATTAGTAAATTTGCATCGAAGAATTAGAGCTTGTTTAATAATAAATGTTGCCGACAGGGTCGTATAGGTTGAGTCGATTTTCGACATGTGGTGAAGGAGTGTACTGTATGTACACGACTGAGGCACAGGGCGGAAAGCGGCCAAGCTATACGAGAAAAAAGGTAACTTTATAATCACACAACCTCTTGCCGTTTTTTGAAACAAATACAAAAATATATCAATAATATAAAAAACAATACCTCCCGTCGGTCAT
>JAHZGZ010000317.1 GCA_019420545.1 Bacteroidales bacterium | reverse complement strand
CCAAGAGAGCCTGATGAATCCAACCCTTCATCAGGCTCTCTTTATTTTTATATACATCTCCCTAATCCTCTCTACCTTCTTAATCTGTTTTCGCTGCTTATTACTCGCGGAATAATGATTGGATGTAATCTTGTGGCACTCTCTTGGGATCTCTTTGATTTTACGATATTTTAATTTGGGGAGTTCGCCGTTGATGTTGTAACTTTGTTTGCATATCTGAAAACATTAGCATATGAAATACATTGGAGCACATGTGCCTGTAGAGAAAGGCGTAAGCAATGCGCCGGTTAATGCGCATGCGATCGGAGCAAAGGCGTTCTCACTTTTCACACGCAATCCGTCGCGCTGGAAATCCAAACCTATTACGGAGGAGGAGGCGCAGAAGTTCAGAGACCGTTGTGAGGAGTTAGGTTATTCCCCCTCTCATATTTTGCCCCACGACAGTTTTCTTATTAATCTTGGCAGCCCCGATCTTGACAAACTCGAGGTTTCGCGAGATGCATTTCTTGATGAGATCCACAGATGCAATCAGCTCGGGCTTACAATGCTGAATTTTCATCCGGGCAGTCATCTTAACCAGATAGGTATCGACGATTGTCTCGACCGCATTGCAGAATCGCTCAATTATGTTCTTGACAAGACCTCGGGCGTGAAAGCAGTCATTGAGAACACGGCAGGGCAGGGGAGTAATCTCGGTCACACTTTCGAGCAGATTGCGCGTATAATCGATGGTGTGGAGGACAATAGCCGGGTAGGTGTGTGCATCGACTCCTGCCATGCGTTTGCTGCCGGGTATGATCTGGCTACTCCCGCCGGATATGAGGACATGTGGCGCCGTTTCGACGAGGTTATCGGCATGAATTATCTTTGCGGCATGCATCTTAATGACAGCAAGAAGGGGCTTGGTTCGCATGTCGACCGTCACGAGGTGAGTGGGAAGGGGATGATTGGCCTCGGATTCTTTGAGATGCTTGTAAACGACCCTCGTCTCGACAACATCCCTCTTATTCTTGAAACACCCGACGAGATTCACTGGTCCGACGAGATCCGTCTGCTATATTCCCTTGTCCACTGATCGCAATCCCGATATCCTGTTCCTAAAAAAAATAGGCGATGTCCCGTCAGGAACATCGCCTTTGATTTCTTGCGCTTCAAGATGGACTCGAACCAACGACCCTCTGATTAACAGTCAGATGCTCTAACCGACTGAGCTATTGAAGCAAGAAAATCTGTTTTGTTGTTGCGCTTCAAGATGGACTCGAACCAACGACCCTCTGATTAACAGTCAGATGCTCTAACCGACTGAGCTATTGAAGCGGTTGTTGCTTATCCGGCTTTCCGAATTTGCGATGCAAAATTACGCACTTTCTTTTATATCTCCAAATTTTTTGACTCGAGAATGTTGCAATAAGCCTTAAAAAGTGAATTTTTTTGAAATCAGCTTCTGTATTTGCCTCTTGTATGAACCAAACTGAGAGTAATACGGTTGATATTTTAGTTGTAGAGTTGTCACCACGTATGCCATGAATAAAGAGTCCGGTTACGGCGGAGGTTAAGAAATTCTTAAAATTTTGTAATACGGAAATTTTTCTTTATTTAAAGGTCGATGTTAATGAAAAAGTCATTAACTTTGCGGTGGATTTTATTGCCGCAGATGTGGGCCACAAGGCCGTTCGGTTTATGCAGCCGCATCGTCTGCGTGGAGATAATATCAGAGAGTAAATATTTATAAACCATATAATTAAAGTCTAAACAAAATGAGCAAGATCGATTTAGCACAGTATGGCATCAAGGATGTCAAAGAGGTGATTTACAATCCCAGCTATGACGAGCTCTTTAAGGCAGAAACCTGCCCCACACTCGAAGGTTACGAAAAAGGCGTAGTGACAGAGCTTGGTGCTGTCAACGTGATGACCGGAGTTTACACCGGCCGTTCGCCCAAGGATAAATTCATCGTACTTGACGACAATTCCCGTGACAAGGTATGGTGGACAACCGAGGAATATCCCAACGATAACAAGCCCGTTACCGAAAAGACCTGGGATGCTGTAAAGGAAATCGCCATCAAGGAGCTTTCCGGCAAGACTCTCTACGTTGTGGACTGCTTCTGCGGTGCCAACAAGGATACACGCATGGCCGTTCGCTTCATCATGGAGGTTGCATGGCAGGCCCACTTCGTTACCAACATGTTCATCCGTCCTACCGAGGAGGAACTCAAGGACTTCACCCCCAACTTCGTTGTTTACAACGCTTCGAAGGCCAAGGTTGAAAACTTTAAGGAACTCGGCCTCAACTCCGAGACTGCCGTTGTGTTCAACACTACTTCGCGCGAGCAGGTTATCATCAACACATGGTACGGCGGCGAGATGAAGAAGGGTATGTTCTCGATGATGAACTACTACCTCCCCCAGCAGGGTATCGCTTCGATGCACTGCTCGGCCAACACCGACAAGGAGGGCAAGAACACCGCCATCTTC
>JAHZGZ010000316.1 GCA_019420545.1 Bacteroidales bacterium | reverse complement strand
GACAGCAACAGAAACAGCCAGCGGCGGCGGAAGTAACGGCCCTTGTTTTCGGCCATCCACAGCTCTACAAAAAAGTCGAAGATAAACACCATACATACCCAGAACTGAAAACGCATGTACGAGCTGTTGTCAAGGAAATTTACTCCCTGAAACGTATCTATGGATATGTAGACGATCAAGCCAAGTGACAGAAGCAGCACGATTATATACAGACACGTGCTTATCAGATGTCGCCCTCTTTCGGAGATAGTCATGATGATGAAACGTTTTTTGTGTTACTTTATACATTATATAACACACTCATCGGAATTTTGCTCACATAGCGGTTATTACTTACGCATTTCAGGATGCAACGCGGCACGCCGCGTCCCTGTACTTTTTTTACGACACCCCCGCATCCCGTTAGGCCAAATGTCGCATTAAATTCCAAATAACACGTTATTTTTGGTCAAAAACTCGTTTATTCGCAATTATTGAGGCACATTTTACCAATTATATGACCGATTTACCCAATTAAATCAAATGATATCATCTTCCATCTCAATCATTTTTTGTAATTTTGCCACATATTTCACATATATTCTCGATTATGAAAATAGCCAATTTTATCACATTATCGACGCTTGTAGCTATGTTGGCTCCGACAACCGCATATGCTCAGCAACTCCCCAACGGCGACTTCGAAGGCGAATGGGTAACATGTACACCTTTTAGCAGCTCCACAAAAAAAATAGAGATAGGTCAAAATCCGGAATCATGGTGTATATCTCATGTAACGGGTGTAGCCGCATTGAATGGAACAGGTAAAAAGGAACTCGGTGGAAAAAGTGAAGGACACAATTCCTCATCCGCAGTACAGCTTCTTAGTAATGAGACCGGAGCTATGAGTATTACACGCAATGTTCCGGCCTACATCACCCTTGGTACTACCTGGAATACATCCAAAGGAATGGGCACAGATACTGATGGCGGCTCTTTCGGAGGAATTGATTTTACCTACACACCCGATGCACTCCAATTCTACTATACACGTAAATCATCCGCACCTTCTACAGTGCTCGCGTTTTCTTGGACAGGACATTGGACTCAGGCAGATGTGCCCGCTGAAATAGCATTAGGAACTCCTAAAAAAATAGAAATGACCGACCGCGACCGCAACATCATCGGTTATACCCTTGACGGTTGTCAGGGCGGAACAGTCACTCATACCGACGACGCAGCGTTAGTATCGCTCATCAATACATCAATCACTGAAGACGCCGCAGAATGGACAGAATTCTTCCACGAATTCACCTATATGGATGGCGCTCCTGCTGTGCCGGTTAAATTAAACGTTGTCATCTGTTCGGGCGATTATTTCAGTTCTTCCGTAGCAAAAGATGACAACCTTGTTATCGACGATGTAAAGCTCGTGTACTACTCGCGTCTGAAATCGCTCAGCGTCAACGGTACGGCTATCGCACTTGAAGAAGGCAAGTACAACTACCCTGTCGACTTCGAGATGCCCGAGGGCGAGACTGTTGCCTGCGAGGTGCTCGGCAAATCGGCAACCGCCAAAGTCGACTACTACCCCGCTGTAAACAAGGCCACCGTTACCGTAACCAATGTCGACGCCGACCGCGACGGAGAGAAGAGCCATGTCTACACCATCGAGTTTGCCAACGCCGTGGGCGGCGACATCAAGTCGTACGACGGTCTGCTCGATATCAACATGAATGGATCCCCTCTTGCAAATGAACAAGACGCAACCATAAAGATAATTCCCACAAGCGACAATACCTGCCAGTTCCTGCTCCCCGACTTCACCCTTGAGGGTCTTGGATCACTTGGTGATATCCTTGTCAAGACTGTCAGCATGACTACCGACGCCAACGGCGTGACAACCTACGTCGGCGAAGAAAAAGGGCTGCAACTTATAATCATGGAGAGTATGCCTATTGTAGCGGATGTCAAAATCAACGGTACAATCGATGCCAACAACAATATCGATATGGATATCGATGTCATATGGCATGGCGACGACGGTGATATACCTATCGCTGTCAAGTTCTACACCAAAAAGACATCTGGCATCGACCTTGTAGGCGCCGACGCTGACGCGGCTCCCGAATACTATACTATCGGAGGTCTGCGCGTCGCCAATCCCGCTCCCGGCACTATCTATATCGTACGCCGCGGCAACAAGGTAACCAAGGAAATCATACGTTAATCGCATAGCGCACACCGCTTTACCCGTCCGGCAGTTCCTCATTATCACTCCGATAGCCGCGGAACATTTAAATTTTTGTAAAAATATTTGCTGAGATGGGAAAAAGTGTCTATCTTTGCACTCGCATTTGTACCCCGAGTGCATGATGGCCCATTCGTCTATCGGCTAGGACGCAAGATTTTCATTCTTGAAAGAGGAGTTCGATTCTCCTATGGGCTACAAAGTAATACAAAAACAACAACAAAGATTAAGCTTTTTAAGTAATGGCAAACCATAAATCATCTATTAAGCGTATCCGTCAGATTGAGTCGCGTCGTCTCCACAACCGCTACTACGCAAAGACCGCCCGCAACGCCGTGCGTCGCGTACGCGCTCTTACTGACAAGGCCGAGGCTGAAGCAGCTCTTCCCAAAGTAAGCGGCATGCTCGACCGTCTCGCTGCAAAGGGTACTATCTCCAAGAACAAGGCATCCAACCTCAAGAGCAAACTCGCTCTCCACATCAACAAGCTGGCTGCCCAGGCATAATAGCCACCCTTAATAGAGGATAATGGCTACGCTGACAGTCTCCGTTATCCGGCCCATTCGTCTATCGGCTAGGACGCAAGATTTTCATTCTTGAAAGAGGAGTTCGATTCTCCTATGGGCTACTCTCAACTTTGATTTCCTATGGCGCTGTGTCAAAATTCGACACAGCGCCATTTCGTTTATTATCCCCTCCGCGTATTATCCTTCCGGTATTATCCCTTCCCGCGTATTATCCACCTCTGCGTAGCGCACATATTTAACGGATATAAAAGAGAAGATTGCATAAAGAGCGGCGTGTCTACAAAATATCATGGCGTGCACTGCCGAAACAATGACGACGGCGGATTCGCACCCCACGCCTCAACATTTTATGGCCAAAACGTGTTTGATTCATATAACTCAACAACACCTACGATTATGAAAAAAGATAACAAACGCGACCCGCGCATCGACACACAGACTCCGGGCGAACAGGTTGATCACTACAATACCCCTACAGAAGCCGCCGTACAACAGGAAACAAGATCACTCAACAGCCTCGGTGCTCAGGAAAATCAAGCCGCGGGCCCACGCACAATCCTCAAACAATCAGAAATGGACAACTGATCGCTGGCGCCATCGCGTATTGCCACGACGTTTCACTCCGATTTCATATTTTTTAGGCAGACGCACAAGCATCTGCCTTTGTCATATACGTAAAAAACATTATCTTTGCTCTCTGAAACTTGAAAATCAGATAAACAATCATGGCACAACAAGAAGATCAGTTTAAGAAGATAGTGTCACATGCCAAAGAATATGGCTTTGTGTTCCCATCAAGCGAGATATACGACGGACTGTCAGCCGTTTACGACTACGGTCAGAACGGTGTAGAGATGAAGAACAATATCAAGCGCTACTGGTGGGACGCCATGACGCTGCTCCACGACAACATCGTAGGCATCGACTCAGCCATCTTCATGCACCCGACAATCTGGAAAGCCTCGGGCCATGTCGACGCTTTCAATGATCCTCTGATCGACAACAAAGACTCCAAGAAGCGCTACCGCGCCGACGTGCTCATCGAAGAGCAGATCGCCAAGTACGACGACAAGATCGAGAAAGAGGTAGCCAAGGCTGCAAAACGCTTCGGCGACAGCTTCGATGCCGCTCTTTTCCGCGACACCAATCCCCGCGTGCTTGAGCACAAGGCCAAGCGCGACGCCCTCCACGAGCGTTTCGCCAAGGCGATGAACGACAACGACCTCGACGGCCTGCGCCAGATCATCATCGACGAGGAGATCGTCGACCCGATTTCCGGCACTAAAAACTGGACCGAGGTACGCCAGTTCAACCTCATGTTCCGCACCGAGATGGGCTCTACCGCCGACGGCGCGATGACCGTCTATCTGCGTCCGGAGACCGCTCAGGGTATCTTTGTAAACTACCTCAACGTACAGAAAACCGGCCGCATGCGCATACCCTTCGGTATCGCCCAGATCGGCAAGGCGTTCCGCAACGAGATCGTGGCACGCCGGTTTATCTTCCGCATGCGCGAGTTCGAGCAGAT
>JAHZGZ010000315.1 GCA_019420545.1 Bacteroidales bacterium | reverse complement strand
CTGTCGTATGCGGCCACCTACTGGTGGGCGTTTTTGCTTGCTCTCGGTGTTGTCCTCATTCTGGTATGGGTCTATCGTCGGTGTATCCCCTCGGGACTCCCCGTGGCAACGACTTCTGCGCTTACCTGGACTATGCGTGGCGCGGTATTTGTCATAGTCGTTGCATTGCTCGTGTTGTGTATGCGCGGACGTGTGAGTTTTGTAGGCAAAGGGCTGAAGCCTGCCGATGCTGCACGCGGCGTGGAGCGACTTACCGACATGAACGCGGTGCTCAATACTCCTTTCAACCTTATACATACCATCAAGGAAAAGCCACTTGAGGTGATGACTTTTTTCTCCCCCGGGGAGCTGGCGAAACGGCGCAGTGCGGTAATCACCCCGCTCGGGAAGTCCGGCGGCATGGCGATGCGCAACGTCATGCTTATCGTAATAGAAAGCGGCGGACAGCATTGGATCGACCGTCTGAATAATGCTCCAGATGCCGCTCCGCGCGGGCTGATGCCGTTCATTGATTCGTTGTCGACCCGGTCGTTGGTTATAAGGTATAACTTCACTACCGGACGCCGCAGCAACGAGGGGATGACGGCCATATTGGGCGGATTTCCGATGTTCGAACCGTTTATCTATATGGGGTCGCCTTACGACGCCAATACTGTCGACGCGTTGCCCGCATTGCTCCGTGGCAAGGGGTATATGACAAAGTATTACACGGGGGCTAACCATGGGTCGTTTGCCATCGACCAGATGGCTATAATGATGGGGATGCAGAGTGTCGCCGACCGCGAGACGTATGGGGATGACCGCGACTTCGACGGCGTGTGGGGTATCTATGATCATGCCATGGCACGATACACTGTCGGCGATCTGTCGGAGCAGCCGCAACCTTGGTTCGCATGCTGGTTTACCCTGTCGAGCCATGCTCCCTTCCGTGTGCCGGGCGACTGGCGTGCCGACGGATATAAGAATCCTGCCGGTTCGATGGAGCGTGCGATGGAATATGTCGACCGTTCGCTCGCCTATTTCTTCGAGATGGCACGGCAGCAGCCGTGGTTTGACAATACCTTGTTCGTGATTACCGGTGATCATGGGTGCCGTGACTTGCATGGAACCATATATGATACTCCGTGGCTATATGCTTCGATCCCGATGATCATATATGATCCGTCGGGCGATATAGCCAAGTCCGGTGAGGTGACCGACAGGGTTATGTCGCAGGTCGATACCGGGCCGACGATCCTCGGTCTGCTCGGATATGCCGAGCCGTATGTATCGATGGGTACGGATGTGCTAAGTCTTTCTCCGGGGGAGGAGCATTACGCTATATATAAGGGTAACAATCTGTATCATATTATCTCGACGCACCTGCTTGTAGAGTGGGACGGGCAGAGAGATACTCCTGTGGCCGTGTTCGACATAACTTCTGATGCGGCCCTCGAGCATCCTTTGGATCTTGGCGCCGATCAAGATGCTTCAGCCGAGTCGGCTGCCATGATAGATTATGCCAAGGCATATCTGCAGGATTTCACACATCGTCTTACCACCAATGCACTTCACCTTTCGCGGTAGATTTATATATAAAACGCCGCCGCAAAGCGCTTGTCGGGCGCTTTTGCGGCGGCATTATGCTTAAGGAGTAGAAAATTATTTCTGGGCGAGCGAAACGATGAGGTTCTTGCCGTCTTCATCCTCGGCGATGAGGAGCTTGTCTTCGCGGGCGAGCCAGCCGAGAGCGAGCATCAGCTCTTTATCTTTGAGTTTGGTTACTTTGCGAAGCTGGGGCAGACCCATGGCTTCAACCTCACTCAGTGCGTTCCATACCAGTCCGGCGTTGTAGCCGATAGTGTCGATGTTCATTGTTTTATGATTTTATAGTTGGACAAATAATGTTTTTGTCAGGTTTGGCTTTGAAACTAAAATTTGCTTACGCTGCGAATTTACGAACTTTTACGGATTTTTAGTACATTCTTTTAACAAAACCGCTTACTAAAAAGTTTAAAGCCACATCATTCGCTGGGGGGAGGATGAATGATGTGGCTATATTGTCGTTAGGGAAGAATCCCGTTAAAGTCCGAGGGTGAGGGTAGTGAAGTACCGTAGCTGGCCTCCGACGGCGTATTGGGGCGCATACTGGAGAGTGATATACCCACGGTTGGGTGCAAACCATGTGGCGCTGAGCGACGTGCCGTTGTTTACGTAGTTGACGGGAGCCCCGTATATGCCCATGAGATTGCTGTACAGTGAATTGTAACGCATGGGATCGGGATAGGGAGTGGAATAGAGAAATTCCGAGCGGCTCATTCCTCCGTTGTTGTAATAGAGCGTGGCGTCGGGCCAGAGATAGTTGTAGGAGTTGACGTCGCGCAGATACACAGTGTTGTTGGCATAGCCGTCGACATAGTATCCGTTGTTGATCAATGCGTTGAGCGATATATTGAGTGCTGTGCCGAATGTTGTGCCGAGTATTGTCGACAGTACCGGAGCGGCCGGACGAGGACGCCATGCTGGGGGCGGTACCGGACGATGCCACGGACGTGCTACCGGCCGATAGGGGCGCAGTGGCGGAGGTCCCCAGTGGCCGGGATGCGGACCCGGACCGGGATGCGGCGGACGGTGCATGTTGCCGGCATGTCCGGGAGCGTGAGGCCCCATGCCGGGGCGCCAGTTGTTGCCCGGTTGCGGACGTGCGGGGCCTGAGGGCCGATGGTTACTGCCGGATCCAATCCCTGATCCCGGACGGTTATGATCGTTGGGACGCATTTCTTGATTGCCATGATTTCCGCCGTTGCTTCCGGGGCCTGTGCCGGGGCCATGGTTGCCGTTCCAGTGATTATTATTGTTGCCGGGGCGCATTCCTTGATTGTTGTTGCCATGAGGACGGCTGTTGTCGGGGCGTGAGGCATGATCCTTGCCGGGATTTCCGTTGCTGTTTCCTCCCGGACGGTAGTTGCCGTAAGGCGAGTTACCTCGTGAAGGCGACGAGGCATTGTTATGGTTGCCTCCGTTGTTGCCTGAACGGGAGGGTGCGCGCTGTGAGGTGTGGTTGCCACCACCGCGTCCCGAGCGATGCTGTGCATCCATTCTGAGCGGACAGATGGCGAGCATGGTGCATAGAGTGCCGATTGCGATGTTGCGGAATAGCGGTGTCATGTCTGTTGTAGAAAAAAGTTATATAATCAGTTATACCGGCTGTATGACTTCAGCCATGGCTGTATATATTAAGATGTAGTTGGCGGTGGAAAGTTTAGCCGCTGAAAGTAAAATATTGTTAATCGGACTATTATGAGCGTTGAAATTCCGACGGTGACATGCCGGTGCAGTGCTTGAAGTATTTGCCGAACGACGACTGGTTGGGGAAATTGAGGTCATAGGCAATCTGCTGGATATTTTTCCCGGAAAAACGGAGCATGTTTTTTGCCTCGATTATCACATAGCGTGCAATCCATTGTGCGGCACTTCGTCCGGTGGTCTCCTTTATCACAAGCGACAGGTATTTGGGCGTTATGAACAGACGGTCGGCATAATATCCTACGGAACGCTCCTTCCGGTGATGTTCGCGCACGAGTTTCATGAAATCGGATACATAATTTATGCGCCGTGAACGCGGTGCCTTTATGTCTGCTTCGTTCTGCGAGCTGCGCTGGTCGATGTCAAGCAGGATATAGAATATGTTGGCGACGAGGTTACGGGCGATGCTTACACGGAAATGGCTGTCGGCCGGCATGTTGGCGTTGTCACGCAGTAGCCCGAGATAATTCTGCAGCATCATGGTGTCGTCAGCCGAGAGTTTCAGCACCGGAGTGTTGTGGTGGGTATATGTATGCCTTCCTACTGCATTTGTGTCGATATTTACACTTTCCAGAAATTCTTTCGACAGAAACAGGAGGTATGCCTCCATGTCGGTGGTGGCATCGTAATGGAAGTTGACCGGCATGCTTTCGTCAATCACCATCAGGCTGTATTTCGGCAGTTCGGACGTCTCGAGATTTATAGTTACTTTTCCCGAGGCATTGAGCATAAGTACGATAGTCACTCCGTCGAATCGCCACGGAGATATGATGTCGGCTGAACTGAAGTCGCCGGGTTCTACCCGGGTAAGTATGTACTCTTGGCCTAATGAACTGAAATCTTTGCCGAACTTGCGTATGTCGCTCAGTTCAAACAATCCTATGCTAGGTTTATCCATAGAAGTCGAATTTTGCCAAATTTGCGAATAATATGCGAATATTGCAAGCGCAATGGCTTATTTTTCGACTTTTAGGAAAGCGCGTGGGCCTTATCGGCTACTTTATTGGTTGGCCCGCGCTACTGCTGACGGATTCTTTCATTGATTCTGTGGATGTGGCCTCTGCTACCGAAGTCGATTGTGAGGACGGCCTGTGGGGGGATGTTTCCTCCTCGACAGCCGGCGGTGTGGTTTCCTCGATTATGGGTCTGTGGAGAGGCGCGTCGGATCCGGGCGCCACGGCTTTTACCGAGCTTACGAGGTATTTATGTTCACCGCGCCAGGGTATTGTGCCGAGATAGCGTTTGTAGGTCACTACAACTTCTTGTCCCGAGTTTTTGTAGCGCATGAGTTCCCGGGCAAGATGGCTTTTCTCGACTGAAAAAGCGAAGTCGCGCATATATGGGCGCGTGGAGTCGGTAAGAGCATCTTTTACAACCATCTCTCCTTCCCAGGTCTTGAATATGAAGCCACGACATTCAAGGTTTACGATGTAACCGCGCTCCTGGGCTCCTACGCTATAGGGATTGAAATAGCGTATCCAGAAAGCTGCTACAAGTACCACGGCAACTATACATACTGTCCACCATAGTATGGTACGGCCGCGTGTATGCCGCCGTCGTGTGGGCTTCTGTTCCGGAGTTTCGGTGGGGTTTCCTTTGTCGCGGTTGAACGATATGGTGGGCCGTCCGTCGGCGTTTACGGCGTCGACCATCACTTTCTCTTCATCGCGCACGATGTCTTCTTCGTCGCGGGTGAAGTTGTCGGGTTTGGTGTCGAAGTCCATGTTGTCAGTGGGTTGGGGAGGGTTGGATGGTACGGTGCTTGCGGCGTCCTACGGATATGGCGGCGAATGTGAAGAGGCCGAGCACTATGAGCAACAGTGTCTGCATGCCCATAACGAGGTTGGCAAACGAGCCGGTATACTCTTCGGTAAGGCCCGGTATGTTGTCGCTGTAAAGTTTCAGGCCGAAAATAATTGCCCACTGCCAGGGGCCGATACCGCCGTTGGAGGGTACGCCCATCGAGATGCTCGAC
>JAHZGZ010000314.1 GCA_019420545.1 Bacteroidales bacterium | reverse complement strand
CGCATATGGATCGGTACCAAATCACATAAACTGGTGCGAATGACACCGGTATCGCCAAGATGTTACCGTCTCGACGTTTATGTCGAAGACCAAGCTCCGGGTGCTCTTAGATGCGGTGACATCTACGATTTTGCTCTTGACCGGGAGAATAATCTTTGGCTTGCGACCTTCGGGGCCGGAGTAGCAAAAGTAAATGAAGATCCCCGTAGCAGGGTTTCCTTTACATTCCCGCGAAACTATCCCACTGACAAAGCTCCGAGAATGCGTAGGCTCGCATGTTCCCCGTTAGGGCGGATGACCGCTGCGACAACCTCGGGCATTGTGACATTCGATCCCGACGAACAACGTCCGGAAGATATCATGTTCCGGTTCTTCCATACCGAGCCGTCGCGCAATGGCTCGCTGAGCAACGATGACATTCTGGACATATGTATTGCCAATGACGGTGCACTCTATTTCTCGGCATTCTCCGGCGGAATCGACTATGTAACCGATGAATCAGCACTTTCCGGCCCGACAGTATCCTTTTCCAACCGTAATTTCCGCGACGGTCTTGCCCGCGATCCTATATTGTCGGTGATACAGGACTCCGACAGCTGTTTCTGGGTAGTGTCGCTCGACGCATTGTCGCGATACTCGCCTGACTGGAAGTTTATATCGACATACAATGAAGGCAATCTCGGACGTGAAATTCATTTTACTGAAGCAAAGCCGCAACGTATGTCCGACGGCCGGCTGGTATTTGGGATCCGTGGCGGAATGCTGATCGTCGACGCACCGACACCGCCGGCACTTGTCGTGACCGAGGTAATCGCCGACGGAAATTCACAGCTTCCTGTGGATTCTTCAAAGTGTATTCAGCTGCCGGTCGGGTGTCGCGACATAGCCATACACTTCGCGGCAATCGACTTTACCGGAGCGGCCAATATCATGTATGCATACCGTATCGGGGATTCCGACAGATGGATCGACCTTGGCCATGAACGTACGCTGCGTCTTTCATCACTTCCCGCCGGTGATACACGGATACAGATACGATCGACCGATTCATATGGACGATGGAGCGATAATGAGACCGATCTGTGCATAAGTGTCCCTTATACCTGGACGGAGATTTTGCTGGGCTGTCTGGCCATATTCGGCATAATTGTAGCATTGGCAGCCATCGTGTACGTTGTCTGGCGGTTTTATCGTTACCGCAGGCGCATGCGCCGCCTCCATTATTACCTCGACATGGCCATATCGGGCAATGGAACCCTGGGCGGCGATACCATGTCGCTCGTATGCCGTGTAATCGGGAGCAGATACCACGATTCAGCATTAAAGGCTGAGAATATCGCTCAGGAACTCAACATAGGCCGTAATATCCTGCGCCATGATGTGAAATCGGCTATCGGTATTTCGATAGAGGATTTCATACGCATGATACGCATTGCCTCAGCTTCCCGGCTCCTGCGTGACAGTTCATTCACCGTAGCCGAAATCGCGTATAAATGCGGCTTCAAGACTCCGCAGTATATGGCGATGCTTTTTAAGGATCAGATGGGTTGCACGCCCAAGGAATATGCCTCGCACTACAAGAAAAAGATGTAAGTAATTAATCCTTACATGCCGAGGCGATAATTTTCACCGCCCGGAGCGTCAGATTTTCCCACTTTTTGCTTTCACTCGCCGGTAATTTTGTGGAAAATTCATTTTCACAAAGTAATACGATGAAAAAAGTTAACCAATTTCTTATGTCGGCATTAGGTGCTGTGCTTCCGTTGGGAATGTGCGCGCAGACGCTCTTTACATGCGGCGACAGCACCATGGCCGACTATGCTACCGACGGCTCCACACCTACACGTGGATGGGGCCAGTACTTCGGAGCATTCTTTGATCCGGATGTTACCGTGATAAACCGTGGCAAGGGCGGTATGGATGTACGTGGTTTCTACGACGGCGAAGCATATTGGCCCACTGTGAAGAAAGCCCTGAAACCGGGTGACTACGTTCTGCTCCAGTTTGCCCACAACGACGAGAAGAACGGGGGTATGGACGGTCAGCAACTCTACGACTATTATGTGGCGCAGGGCGACATGGAATCTGCCGCCAAGGTCGACAAACGAGGCTCTATCCCCAACGATACATATGTAAAAACCTTACGCAAACTTGTCGAAGAGGTGCGTGCGAAAGATGCCATACCACTCTTTGCATCGTCGGTATGCCGTATGAATTTCACGTCCGACGGCGACATACGCCGTGCAGGACGTCACGATCTCGGCGACAGTTTCAGCAAACTTACAGCCGACGGCCCTACGTCAGGTAATAAACTCCCTGCCGACGATCATTCGATGGATTTCCGCTGGCAGATGGAACAGCTCGCCAAAGAACTCGATGTGCCTTTCATCGATCTTACCGAATCGTCGCGACAGCTGTTCGTGAAATACGGCGACGCCAAGTGCCACGAACTTCTTTCCGACGGTCAGGGATCGACCCATCTGAGCGTGGCGGGAGCAGCACTTATCGCACGCCAGTGCGCCAAGATGATGAGCGCAATGGGCATACTTTCCGACAAGATCAACGTAAGCGATGCCGGGCTGAGCGTTTCACCCGTATCCGGCGAACTGGGAGAGGCATATGTCGGCAACACTCTTACGGGCGAATTTGCTCTTACAGGCTTCGGCCTGAACCCGCAGAGCGGAAATGTTACGGTTGCGTCCGACGGTAATTTCGAAGTATCGTCCGATAAATCGAGCTGGGGTAACAGTGTGCAGCTTGCCTATGATGGAGGTACGCTTATCGGTACATTCTATGTAAGGACTTCGCTCAAGACTCCCGGCAATGTAACAGGTGTGATCACCGCGTCGGCCGCAAATTCTTCGATAGATATCCCGGTTTCGGCCACAGGCATTGCAATTCCCGGAAGCGGCGCTCTGTCGCTGACATGGTCTTTTATCTCCGACAATGCATATACACTCAACGGCGAGGTCATTGTAAACGATATGAAACTGGTAGGCCTTGAATCTGCCGGTACCGACAACGGCCTGAAGCTGCGCCCCGTCGGGGGTACATGGCCCGAGGGCGACATCGACGAGTCCCCTACCCGATATGTCGAATTCGGTATCACCGCACCTCAAGGAAAGGCAGTACAGATCAGCGGCATCTCCATGAATATCGGCGCCATGGCTACCGACGGAATGCAGTGTCACGTCAGCTATTCCACGATTCCCGGGTTCGGCGATCCAAAGACATTCTATTCACCCGCAACAATGGCCCCCGGCGTAATGACTGCTGCCTCAACCGATGCAATCATCAATCTTGCAGCCGGCGAGATCCTGTTGCTGCGTGTGTATCCATGGACAAAGGCAGCGGTCGCCGATGCATTGCTCTGCCTCTCTGGCGTCACAATCACAGGGTATATATCCAATGAATCGATACCCGCGACGCTCACATGGACTCTCGACAAAGGGAAAGACAATCCTAAAGTAGCCGACACCACCAGCAGTGCATTCGCGTTTACGGGATATTCCGTAGGCAACGACCTTACCGTAACCGGCACTTCCAAACCCGTTGACCGCACGGGCACCATGTATCAGCCTACAGTCAACAACCAGAGCGCATATACCGATGCCGCTTCGGTGACGTTTACCGCACGTCCCAAACCGGGCATGACATTCCGCCCGTCGAAAGTATCGTTTTACGCTACACGCAACGGCACCAACGGCGGAAAACTTGAGGCAAGCCTTGACGTTGACGGTGCAAAAACCGTACTCGGTACCAATCTCGAACCGGTCAGGAACAATACCGAGCCGAAACAGGCCCATTTCCAGTTTGACGTAGAGGGAGTTGTGGTCTACGATAACACACTCACCCTTCGCATTGCGGTCGCCAGCCTTGGCAACACCAAGACTGTCACTCTCCATGATGTTGTCATCGAAGGAGAAATCTCCGGTCAGGAAATCGACGTTCCGGCATATATCATCAGCGTGTCGCCATCCGATACCGAGGCAGGCACTGTAACAATCACACCCGACAGCCCCGAGTTCGACGAGAATATCGAGGTGACAGTATCTGCTACCGAAAACTTCGGTTACCGCTTCACGGGATGGGAATCCGACGGCAGAATTGTATCGACCGACAATCCATATACCTTCCCTGCTACAGCGAATCTGTCTCTTATAGCATGCTATGAGAAACTTACCGTGTACCCTCTCAGCCTGACTATAGAAGGTGGGGCAGCCGACTACATGGTAAACGTAGTTCCCGAAGGACATCTGATCGACGGCGTGCGTTATTATGAGGCCGGTACCGATGTGTCACTTTCGGCATCCGGAAACCGGATTCTTACCTTCACGAACTGGGATGACAACAGCACATCGCCCGAGCGTGGGATCCGCATGGACGAGGCAAAGGATATTAAGGCCGTATATTCTGCCGATGACTACATCGTGGGATGGGACTTTCATTTCGACGAACCTGCCATCGAACGTGCAGCCGACTTCAGGGCCGAAAGCGACAACGCCGGTCTGATGTCGCTCCATAATGAGAACGGTGAGCGTTCATCGTGGCTCTCGCGCGGAATATCACGCGGTGATGAAAACGGACGATATGCCGCCCGTATATGGAAAGTACGCACCTCCAAGCTCTTCTATGAAGCATCATTCTCCTCCAAAGGTTATACCTCTCTGAAGATTGCCTCTGCACTCAGCTGTTCATACAATACCTACAGCCGTTTTTTTGTACAGTACAGCACCGACGGCAAGGAATATACAACCATCGGTGAAATGTCGCCCGGCAACCGCACATGGAGCGACGCAGAGTTTGATCTCCCCGCAGATGCCTCCGACTGCGAGCGTGTCTACATCCGATGGTATCCCGATTTCGATTCTTCCCTGATCGGCAACGAGACGGATTACGACGGTCTTGCTATAACCGATGTATTTGTGCTCGCCTCTCCGCTCGCCGCTGACGACAACATTGCCCCCGTTCTTACTTCGTCTATCCCCGCCGACGGTTCGGAAGATGCGTCGGTCAACGGCTCTATCGTGCTTACTTATGACGAGAAGATCATTCCCGGCACAGGCGTTGCCACGCTCGACGACAAGCCGCTCAGTCCCGTCATCTCCGGCAAGAGTGTCGTATTCCGCTATTCTGCATTAAGCTACGACACCCGCTATAGTTTCACGATGCCCGAGGGCGTAGTTACCGACCGTAGCGGCAATCCGGCTCCGGCAGTAAGCATCAGCTTCACGACAATGAAACGCGCACAACCGCAGGCACGCCTGTACGACGCCATAGTTGACATTAACGGCAACGGCGATTACACATCGCTTCAGGCGGCCATCGACGGCGCGCCAGCAGGCCGTGTAAGGCCGTGGCTCATTTTCGTCAAGAACGGAAACTACAAGGAGCATATCGACATCCCTTCCACCAAACCGTTCATGCATATCATCGCCCAGGATCGCGACAAGGCAGTCATCCTTGACGACCGTCTCTGCGGCGGCGACAATGCCGTGCATGTCAGCGTAGGTGCTACTGTGGTGGTGAATGCCAACGACTGTATGTTCGAGAATATCACCCTCGAAAATTCCTATGGTCATGAAAAGGCTGCCGGACCTCAGGCGCTCGCCGTAAATACCGCCGCCGACCGCACGATATTCAACAACGTGGCAATGCTGTCATACCAGGATACTTGGATCACTCCGAGCAAGTCGGATTACCGCGCTTATGTCAAGAACTCTCTTATCGAGGGTGCTGTCGACTTCATCTACAACAGTGGCGATATCTATATCGAAAACACCACACTCCTTATCACCCGCGATTCAGGAGGTTTCATTGTAGCGCCTTCTCACGACAAAGATGTAAAATGGGGCTATGTTTTCCGCGACTGCACGATCACAGCTCCCGGCGATCCCTCCAAAACTACGGTATGGCTCGGGCGCCCTTGGCACAACTTCCCCAAAACCGTATTCCTTAACACCCGCGCCGAGGTGAACATTCCTGCTACCGGATGGTATGAGACAATGGGCGGACTACCGGTAATATGGGCCGACTGGAACACAACCGATACCTCTGGCAACCTTGTTGATCTATCGCAGCGCCGCGACACATATTATTACATGCAGGATGGAGAACGTGTCTACGGCACCGCCAAAAACCGTCTGACAGACGAGGAAGCTGCACAATACACACTTGCCAACGTACTTTCCGGCACCGACGCATGGCAACCGGCCATCAAGACAGAGCCTTGCGCAGCCCCGGTTCCGGCCCTCAACGGCTCGGTTGTAAACTGGGAAGCGGTACCCTATGCAATATGCTATGTCGTAACTGACGGAGATACCGTAATTGATATCACTACCGAAACCTCCGCAGCCATCCCCGCTTCAGCGTCGCAGTCGATATCAGTGCAGGCAGTCAATGAGTTCGGCGGTCTAGGCCCTAAAGGCACTACAGGTTCGACCAGCGGTATCGATAATGTCTCCTGCTCGGAAGATTTCAGCATTGTAGCCATCTACGATATCCATGGCCGGAAACATCAGGATCTCACCTCCAGAGTCAATATCGTATATCTTGCTTCTCCCGACGGAGTTATAAAGGTCGAAAAGATTATACGCTAAAAATACGCCGGTAAAATCTCATCAATAAAATAGAGCGACATGCCTGATACGGTGTGTCGCTCTAAGTATTTTGTGGCCGGTAGGTGTTTAATAATATAGAAACCCATTATCGCGTTATAATCACATGAAGTATCCTTTAATCCGATTTGCCATTCTGACCGGAGTTGCAGTTACTGTTACAGCATGCGTCACAAGATCCGCCAATGATCATATGTCGTCTGCCGATTATGTCGATCCTCTTATCGGAACTGACTTCACGGGCAATACCTATCCCGGTGCTCAGGTGCCGTTCGGCATGGTGCAGCTGAGTCCCGACAACGGCCTCCCCGGCTGGGACCGGATTGCCGGATATTACTATCCCGACTCCACAATAGCCGGATTCAGCCACACGCATCTATCAGGCACGGGGGCCGGTGACCTTTACGACATATCTTTCATGCCCGTGACGTTCCCGCTCCGCATCGCTGATGCGCCGTTGGGTGTGCACTCGCGTTTCTCCCATGCCGAGGAGACCGCCGAAGCCGGATATTATCGCGTCAGGCTGACGGATTACGATATTGTGGCCGAACTTACCGCCACCGAGCGTTGCGGCATACAGCGCTACACATTTCCGGGAGGCGTTGCAGCCGTGCGTCTCGATCTTGCAAAAGCCATGAACTGGGATTCGACGACCGACAGCCGTATCGCCGAAGTCGATTCCATAACTGTAGAAGGATACCGGTTTTCCGACGGATGGGCACGTGACCAGCATCTATGGTTCCGCACACGTTTCTCCCAACCATGGGATTCCATACGCATCGAACGTACTTCCATCACCGATGCCCGAGGTACTGCATCCGGATCTGCCGAGACCGCATGGTTCTACTTCACGACTGCACCCGGAGAGCAGATTACCCTTTCGACCGCACTTTCATGCACGGATCCGGACGGCGCCGCACTCAACCTACAGACAGAAGCTCCGGACGATGATTTCGACAGAGCACGTGATAATGCACGACGATTGTGGAACGAGGCCCTCTCGGCAATTACCGTCGAGGGAGATAATGCCGACGACAAAGTAAAGTTCTACACGGCTCTCTACCACACCATGCTTGCGCCTACCGTTTACGGAGATGTCGACGGAACCTATCGAGGCCCCGACAAGAAAACGCATCGTGCCGAGGGATGGACCAATTACGGCACATTCTCGCTGTGGGATACATATCGGGCACTTCACCCGCTGATGACATATATCCAGCCTCGCAAGACGACTGATTTCGTGCGCTCGCTCGTTGAGTTCGGGCAGCAGAACGGCAGGCTTCCGGTATGGAATTTCCAGGGTTCCGAAACCGACATGATGATAGGTTACCATGCGGCTGCCGTAATCGCGGACGCATACCTCAAAGGGCTTGTGCCCGATTCCATAGCGATGGTGGCACTTGATTTATGTGTTGCGACCGCACGCCTCGACCCTTACCGCCAGATCGGAGAGTACCGGAGTCTTGGTTATGTACCATCGGATATAGCGGCCTCGCAAGGCGGAGAAAACTGGTCGCTTTCAAAGACTCTTGAATATGCCTACGACGACCACTGCATAGCACGAATGGCCGAAAGTCTGCGACGCCCGGAAATTGCACGGGAGTTTTATGCCCGTTCTCACAATTTCGTCAATGTTTTCAATCGCGCCACAGGATTCATGCAGCCGCGCGACTCTAACGGCCATTTCCTCCCCGGCTTCGACCCCAAAGCCTATACCTCCGACATATGCGAGAGCAACGGATGGCAATATCTCTGGTCGGTACAGCATGATGTCGACTCACTGATAGCCCTCGTTGGCGGAAAGGAGCGCTTCATTCAGAAACTCGACAGCATGATGACATGCGGTTCGGCGGAGTCCGATACTCTGCCGATATTCTCTACGGGTATGATTGGCCAATACGCTCATGGCAACGAGCCGTCGCACCATGTAGTATATCTCTACAACAAGGCCGGACGTCCTGACCTCACTCAGAAATATGTGGCCCGGATTGTCGATGAACTTTACCATACCGGTCCCGCCGGACTTTGCGGCAACGAGGACTGCGGACAGATGTCGGCATGGTTTGTGTTTTCGGCCATGGGATTCTATCCCGTCGATCCGGTGAGCGGTATCTACGAACTCGGCACACCACTCTTCCCGCGCATGCAACTACATATCCCCGGAGGTGCCACTTTCACTGTCAATGCCCGTAATCTGTCGAAAGAGAATATCTGTATCGGGTCGGCACGACTCAACGGCGCACCATACGACAAGACCTATATCACCCACGAGCAGATAATATCCGGTGCCGTGCTCGATCTCGACATGATCCCTGCTCCTTAAAGAGAATATTTCATTATCACAAACAAGTCCCTTATAACGATATAATGAAAAAAATAAATCTTCCGGCACTGGCCGCAATAATAGCAGCAACTCAGATTTCAGCCCATGCAGCTGTGGCAAGTCAGTCGGCTCCCGACGGAGATCTGACAGGATATGTCAATACTCTGATGGGAACTCTGTCAAGCTACGAACTCTCAGCCGGTAATACATATCCTGCCATAGCAATGCCGTGGGGCATGAATTTCTGGACACCTCAGACGGGCCCTATGGGGGACGGTTGGACGTATACCTACAATGCCCACAAGATACGCGGCATAAAACAGACCCACCAGCCAAGCCCATGGATAAATGACTACGGGCAGTTCTCGCTGATGGCCACCGTCGGTACTCCCGTTTTCGATGAAGAGAAGCGTGCAAGCTGGTTTTCCCACAAAGGGGAGACAGCAAGCCCATACTACTATAAAGTATATCTTGCCGACCATGATGTAGTGGCCGAGGTTACACCTACCGAACGTGCTGCCATGTTCCGTTTCACATTTCCACAGACCGACAGCGCAAACATCGTGGCGGATGCTTTCGATCATGGTTCGGCTATAACTGTTGATCCTGAGCACCGGCGCATTACCGGCTATACAACCCGCAACAGCGGAGGAGTTCCCGATAATTTCCGAAACTTTTTCGTTATTGAATTCGACAAGCCTTTTGAATATTTCTATACCGTGGCCGACAGTGTGCTCGTTCCGGGAAGAAGATCCTCTGAATGCGGGCATGCGGGAGCAATCGCCGGATTCCGGACCTCAAAGAATGAGACAATAACAGCACGTGTGGCCTCGTCATTTATCTCACCCGAACAAGCACTCAGGAATCTTGAGGAACTGGGTAATGACAGTTTCGACGAAATTGCAGCGAAAGGACGTAAACGATGGAATGATGAACTCGGACGCATACGCGTCGAAGATGGCAGAGAGACCGATATACGTACGTTTTACTCGTGCCTCTACCGCTGCCTGCTGTTTCCACGTAAATTTTATGAATTCGACAGTCAGGGCCAACCGGTACACTATAGTCCTCATACCGGAGAGATCAAACAGGGCTTTCTGTATACCGACACCGGGCTGTGGGATACTTTCCGTGCGCTTTTCCCGCTGCTGAATCTGTTTTATCCGGAAGTAAATGCCGAGATTCAGGAGGGTATGCTCAACCATTACCGTGAGAGCGGTTTCTTTCCGGAATGGGCAAGCCCGGGACACCGCGACTGCATGGTTGGCAATAACTCAGCCTCGGTTGTCGCCGACGCATATCTGAGCGGAATCCGTGTTGCCGATACGGCAACACTATGGGAGGGTGTGGTAAAAGGTACCGGTGCAGTCCACCCTTCGGTATCATCGAGCGGCCGGCGCGGTTACGACTATTACAATACCCTCGGATATGTACCCTACAATGTCGGCATCAACGAGAATGTTGCCCGCACACTTGAATATGCCTACGATGACTGGTGTATATACCGGCTTGCCAAAGCTATGGGACGTCCTCAAAGCGAAAAGGACCTCTATGCGGGGCGTGCCATGAACTACCGGAAGGTATTCGATCCAGAGAGCGGCCTTATGCGCGGACGCAATGCCGACGGCACATTCCAGACTCCGTTTTCCCCGCTGAAATGGGGTGATGCGTTTACTGAGGGTAACAGTTGGCACTACACATGGTCGGTATTCCACGATGTAGACGGTCTTATCGCTCTGATGGGTGGCCACCGGAAATTTGTCGAGATGCTTGACTCTGTATTTGCAGTCGCACCGCTCTACGACGACAGCTACTACGGATTTCCTATCCATGAGATCCGCGAGATGACAGTAATGAACATGGGTAATTATGCCCACGGCAATCAGCCCATACAGCATATGATATACCTCTACAATCATGCCGGCGAGCCTTGGAAAGCACAGAAACGTCTGCGTGAAGTGATGAACCGTATGTACACTCCCGAGCCTGACGGATACTGCGGTGACGAGGACAACGGACAGACCTCGGCATGGTATGTATTTTCGGCACTCGGGTTCTATCCCGTGACACCGGGCTCCGGAGAATATGTGCTTGGCACACCACTCTTCGGCAAGGCCACATTGTCGCTGCCCGGTGGGAAAACGACAGTCATTGAATCCACTCCCGATTTGTGGTATGTTGATTCCGTGGAGATCGACGGCAAGCCTTACTCACCGGTTTATCTGCGCTCCGACGATTTGACACGCGGCTCCAATATCCGCATTATAAAATCCGACAAGCCCA
Source organism: Bacteroidales bacterium (assembly GCA_019420545.1). Taxonomy (GTDB): domain Bacteria; phylum Bacteroidota; class Bacteroidia; order Bacteroidales; family Muribaculaceae; genus Muribaculum. The sequence goes on along the minus strand of JAHZGZ010000314.1, from coordinate 816 downwards.
ATCTTACCAGAGGCACTTCTCCATCCGATGCACCCTACTCTTTCTCAACTACCGAAAAATAGGGCGACACAAATAGCTTATACATTAATCAGGCGTGATACCATTGAGATATCACGCCTGATCTTATATTAGAAAGGAACTTATGCGGGGAATTATGCCTGCTTGTAGAGTGCTGTCTCGGCAGGATTGAAGCGGGCGATGAAGTCGGCATGCTTGGTTACTTCGGCCTGGGCGAGGTTGAAGTAAACGCGTGCGCTGGCGTCGAAAAGTTCGGCGTTGCGCGATGCATCGAGGATGAGCAGATGGCTCATGATGATGTTGCCGGCCATCTCGACAAGGCGGCGTGCCATGAAATCGAGATATGCGGGATCGTTAGCCTCGGTTACCTTCTTCACACACTCCTCGTAGGTAGCGGTAAGCTTGGCGAGCTCATCGCGCAGGGGCTTGTAGGTATGGCCGATCTCCTGAGCCTCGTAAGTACGGATCAGATTGAGATAGGTGCCGGTGGTCACGTGGCGGATTGCAGCGACTACCTGAAGCTGTGTGGTACCCTCATAGATCGAGGTGATACGTGCATCGCGGTAGATGCGCTCGCAGGCGTAGTCCTTCATGAAGCCCGAGCCGCCATGTATCTGAATGGCATCGTAGGCATTCTGGTTGGCATACTCACTGCCCATACCCTTTACAAGGGGAGTGCAGGCATCGGCAAACTTGCTGTAATACTTGGCTTCCTTGCGTTCTTCGGGGGTGAGAGGACGCTCCTTGGCGATATCGTCGTAGATTTTGTAGATGTCGACAAAGCGCGAGCACTCATAG
>JAHZGZ010000313.1 GCA_019420545.1 Bacteroidales bacterium | reverse complement strand
GCCAACTCATTTAGCAACATCTATACTTTCATCGATGATTTCTACAACCTCACAAAAAAGGCATACGAGACCAACAACCTGATATGGCCCGACTATATCTCAAACGATATCCACAGCACCTACAACCATCTGAAAACATATATCCCGGGGTACGCTCAATGGTTCGACAACATGGTCAAGTCCGACGACTTCTCCTCCATCGACGACATCGAGTCCCCCTCCGATGCCGCACCCGCCTTCTGGTATACCCTCCAGGGCCACCGCCTCGATTCCCGGCCTACCACAGCCGGCATCTACATCGAGCGCACTGCCTCCGGCACCTCCCGCAAAGTGCTCATCCGCCCCTGAGAATAATATTTACATTATAAATTTCTGATTAAATCCCATCGGCATTTCGTATGCTTGTGGGATTTTTTTGTTGAACAATTCATTAAGGATATTTGTATATGTGTTTGAAGTAGCTTTCCCTAACATTTTGACTCATGACAAATCTATCCCTTGAACCCGGCAAAACTTATATTATCGACAATGATATTATCCTGACAGAAGATTTAGTACTCCCGGAAAATATCACACTTATTTTTCAGGGTGGTATGTTCAAATCAGAGTCCGAGGTTAAAGTCATTGGAAATAATACTGCACTCATAGCACCGATCATCCCAATATTCGGAATAAACGTATCTGCCACCGGTTCATGGCTGATTGACTGCGCATACCCCCAGTGGTTTGAGGCAACGACCTTCAAATTCGATGACACAGATTTCCCTGATATTGCAGAGTCAATACAACGCGCAATCAAAATGAAAGGCACAGGGAAAGTATACCTTATTGCCGACAACTATTATTTAACCAAGCCACTCTTTATCCCTCTTGGCATAGAACTCTGTGGCACTCCCGCTCAACCCCATGGCAATACCTATCCACAGAATTATGCTCCCACACAAATATTTCCGGCATGCCATAATGGCAGACATTATGAAAGCGACATCAAGTACAAGTATGATTATCTTGTGTATATAAATACCGATTATGGCGATTATAAAGGTTTTAATTACCCCAATCCATGGACAGCCATTCAGGGTATTACATTTATTAATTACCCAAAGATACATCCAACTGCCCGTTGCATATATTCCTCCGGTGGAATACGCATTACAAATGTCAATTGGTCGGACTTCATTCAAGCCATCGAATGCAGGGACTTTTATTCCGACGGAAAGTCTATAACCAACTGTGTATTCCATGCACTTGAGGAAATATCGTCAGACATCTCTGACGATGGCATCTATGCATTTAATCTTGGAGGTCTCGGAGATGCTCTGGAATTTAGGCACAATCAGATAGGCGGTAACAATGATCGTCACCGCATGCTCCGCCTTCATGAATGTGGCGGAGGCATAATTGACGGTAATGTTATAAATGGCGATGTGTCGATTTCAGCATCAAAGGCAATCACATATGCCAATAATCACATGGAATATGGCGCGCAAATAATTGTTGAAGAATCGGTAGTCTCTTTCAAGGAGAATTATATTGAAAAGGGAGCGCGTCCATCAATTCTCATACGCTGTACCGAAAACGGAGATCTCGGCACATATAACATGTATGGACAAAATGTTGTAAGTATGTGTGGTGACCAGTTCATCTATTTTAATCGCAATAGGACTGAAGACGAGAATGCAAATAACGGGATGTCAATAAAAGAATTGAGACTGTCGTCAATATCCGAAACCGACATTTTGATTGACCGTAGTGCCATACTTAGTCTGGAAAATGTATACCGTTACGACTGTGTCGTGGTTTTCGGATCAGTAAATCCCCTTGGAATAAAGATTGACACATTCGTCGACAATCCTCTTTTCCGATTCAACGACTTCTCTTATTTTATGAGTGAGAAGGGCACCATCTCGCGAAATGAACAACTCCGCTCATCAGCGGCCTATCATCGACTGAACCTACCATTACTATATGCCCCGATGCTGTCTGAATGGGTAGAATGGTTCCATCCATCCGGACGCTATAGCTACAGTTATAGCATAATTTGGGATAAAGCTCGCGCTATATATCGCAATGTCAATAGCAATATCATATTTCCGTTAACAGAAACGCCTCTGAATCTTTCTAAATATTCCTACGGTGTTCAGATTGGTACGGGAGTTTTCTCAGGCACTAATGCGGAAGGACTTGATGGAGGATATAATTATATGGTTCAATTATTCCGGCATATAGTTGACGAATCTGGCGTAGTGATTCCCGGGACAGAAGAAACCGTCTATTTGCCATTAGCTGGATCAAAAACGATATATGACAACGGGATATCAATTTGCGGATATAGATGGGTTCCAATTGCTGAAAACAACAGTGATATTCACAATATTCCTGTTTTTGAAACGTTTAGTTATCAGGACGGTCATGTAGAAGTCGCATCAACGACCACAATCGACAATCCATCTCCCGGATGGCTCACCGGCGACGTCATAAATAACATCGGTGACGATACATCATGGACATCCGAAATAATAAAGTAATAATGAAAAAGTATCTTTTCTTATTTCTTCAGCTATTTTGGGTTTAACTGCTAATGCGGAGACGAATTCAGAATGAGAAAACAATTACTTTGATTTTGCCCCAAAAACGTATTTTGTTGTGATCCTCATTCTACCGAAGGCTCTACATATTATTTAAGCAATGATGGTGAAAACCTTACAGTCACTCTAATTAATGCCACTACCAGTAGAATGGGCGCCAAGCCATATATTATCGACATGGCTCTTCCCGTCATATCCCGTGACGGTATACCATATACCATTACGGCAATAGGATTTCCAAATTCGAGCCCCTCAAGAGACGGCCTTCCGATCCGCAATACCTCTATAACAAAAAACGCATGCCAATTACCAATATCGGCAGTGAAAATGATTGGGAAATAACAATAATCAAGTAATTGTTTCCTATAATTAGGGGAATAATACTTATCTTTGCAAAAATCATTCGATTCTGTTCCGACAGATTTCTGTCGGAACAATATCATTAACCGATCTCCTGATGAAAAGATTAATTTTGCTTTTCGCAATCCTTACGGTTGCCTTCTGCGTAAGCAATGCCAACGGATGGTATAAGTTTTCCCAACATCCCGAAAATAAATTCATATGCGTGTCCGGCTCCACCTCCTCCGGAAGTTCATATTATCTCGTAAACGATGATGAGGAGACCGTGACGCTTTACTCGGGAATATGCGGAGGACGCATGGGCTATTATCATGCCTACCCAAGTTTCTCAACAGTAACCGGGCCCGATGGGAAAGAATACACTGTGACGGGGATCGGTAATCCGTGGGGAGAAGAGACACAAATGTGCGTGGGTAACACCATGGTACAATCCAACGTCAGAATCCTCTACGACAATTCATGTCCGCCATATTGCCCGAAGCACGGCAGACCGGCGAAAGGCATTGCACTTGCCGACGATTGCGAGTTTGACTATTGTGGACGCAATATTCTTCCGTTTACAACGCACACCCTCAGAATCGCCGACAATGGTACCGTAAAATTTCCGCACAGCACACGCCAATGGAACGAGATAGTGCTCGGAGAGAATGTAACGATCGCTACCAATGCCGACTATCTGCTGAGCGTATATACCAGTATAAATCTCATCAGCGATCATATCCGTATCACTTGCCGCAGCACGACTCCCCCTGCCATAACCCTTGAAGGAGATGCAACAAAAGTAGCGGTATTCGATGATGAAACTACATACGCTGCCGAATATTCCACCCTGTTCGTGCCCGAAGGAAGCGTCGAAGCTTATAAAAACGACAAGGTATGGGGAAAATTTGAAAGAATTGTCCCGATCGGCACAGAGGTAGAGATAACCCACACACCGGAACCAAACACAATAGAGGTTCCTCTCGATCCACAAAATCCTGAAAACGGATTTCACATTTACACAATTAATTCCGACAAAAATAGCGTTACACTCACCGGAATAAAAGCAACCACAGACGTCGACACCTACATTCCGGCACCGGCACTTGATGCTCTAATACCGGATGACAACGGCAACATGTATTCAGTCACCGGAATCGGCAACGGCGTGGATCGGTTCCCATATTCATCCTACAATATCACCACTAACATTGTAAGGCTGAATAACTTCGCATGCTCCAACAAAGTTACCATCGACGCCACATGCCGGTTTGAATATATTGGATATCAGGCGCTCAAGGCAAATTCAATCAATACACTGAGAATCGCCAATGGAGGAACTCTCACCGGCGAATGGGGAACCATACCAATGCGTCTCGATCTCGGGGAAAATGTTTCATTGGTAATTGATGATGCAAACTCATCGAGCGGGGCATTGATGAGTCCTTTCCGCTCATTGCCAACCGACTTCCGAATCATATCCCGATCGCTCACTCCTCCGCATATCAGTTATGCATCAGGCTCACATAGCGATACTCCGAAATTTT
>JAHZGZ010000312.1 GCA_019420545.1 Bacteroidales bacterium | reverse complement strand
GACACTCCGGGGGCCGGAGCGGCAGGCGGACTCGGCTTTGCCATCCTCGCCATGGGCGGCAAACTTGTGAAAGGCGTGGATGTGGTAGCGGGCAACCGTATCAGCGCTCTTCAGCCCGATCTGGTACTGACCGGCGAAGGACGCATCGACAGCCAGTCGGCAATGGGAAAAGTGCTGTCATACTTTATCGAATACCATCATGAGACCGGCACACCCGTCGTAGCCATAGGCGGATGCGTAGATACAGACAGCAACCTCACGGTCGACTCATCGGCAACCACTGCCGACGGCGACTTCACGGCGGTAATTGCCGCCGACGCCTACGAGCCGCGCGACGTCAGCCCCATCACTCCCGAAGTAGCTGCATGGCGCATCCGCGAGGCCGTAGCCGACTGCCTCCCCCTCCTCCTCTGAAACACTTCCGGGTAAAGGGTTGTTATTATAACTGAAATAACAACTCAACACCTATGACTCAACATATTATTGACCCCGCTCCCAAGGAATTTCCGGCGAAAGTATACTATAGCGCCAAACGTGCGCTCACCACACATGCCTCAGGAGGCAATGCTCTGATAGCCGCCACCGTACTTGCTCTAATCGTGGCCAACATCCCCGGCATCAACACCCTTTACGCCGACTTCTGGGATCAGGAGATACGCCTGCAGGTAGGGTCGTTCAACATATTCAGCCACGGCGGCCACCCGATGTCGATGCTCCAGTTTATCAACGACGCACTGATGGCGATATTCTTCTTTACGATCGGACTGGAGATCAAGCGCGAGGTTCTGGTAGGCGAGCTAAGCTCGTTCAAGCAGGCGCTGCTCCCTATCGTGGCGGCCATAGGCGGTATGGTAATTCCGGTAGGAATATTCTGGCTGATGGCCTCAGGCACCGACTATATCGACGGAGCGGCCATACCGATGGCCACCGACATAGCATTCTCGCTCGGTATCCTCGCCATGCTAGGCTCGCGCGTGCCCCTTTCGCTGAAAATCTTCCTTACCACACTTGCCGTTGTCGACGACATAGGCGGCATAATCGTGATAGCCGCTTTCTACTCGACGCATATCGAGCCATGGTTTATCGTGGCGGGAGTGGGTATGCTCGGGCTGCTGTTTCTCGGCTCCGTATTCTCTATACAGAGCAAGATATTCTATATCGGTATCGGCACCGTGGTATGGTATCTCTTTCTCAACTCCGGCATACATCCTACTATAGCAGGCGTACTTATAGCTTTCTGCGTGCCCGCACGGCCCGTGTTCGCGCCTAAAAAATATGTGAAACAGATACGTGCCGCCATCGCCCACTTCAACGCCGAGGACGATGAGACACTCGGTCGACGCTCAATCCTCAGCAAAGACCAGCTCGACTGGCTGAAAGAGGTTGAATCGGCATCCGACAAAGTGATATCGCCTCTGCAGGACCTCGAAGACTCGCTCCATCCCGTGGTAAGCTATCTCATCGTGCCGCTGTTCGCATTCGCCAATGCAGGAATATGCTTCCACGGCCTCAGCGGCGACGCATTCTTCAGCGGCATAAGCCTTGCGATTATCCTCGGCCTCGTCGCGGGCAAGTTCCTGGGCATCTTCACCTTCTCGTGGCTAACGGTAAAGACCGGGCTCGCTCCCATGCCGGCCCGCTCCGACTGGAAGATGATCGCATCGGTGGCAATGCTCGGCGGCATCGGATTCACAGTATCTCTTTTCATCGCCAACCTCTCGTTCGGTGGTGGCGTCGAAACCGGCAATGCCCTGCTCAACAATGCCAAGATAGGCATCGTTACAGGCTCTCTGCTCGCGGGAGTAGTCGGATTCCTGCTCCTGCACCTTTTCCTGCCAAAAGCGCAGGATGCCGCCTATGCCTGATTCGTCGTTTACTTTTCTATGTTCAGCAGCCGCAGGTTGTCAAACACCGTCTTCTGAGCCACCTGTTGGATATACTCGGCAACTTCTGGCTGATAGCCTGCGTAGTAACCGCTCTGGTAGGGCTTCAGAAACATCGTGGTAAATATCACATTTGCGGCCAGATAGCTTCCCAGCTTCGACGGATGGTATGAATCATCCTTGTAGAGAATGAGGTTGGGACGTTCATGCCTTACCGTGCGCCACGCCATACCCACCGGAGCGCAGATGCCGTCGTTGGCATATGTCATCTCAAGATATGTAGTGATAAGACGTTCCTGCATCCCCTCATAGGTATTGATCATGGGATAGTCAGGCATATCTTCCCGGAATCCGTACTTATGGCCCCAGGTCATGTAATAGACCACCTTGGCCTTGGGGTTGGTAGCTTTTATCAGTGAGTCGAGGCGTTGCGCGTTGGGATACACCTTCTCAATGACGTCGGCGGTAGACAGAGCCGGGTCGCTGCTCTGCTCCTGCACGACGACGAAATCCCAGTCGCCCTTGTCGAGCGCCTTGTAAAGCCGTTTGTCAGCAAGATGACCCGACAGACGCTGGCCGCCCTTCACCACACTTTCAATGGCCAGGGGATTTTTAATCCATTTCTGCTTGCGCGCAAGGCTGTCGACCATTTTGGGCATGTCGTTGTAAAATGTAAAACTGTTACCGATAAACAATACTTTCACCGAGTCGACAGGCTCAGCCGGCTTCTTGGCCTCAGCCTTTTGGCTTGCCCCTGTCAAAGCGATCACAGCGGCCAGCAGCCATAGAATTTTTCTCATAATAAATTAGTTGATTTTAGTATTATATAACTTGAAGGCAAATATACTATTTAAATTCTTTGTCTTATATAATCTACACATATAATCAATAAATTTACCGTAATTTGTCGTAATATTTATGCGCAATCGTTCCCAATAACAAGCCTTTCCGAAAACAATATCTGTTATTGTAGCAATTACATTATGAGGTTTCGTAAATTATTGCTAAATTTGTCACACGACCATAAAATTCACATTTTTACGAAACGATTATGAAAAAGAAAACACTGAGCGGAGCGCTTGCAATGACGCTCACACTGGCAGGCTCGGCATTTGCAGTCAACGCGCCGGCCACAGTCTCGCCGGTTATGTCGGCATCTTCGTCGGCCGCACAGGCTTCTGTGGCAAAAGCTTTCGACGGCGACAAGTCGACAGCATGGACACTCGACGCCAACGCCTTGAAACAGCCCCAGTGGCTTATGCTCACCATCGCCAATCCGGGCGACGTACAGTCGGTGACACTCACCCAGAAAGGCGCCACTCCCGATCAGCTCAAGCGTGCGCTCGACATCTTCGTCACCTATGATCCCATGAACCTCGGCGATCCCGTCGACTTCACCGCAACCACCGACAAGGCTACAGGCAACACTGTCCTCACCTTCCCGGCAAAATATGGCGCACACGTACGTCTCGCCATCAAGCCCGGTGTAATAACCAAGCCCTGGACCCTCGCCGAACTCGCCGTGGGAATCGCCGCCGCCGAGAATACAGTCGACGCTTCGGGCATCGACCGCTCCTACCTCGACACATCGCTCCCCATTGACCGACGTATCGAGATCGTGCTCTCGCAGATGACTCCTCAGGAAAAGATGGAACTCATACGCGAAGGATGGGGCATACCCGGTGTGCCGCGCCTCGGCATTCCCGATATCAAGAAAGTAGAAGCCATCCACGGCTACAGCTACGGCACCGGAGCAACCATGTTCCCTCAGGTGCTCGGCATGGCCGCTTCATGGAACGCACCTTTATTATATAAGGTAACCGAAGCCATCGGCCAGGAGAGCCTCGACGCAGGTTCCATCGCCGCATGGTCGCCGGTGCTCGACGTCGCCACCGATCCGCGCTGGGGGCGCTGCGAGGAGAGCTTCGGCGAAGATCCCTATCTCTGCTCCGAAATGGGCAAGGCATGGGTCAACGGCTACCAGAGCAAGGGACTCATCACCACATCAAAGCATTTCGGTGCACACGGCGCACCCCTCGGGGGCCGCGACAGCCACGACGTAGGCTTCAACGAACGCGAGATGCGCGAGGTGCACCTCGTACCCTTCCGCAATGTGTTCCGCGAGTGCAAGCCCCAGTCCGTGATGATGTCGTACGGCGACTATATGGGCGTCCCCGTGGGCAAGAGCAAGGAACTCCTCCGCGGCATTCTCCGCGACGAATGGGGCTTTGACGGCTTCATCGTAAGCGACTGCGGCGCAATATCCAACATGACCTCGCGCAAGCACTACACCGCCCGCAACAAGGTCGAGGCCGCCAACGACGCCCTCCGCGCCGGCATCGCCACCAACTGCGGCGACACCTACAACGACAAGGAGGTAATCGCTGCCGCTGTCGACGGCAAGCTCGACATGAAGGCTCTCGACAACGTGTGCCGCGACATGCTCCGCGTGATGTTCCGCATGGGCCTCTTTGAAAACAATCCCAGCCGCCCACTCGACTGGAACAAGCAGTTCGCCTCATGGCAGTCGCCCGAGCATGTGGCACTCGCCCGCGACATGGCGCGCCAGTCGATCGTGCTCCTCAAGAATGACGAATCGCTCCTACCCCTCTCGAAAGCCACCAAGACCGTTGCCGTGATCGGTCCCGGAGCCGACAACCTTCAGCTCGGCGACTATTCCGGCAAGCAGCTCGACGGCCAGATAAAGACAGTGCTCGACGGCGTGAAAGCCACCGTATCCCCCTCGACCAAAGTAATCTACTCCAAAGGATGCAGCTTCACTACCGACGATGCCTCAGGCCTCGCCGATGCCGTAGCCGCAGCCCGCAAGGCCGATGTGGCCATCGTGGTGCTCGGCGACTACTCGGGTCACCCCTCGATCGACGGAGAAAAGCGCGCCACCTCGGGCGAGAACAACGACCTCGCGTCGCTCCGTTTCCAGGGTGTGCAGCAGGATCTCCTCGACGCCGTATGCGCCACCGGCACACCTGTAGTGCTTGTAGCGCAGATCGGTCGCCCCTACGACCTGTCGTCGGCATCACGCCAGACCAAAGCCATCCTCGTCAACTGGCTCCCGGGTCAGGAAGGCGGTCTCGCCACAGCCGATGTGCTCTTCGGCGACTACAATCCCGCAGGTCGTCTCCCCATGACCTTCCCGCAGAGCGCCGCACAGCTCCCCCTCAACTACAACTTCAAGACCTCGGGGCGCCGCTATGAATATGTCGACATGGAGTTCTACCCCCTCTACCGCTTCGGCTACGGACTCAGCTACACCACATTTGCCTACTCCAACCTCCGTATCAACACCCTCCCCGACGGCAACGTAGAAGTTAAGGCCGATGTGACCAACACCGGTTCACGTGCCGGCGACGAAGTGGCTCAGCTCTACGTCACCGACATGTATGCCTCGGTAAAGACACGCGTAATGGAGCTCAAGGGCTTCGAGCGCCTCACTCTCGATCCGGGCCAGACAAAGACCGTTACATTCACCCTTACCCCCTACGATCTCTCACTGCTCAACGTCGATCTCGACCGTGTGGTAGAGCCGGGCGACTTCAAGATTATGGTAGGAGGCATGAGCCCCGACTTCGTGGCCAACAACCAGATAAAGGATTCGCTCAAATATCCCGAAGGACGCGGTGTCATCGGCTCTCTCGACTACAAACTTCCCGCCGCTGCAAAGTACGAGTTTGCAGTTGCCGACGTGCAGCACAACCTTGCCGACGGATCCGATATCGTCACAGTAAAGGTAACCAATGCCGGCAATCTCACCGATACCGGCGTGCTCACCATGTATGTCGACGGCACCCGTACCGGCGACACCCGCCATTATGAACTTGACCCGGGACTGTCCAAAACCATCACATTTACAGTACCCGCCGACAACAACGGGGCCGAGTCGTGGAAGTCGCTCAACTTCGTGTCGCGCCACAGCAACCTCTCCTACACACGTTGATCCCTACGCTGACTCAGCGTACTCGGAGATCACCCATCATAGCGCCGTAGCCCTGACCAAGGGTCGCGGCGCTTTTCTTTTTTTACCAAATTAGTATTTATATCATTAAGGAATGATGTTTTCTTTCCGCATCATACATACCTAATAATCAGTATATTACTTATTTTTAACAAATTTTGAGCAAAAAATTAACACTCGCGGCTTCCTCGTTTTAACTTTATTTAACTTTTACCCCCCCCCCACTTTTTTATCTTTTTAATAATTTTGCAACACGTAAGACTCCTTAGGTCTCCTCTCCATCCAAAATTGATAATCGGCGTCGGATTACTTTCAAGATAATTTCTCCCACCGGTGCTGTCTGGTTAAGGGCCGCCATTTTCCATGATTGATGGCATGGCCGACAAATGTTTTCATGTATATATCAGTGCTTAACAGTAGAGTTTTTTAGTTAAACCAATCTCATATTTTTTAGCCCAAGTGCCATGAATCTAAAGTTCATCCAACCAAAGCTTGCAGTTGTGGCGTGTGCATTATGCTGTACACCCATGCTGACAGCTCAGGGCATTGCCCCTGCCACTTCGGGAGAAGCCACAGCTTCTGCCGGAGCAACTTCCGTGAGCGGAGAGGTTCTCGATGCCAATGGTGATCCCCTGACAGGTGTGTCAGTCGGTATCCAAGGCAAAGGAATTGTCGGCATTACCGACATCGACGGTCGCTTCAATGTCAAAGCCGCTGTCGGCCAGACTCTCGATTTCACCTACATCGGCTTCGCGAAAACATCCGTGAAGGTTACTGGCGAGCCAATCACCGTGACAATGAAAGAGGAGACACAGAATCTTTCTGAAGTCGTGGTTACAGCCCTCGGTATCAAAAAAGAGGCCAAATCCCTTTCCTACAACGTACAGAAAATCGACAATGAGGATATTACCCGCATTGCCGATGCCAACTTTGTCAATAACCTCGCCGGTAAGGTTGCCGGTGTTACCATCAACGCATCCGCATCGGGCGTGGGTGGTGGCACACGCGTGGT
>JAHZGZ010000311.1 GCA_019420545.1 Bacteroidales bacterium | reverse complement strand
CTATTTCATACGTTTCATCCCCCTGGCGCGCGGCGCGCTTGCCTTGGCGATAGTGATCGGGTATATGACGTCTAACCGGCTGTCGTCGTTGTTCAAGAGCTATCTGGTGATAGTGATAATGGTGATCTATTTCTCAAGTCTGATATTCCTCTACTGCGAGCATCCTGTCAACGACATGGTGCCCAACTACGGGGCGGCCCTGTGGTGGTCATGCATGGATGCCACTACAATCGGCTCGAATATCTATCCTGTAACTGTCATCGGTAAGATTCTCGGGGTTGTGCTGGCTGCGCTCGGTATGCTTATGTTTCCGCTGTTTACGGTGTATATCACCAACTGGGTACAGCGTTACAACAAGACTCACAATCCCGCGATATTCGATTCGGAGTTTGCCGACAATAATGCAAATGCCGATTCCGACTGACGCTGAACAAGATGGTGTCGCAAAAAAAGTGTAGGGACGCGGCGTGCCGCGTTACATCCTGAAAATATGTAAGTAGTTGATTATGTCGGTGCAGCGTGGCATGCCGCGTCCCTACATTCTATAATTAAATATATTAATGTAATGGACAGTCAGAATCCACAGTCAGCTCTTCCGCGGCACCATGCCGTTGCCCGTGCGGTGGCGCGCGTGCTGAAAATCGTGGTGCCGCTCGGTGTGTCGGCGGGGCTTGTCGTGTGGCTGTTCCATAAGGTGGATATCCAGCAGGTAGAGCAGATCATACGCCATGGTGTGGACTACCGCTTTATCGTGGCGATGATGATCGTGACCATGTTTTCCCACATGATACGCGGTGTGCGCTGGGGCATACAGTTGCGTGCGGCAGGTATCCCGCGCATGCCGGTGGTGGCCGAGTATGTGTCGATATTCGGGGCTTATGCCCTTAATCTTGTGTTTCCGTATCTGGGTGAGGCCTGGCGTTGCGTATATGTCACGCGCAGGGAGGGGTGCAAGCTGTCGACGGTGGTAGGTACCGATCTCGGCGACCGTGCTTCCGACGGTATCGTTATAGGGCTGCTTATACTGCTCACGCTCTTCGTGGCGCGCCCCGCCATCGACCGTTTTCTTGAACGTTATCCTATGGGCGAGGCGTTGCACCGGTATGCTACCGACGGCATGCTGTGGGTGTGTGTGGCCGCAGCGGTGATTGTGGTCGGCGTTGCCTTATGGGCGTTGCGCAGAACGCGCCTTGTGCGCAGTATGGTGGTGAGTGCGCGGCGCATATGGAATGGCTTTGCGGTGCTGTTCCATATGAAAGGTATCGGCATGTATCTGCTCCTTACCATGGGTATATGGACGTGCTATTTCATGGAGACGTACCTGTGTTTTTACGCGTTTCCGTTCACGCGTGAGCTTATATCGCAGCCCGGGAGCTGCTGGGGGCTTGTGCCGGGACTGGTTGTGTTTGTGTTCGGTTCGTGCAGTATGATTGTCCCCTCCAACGGAGGGCTCGGGCCGTGGAACATCGCGGTGATGTTTGCCCTCACGCTGTTCGGCATCAGCAACAGTGACGGTGCGGCCTATTCAATAGTGTGCTGGAGCTTCCAGTCGATGATGCTTGTGGCGCTGGGCATATTCAGCGCATTCTATATTATGATAAGCCGGCGCGACAGACGTAGCCCGGCTCCCGGCGAGGCACTTTCTGTTTCTGCGAAAAATCCGTAAATTTGCGTCGGATCACTACATTATTCTGATATGAAAGATTTTGAGAGAGAATGGCAGAAAATGCTCGACGGAGAGATTTATGAGGCATCACACAGCGGATTCTACGACCGGCTGATGGATACCCGCGAAAAGCTTTGGGAGTTCAACAACATGAATCCGCGGCGCACCGACGCCATGTGCGCGATATTGCGCGGGATGCTCGGCTCGTGCGGAGAGAAGATCCATGTCAACCAGCCCTTGCGCTGCGACTACGGATGCAACATCCATGTGGGTGAGAATTTCTTTGCCAACTTCAATCTTACCGTGCTCGACGAGGCGCCCGTAACTATAGGCGACAATGTGCTTATCGGGCCTAATGTAAGCATCTATACGGCCTGCCATCCGCTTGACCCCGACCAGCGCAATACATGGGTGGAGTGGGCCGAGCCGGTGACTATAGGCAACAACGTGTGGATAGGCGGATCGGTCACGATACTTCCGGGTGTGACGATCGGCGATAATGTGGTGATCGGCGGCGGATCGGTAGTAGTGCGCTCCATCCCGTCGGGAACGGTGGCCGCCGGCAATCCGGCCCGTGTGATCAAGCGCCTCGACCTGAAATGATGCAGCTCTTTCCGGACGATGAATCGAGCGCGCCGGAAACTGACACGAGGGCATGGATGATGATGCCTCAGTCGTGGATCTCCCGTATGTCGTAGGGCGTGGCCTGGTAGACGAAGTAGTTGAGCCAGTTGGAGAAGAGCAGGTTGGCGTGGGAGCGCCACCTTACGAGCGGCCCGCGCGACGGATCGTCGGCCACATAGTAGTGTACCGGGATCGCCGGATTGAGGCCGCGGGCCATATCGCGGCGGTACTCATAGTCGAGGGTGAGGGGTGAATACTCCGAGTGGCCTGTGATGAAGAACTCGCGTCCGCCGCGGGCCATTACCATGTATATGCCGCTTTCGGGACTTTCCGAGAGTATGCTCAGGCCGGGAATGGCCTCGATGTCGCTGCGCACGAGCTGCACATGGCGGCTGTGGGGCACGTAGAACTCGTCGTCGAACCCGCGGAATATGGGGTTGCGCTGGTCGTTGACACGGTGGCGGAATACTCCGGATATTTTGCTGCTTGTAAGGTGTTTCGGCACGCCGTAGTGATGGTACAGCCCGGCAAAGGCGGCCCAGCAGATATAGAGGGTGGATGTGACGTGCGTGCGGCACCAGTCGAATATCTCGCACAGCTCGTCCCAGTAGTCGACGTCCTCAAACTCTACCATCTCCAGTGGCGCGCCCGTGATGATGAATCCGTCGTAGTTCTGGCCGCGTATCTCCTCGAATGTCTTGTAGAATTCCTCGATATGCTCGCGCGGAGTGTTGCGCGACACATGGCTCCGGGTATCTATCAGGTCGAGTTCGACCTGGAGCGGAGTGTTGGAGATAAGCCGCAGCAGGTCGGTCTCCGTCATGATCTTCAGCGGCATAAGGTTGAGTATGCCGATGCGCAGGGGGCGTATGTCCTGGGTCGACGCCCGCTGCTCGTCGATGACAAATATGTTTTCCTCTTTCAGCTGCTCTACGGCAGGGAGGGATACGGGTACTCTTACCGGCATAGCGTTGATTGGCGTATATGTTTACGTGCTGTTTCGAGCATTTCGAGGCCGGCGGCGCGTCCGGCATCGACTTTGTCGGGATAGTGCGCGTCGCTGTTGACCACGACGGGCACGCCGGCTTCGACAAGGCGCGGAAGCAGCCCGGGTTCGGGAAACATTACTCCGCTCTGGGCGTAGGCTTTCGTGTTGATTTCTACCGTCACGCCCGATGATATGATGAGGTCGATGAGGTTGTCGACAAGGGCGCTGTACCATGGCTCGCGGTCGATGCCGGGAGAGTAGTTTATGGCGTTGAAGCGTATCTTGTCGAAATGGCCGATGATGTCGAAGCCGCCGGCCTCGACCATGCGGCACGACTGCTCGTAGAACATCTCTACCACGCGGCGTATGTCGCCGTCGAAGTGCCGCTCCATCTTTACGGCAAAATTTTCGGGACGGCCGTCAATGTCGATCATCCCGTCGCGTGGACTCTCCACGAAGTGCACCGACCCGATGCGGTAGTCGAGCGGGAGTGTATGGAAGTATTCGTTGGCAGGGCCCCAGGTGTCGCCGAGGTAGTCGATCTCCATCGAGGCGTAGAGGCTGATGCGCCCGGCGTGGAGCTGCTGCAGGCGGCGCACTTCGGCAAGGTATCCGGCCACCGACTCGCGGCTCATGTTGCACGACGATTCGATGGGTACGGGCGAGTGGGGCGAGAATCCCCAGTGTTCCATGCCAGCTTCGATGGCTGCATTCACCATTTCGGCAACAGGGGCGCGGCCGTCACACCACTGTGTGTGGCTGTGGAAGTTGTAGCGCGTGGTGTCGCGCGCGATGTCAGCGGGCCTCACCATTTGCGCGCACTACTTTGTTTGACAATTCGCGCAGGGCTGCACGCTCGCGCTCTATTTCTGTTTCCATCGAGGTGATGCGGCCGGCTACGGCGCGGTCGCCCGAGGCGTAGCGGTGGCGAAGCGCCTCGAGTTCGGCAAGGTTGGCTTCAAACTGTTTCGATGCGTCGAGGTAATCTTCCATCGCATTGCGTGCGGAGGGATTGTCGAGGTCGTCCCACGATGTGATGATGCGGTTGCCGGGCATGGCGAAGTAGAAGTCGTGGCCCGACTTGCGGGTACCGTAGTCGGCCGAGTCGATGCGGTGCAGCAGTTCGCTGTAGTCGGCTCCTGCGGGCCATGTGGCGCGGAACGAGTCGATGCGGGCGCGCGCTGCAAGGTCGGGGGAGTCGACAGGGTAGTTCACACGCAGTTCCGAGGGGATGAAGCGGTAGATGGTGATCTTGTCGCCGAGCTGGTTGCGGTCGGTGGCCCACCATCCTATGCCGTTTACCTCGTCGATGGCAAGGAGATAGTCGTCGTAGGTGGAATTGTAGGGCATGCCTATGTTCTGCGGCTGCAGGAATCCGTCCTCGTCCTTGCGCGAGATGAATATGTCGTAGCCGCCGATCGACTCGGGGCCGTTGTTGGCATAGTACAGCGTCACGCCGTCGGGCATCATGAAGGGGTAGTTGCTGTCGCCGTCGGCCTCCAGGGCTTTGCCGAGGGGGTGGGGGGTGTCCCAGGAGCCGTCGAGAAGGCGTGTGGCGCCCATGAGCACGTAGTTCTCGTTTTTGTCGGGAGCGGCCCATATGCGGAATTCACCCGACTGGGGCATGTATACCTCAGAGGGTTCGGCAACCTCGAAGTCCTCGGGCATCACGTCGGTACTGTTGAGGGTGCCGCTTTCGGGGCTGAGGTGATAATGCTTGAAAAATTCGTCGCGGTCTACGGCCATACTGTCGATCACCACGATTTTTTCCACGCGGTCGAGCATTGCCTGGCCGAGGAGTGTGCGGCGCCGCAGCTCGTCGGCTTCGGGCGACTTTTCGGTCTTGGCGGCTTTCTTCGGTTTCTTGGCATTGGCATTGTCGATCCCCTCCTCGTAGCGGTCGAGCAGATCGGCGGCTTTGGCAAACTGATATTGCTCGAAGGCGGCTTCGGCCAGATAGCGCGGCGCCTCAAGCACCTTGCGCTCGTCGGCGATTTTCAGATAACGCTCGGCTTTCTTCGGCTCGCCTGTGCGCAGAAGGCAGATACCCACCCACTGGTTGAGCGATGCGTCTTTGGGCTTGGCTGCAAGGGCTTTCTCAAATATAGGGAGTGCGGTGGCATAATCGCCGTCACGCAGCATTTGGCGTGCCTCGTCGAGTGTCTGGGCCGAGGCTGTGGCACATGTCAGAGCCATGGCTCCCGCTATGATATATCCGGTCAGTCTCATGTATATATGTTGGAATGTACAAACTCATGTTTTGCAACCCAAAATTACGCATTATTTTCAATATGTGGTAGGGTCGGCCCTTTTTTCACCTCTCAGGAGTATTAAAATTATGTAAAAATCAGTACTTTTGCCGAGATATCAACCTGTAGAAATATGATTGCAAAGACCATAGGATGGCTTATATATACCGTGCGAAAGATGAATACCCACTTCGTGCGTGCCTATCAGCTCTCGAAGTTCAGGAGCGTGGGGCGTGGTGTGAAACTCTGCGAGGGTGGCGCGTTCACCTACCGTACCGTCTCGATAGGCGATGACGTGTTTATCGGGCGCAACTGCTGCTTCCAGAGCGAGCACGGCACCATCTCGATAGGCGACCACGTGATGTTCGGCCCCGGAGTCAACATCCACGGCGGCAACCACGACATAGCCCTCGGCCCCACCCCCATGAAGTCGCGCACCAAGCGCATGGGCGACGACGGCGAGGTGCGCATCGGCAACGACGTGTGGGTCGGCGCCAACGCCATCATTCTCGCCAATGTCACCGTTGGCGACGGTGCCGTAATCGCCGCCGGTGCGGTCGTCACCCGCGACGTCCCGCCCCTCGCCGTCGTCGGCGGCATCCCTGCCCGCATCCTCCGCTACCGTTCCTGATTCTCAATATATTCCCGCGAAAATGAATTCAAAAGACAAGGAAAAGATTTTGCGCTCGGTACGGCGTACCGTTGCGAAGAAATATGGCTTCAAGCAGTACGATTATGCCAACTGGATGGTCAGGGATGGATATTTCTTTTCGGTTCTCTGCCTCGATCCTCCTCATGAGTTGGAGCTGGAGGTGAAGCCGCTGTATGTCGACGATATGTTCTGGGATATATGCGACATGGCAAGTAACAAGAAGAAGCCTATGTCGCTGCGCGCTGTCGGTGCGTTTGCAGTTGCGCCCACTACGCTCGAAAAATATCCGATGTCTGTCGACTCCGACAGCGACAGTTGGGAAGCGGATTTAGTCAAGGTATTTGATGATCTTTTCAGCAGAATCTCCGCACGCATAGAGCTGTTTCTCAGGGAAAATCCCGATGCTTATAAATATGAGATCACAGTAGCCCCCTCCCGTGATAAGACTCCTGTGCTGATGATGCTTTGTCGCCAATGCCGGTTTGCCGATGCCATACGCCTGATCGATACCGAGTTCGAGCGCGGCTATCGTGGAGATACCGCAAAATGGATGCCCGACGGCACCTTCCGGCATTCCTACGACGACATCCGCGACTACTGTCTCTCCTTCCTGAAATAACATCTGCGTCTGAAATAACATCTGCGTCTGAAATAACATCTGCGTCTGAAATAACATCTGTTCCTGAAATAAAATCTGTTTCGCATTTTGCAACTCCTTCAGTCCGGAGCGCGCCTGATGCATCATCTCTGACTGGGAGGGCGGCGCTTTAGCCCGCCATAGTCCTAACGGCGCTGACGTCATTGAGATTA
>JAHZGZ010000310.1 GCA_019420545.1 Bacteroidales bacterium | reverse complement strand
CCGTATTGTGTATGATATTACCAGTAAGCCGCCGGCTACGATTGAGTGGGAATAAACGCCTCTGGATTGCAAGTTCTCAAAAGTGACCATATATCTAAGGATTTTGGCATTTTGAAAAACGTCAAAAATTTTTTGATACATTTTTGATACATGTCAGTAATTTACATCTATTAACAAGACCTAAAAAACCCGCCTGTTTTTAATCGCAGGCGGGGTTTTTTATGAATAGATATGTACAAGAAGTAAATTATATTCGTAAAAAATGGGGCGTAAACGCGCCCCAAAACTTACTTTATATCCTTAAATCGATACAAGAACTGAACCATCTGCTCTCTCGTGCAGAAGCTCTTGTAATTCTTGTTGCCCTTATCATCGCCCTTAATCAGGCCGATGCCTTCAGCCCACTTACGAGCAGTCTCAGACCAAGAGCTCGGCTGCTGCTTAGCAAGGCCGGCCAGATAAGTATCCATCATCTTGTTAAACTGTTCCTGAGTCACTTCTTCTTCCTCCTTTACCGGCACGTTGTAAGTGCCATTCATAGCCTTCACGATCAGCGGCTTCAAGTTCTTGTCGTAGCTTGCGCGGGTGTTGCCGCCGAAGAAAGCGGTGCCCGGGCAGGTCTTGCAGGAACGCCCAGCAACATAAGTACCGAGCGGGCTGCCGCTATCCGTCCACCACGCATGATAAGTAATACCTGTCTCCGGCGACAGCTTGAACTTCTTCAGTAGCGCCGCCGCCATTCGGACAATCGTGTCCTTCTGGGCGGTATTCATCTTGTCACCACCGACATCAAAGTTGCCAAGGTTCTCAATGCAAATGCCGTTTGCGTTTGCTCCGCGGCAACCGGCCGGCGCGACGTTCATCGAACGACCAGTACAGATCATACCATCAGGGAATACCGTGAAGTTCTGCGCAATGTCTGCGTAGTCCGCGTTGTTGACATGATAGTCACGCATATTCTTCTGTAACTGGAGGTGATTCGAGCCGTTGAACTGCTTATAGCAGGGAGACCAAGTGTGATGCTCCTGAATTACGGTGATCCTGCGAGTAACCTTCTGCTGGGTCAGCCAAGCCTCAAACTCGCCAATCGTCATGAGCGTAAAGCCATACTGGGTCTTCATACGGTCTCTACCTCCTGTTCGGTCGTGCCATTTACAATCTTGGACATATCACAGAGACTGTCGATCATCTTGGACAGCGTATCCTCGTCTACAGGGTAATTGATGTAGTCAGCTGAAGCCTTAACCATAGCCATGACCCATTCTTTTCTGGTTGCGCCGTCGTCGAACTTCTTCTCTGCCTGTTCCATCAGGGACATAACGAGGCCGAGCAGGTTCGCCCAGTTCTTTTCCTTGGTCGCCGTCTTCACATACTCCACCAGCTTTACAGCAAGCGGGATGCAGGTTGCCAGACCGGTAAGAATAGCCACAATGAGCTGTACAATCTGATTAGTATCCATAATTGCCTCCTTTCGGGCATAAAATATACTTAAAAGTTATCAGCAGTCGCGGTCGTCGTTCTCATATCCGAAGTCGGTATCTGTATAAGAAACTGGCGGCGCGATCTCAATTTTTTTTATGTTCTCCTTGCCGCTTTTGCTCTGATAAAAGCTGACGCTCGTACCATATGCCGCCCAGACAGCGGAGATAAAGGTCGTCAGATAGGGGAGAGACCCTGTGTAGTCCAACTCAATCGCCCGTCCGACAAAACCGAGAACCCTGTGCGACACATAAGCCACGAGTACGGTCTCAAAGACCAGAATCAGCTTGGAGAACTCGAGCTTACGCTTCTTTCTTCTTTTGCGAGCCATGACAGATCCTTTCGCGTTTTATTGAAAATTGGTAAAGAAAAAGCCGGGAAGCCCCGGCTTATCTTTTAAGATGCTGTGCTCATCAGGATAACCACAACAGGGATGTCTACGGTCGGAACAGTGCCATCCGCAGTCATTGTCAGCGAATTTGCAGCCTGACCGGTAGCACGCAGAGATGCTTTCTTAGCAGCTTTCAAAGCGGCCGCCGAGATATTCTGCGTCAGACTGATAACGCCGTTCTGGCTGGCAGCCAATCCTTTAATCGTCAGAGCTTGCGTCTTATTGCTCCAAGCAGCCGCCGACAGGGTAGTAAACACCGCCTCTGTCTCATAACCGGGGGTGAGGTCAACCCATGCCCCGCCGGTATAACGCGACAGGTGAGCCGTTTCTTTCACGAAGTAGAAACGCTCCATCGGCGCAAGAATTGCTTGTCGAGCCGACTCGGTAGCTACATCAATGATGTCGGTCAGGTGCTTGCGAACCTTATCCTTGGTGTCGTAGAAGACATCGCCGGTGTCTGTGCAGATCAGATAACGTCCCGGCACAATCGGCACAGTGGTTGTATTCTGAGCCTTGCTGAGCACCGTCTCATAGGTTCGGAAGTAATAGCCCATTTCGCACCCCCTCCTTTATAAAGAATAGCCCCGCGAGAAGCGGGGCGGATAAACAACAGGGGCGATCAGAACGTGCCAACTTCCAGAGCGGTCTCAACAGCGGTAACACGGCCGTCCATAGTGGTGTTCAGACCATCAGCGTAAGCCTTAGCATTGGTCTCAGCGGTTGTAGCAGAGCCCTTAGCATCGTAGTTTACAGCCAGACCATCGGCGTAAGTCTTAGCGTTGGTCTCAGCAGTTGCAGCTTTGCCGTCAGCGTAGGTCTTAGCGGAAGCCAGAGCGGTATCAGCAGCACCCTTTGCGTCATAGTTCTTAGCCAGACCATCAGCATAAGCCTTAGCGTCAGCCAGAGCCTTAGCAACAGAGCCAGCAACGTCAGCGCCGCCGTTCAGAACGCCAACCTTGGACTCAAGGTCAGCAATGCGGGCAACAGCTGCAGTCAGGTCAGCAGCCTTTGCGTAGTCGCCGATCTTCAGAGCGTCGATAGCTGCGGTAACGTATGCAACAACGGTGGCCGGCTCATCGGTGCCGCCGATACCCTTAACGATAGCTTCCAGAGCCTTGATAGCGGAGTTCATGGAAGCAGCGTCGGTCTTGTGGCCGGAAATCCAGTCAGCGATCTCCTTCAGGGTATCAAAAGAGGAGTCAGCGCCGTCAACGATCTTCGCAACCTCCTCAGCTGCGATTGCACGAGCGGACTTGGAAGCGTCATCGCCAACCAGAGTAGAAGCCTGAGCAGCAGCGTCGTTGATCTTCTTCTTCAGAGCGTCGCCGAGCTCGGTCTCGGTTACCTCGTCCTTCTTAGCCAGTGCGCCCAGAGCACCGATGCCGCCGGTAACGAGGTTGTCAACGTAGTCCTTTACAGCCTTAGCAGTTGCAACCTGCTCGTCGGTTACGCCAGCCTCGATCTTAGTAACGGTCGGCTTGATGACAGTCTTCCATGCAGAACCGTCGTAAACCTCACCAAGGCCGGAGGGCAGAATGTACAGAACGCCCTGTGCCGGGGTGGTCTCACGCTCAGTTACAAAGCGTACCGGCTCGGTGTACAGGTTCTGGCCGAAGTATACCTCATGGGTATCAGTGGTCAGATAGAATGCCTGCTCACGAACTGCAGGCAGGTTTACCTTCTTACCGCAAAATACAAGTTTAGTTGCCATAGTGTTTTCTTTCTTTCTTGCCGCATCTTGGCGGCACTTGCCGCACTTAGCGGCCATCATGATGTGAAAAGTGTGAAAATATTAGAAAAGGACGCCCGAGAGCGCCCGAATCTACTTTATTAGAAGCCGTTAACTTCAACCAGATCGTCAGCCGAAGCAATGCCCTGACCGCGTGGAATACCAAGGTTCAGAACATAGTTCGGTGCTTCACCGGTAATATTGGCCGTCGCTTGCTCGTCAGGAGCCAGCGTAGTCACCGTGCCGATGGTCAGATAAGCAGCCTGCCCATCTTCGCCGGTCTCGCCGCGAGGAAGACTGATTACCAGATGCGGATTCGCTGCGTCTCCGCTGACGGAAACGGTCGGAGCATCCGTAGGCTCGAGAGCTTTTACCTCAAAGGAAAGATTCGGCGTTGCGCCGGTCTCTCCCTTTTCACCCTGTGGGATGGAAAACTTCAGCTTTGCTTCATTTGCAGTGCCGACATTTTCAACCAGAGCAGGGGAGCCTGCAGCCACAGTTTCAGTCGATTCAACCTCAACGGTCGCGGCTTTGCCCTCTGGGCCAACTACTTTACCAAGAATAAGTTTCGCCATACGCGTTCACCCCCTCAAATTTCCGCCACAAGATAACCATCTTCATTGATGGAAAGATTGGGCGCAGCTGTGTTGTCTGCATAATGCAGTTCGAGATATCCGTCAGGATTGACTTCAAAGCCGTATAAGCCCTCATGGGCAACAACATCGCCCGGGTCGCCCTTCTCGCCTTTAGGAATAGAGAAGTTCAGTGAAATGTTGCCGTCTTCATCGACAGTCTTTTCAACGGAGGCTTTCTCGTCAGGTTCTACCGATTTGGCCGTCGCGCCCATGTTTTCGATGGCGTTCTTGGCTTTTTCAGCCTCGGCAGCCGTGTTCTTAACCTTCTCATAGGTCTCGTTTACACGATGCTCAATCTGGGTAAACTCAGATGGAACCTCCGGCCACTGTGCTTCTCCGGCCATCGACTTCGGGATACGGATGGTGATGAGATTGGTATGACGAACCTCTTCGCCTTTGACGCCGCGAAGCTGAACAGAGTATTTGCCCGATTCGCCGACCCATCCGCGTTCGAGGACTGCGCCGATTAACTTGGGTTTCTTCTCTGGCTCGCCGTCCTCTTCCGGAAGGTCAGCCACAGCCGAGGCAGTATCTTCGATGGGTTCCATCAGCACGATGTTGAAATTGTCGCCGCACTGCACAAGCATGTGCCAGATGTAACCGTCCGGCAGATTGCCCGCCACCAGAAGCGAGCGGGAGAGATGGTCATACTGCTGAGCAATCGTCCCAACAGGCTTGTCAAGATACCAATCGTCAAATGTAAAGACAGAGGAGTAGTATTCCATGCGTTACGCCTCCTTTCCCGATGAGTTCGGACATTCCCTTACAATCAGTTCGGTCATCGCTGGCTGAACTACTGAGTGCATATATCCGTTGCCGCCGGCCTCTTCATAATCGCGAAACAACCCCCAGAAGGCTTCAGTCTCCATCTGTGTCCATGACTTACTGGGGTTGGTTTCTTCGTTTGTGTAGTAACGGTAACTCTGAAGAAGCCTGTCACGGAGCTTGTTGCACTCGCGGCGTTTATTGGTTTCTTCTACTGAGTCCAGTCTGGCTTGGTAGCGCTCCATTGCTTGGCGGATAGTCTGTATCTCGTTTTCCAGCGTTTGCTGTATCTTAATGCTCTGGGCGCGGTACTCAGGGTATTTATGCACAGCGTCGAGTGCTTCATTGATTCGCTGGTCGCGGGCTTTTTCAGCCTCGTAGCGTTCAATGAGAAAATCTCTGACCTTTTTGTAGATCAGATAAAGAAAAACGCCGGCGAGAACTAGCTCGACGACGGTAGAAAGGGTGACTTGCCCAAATAGATTTATAAAATTATTAAGGCCGGTCATTACGCATCACGCTCATGGCGAGCCTCCTTTCTTTGCAAAATTTATTGACGTTAGGTGGATTCTATTGTATAATTTATACAATAAAGAAATGAAGGTGTGAGACCAGTGACAGAGAACGAAACTCCGCTCAAGTTATGCAGAAAGTGGAGCGAGATGGCTCCCGGCTGTTTCGACACATTAGATTTGTTATGCAAAGAGTCTCACGAAGACATGGGAGTGAGCAACGTGTGCGATCTCCCAATAGGCGCAGCATATGAATATCTGCGAGTGAAGTGCCATTTGGAAAAAGACGGACGTGCTCGCCTCGCCAGTGAACTTACGGGATTATACATTTGGCAAAAGCATAAGGTTATCTACAACTTCGACCATACTCTTGCGAAAGAGTTAGTCGCTCAAGCCGATGCCATAACAGAAGATGACAAAATCCCTACAGAAATTCTGCTGAGGCCGCCTTATCCGTGCGTGTATATTCAGACTGATAAGCCGATTTCTGGAAATTCACTGCCTCTCAAGTTTATGGCTTGGATAGAAGAAGACGCGAATTCCCACGTTAGAGAGTTCCGCGTCCAGCCTTTTTCAGATGACATGGAACATACCAAAGCGTTTATGTTAGAGCTGACGAAGCCCACGGTTTATGACTGTATTTATGATACCGTAGCCACAACCGCAAAATATCACACTTTCGCCAAATTTCAGTTGAACAACATTCACATTGACGAAAGTGTTCGTGTGGTGCTCCGCGCTATGCAGTTATATCTGTATGTCTGCAGTGACCAAGCGGATATCCGAGAAAATCCTAAACAGAAGGGAATTTATCGGCCTCGCCAGCCGGGTCAGCCGATTAAAGATAAATTCCGTGAGATAGACATGAAGGACGTCGGTGTTGTAATTGGCCACACGCTGCGCCGCGCCGAAGGTAGTGGCGGATTCTGCGGGGCCGTTGTCCGCATACAGGATGTTGGCGTCTCCGCCTTCCAGTTCCATGGACAGTTCCACCGCCTTGCCGAGGACGCCGCCGCTGGTATAGCTGACGGTCTCACCGCTTGCGGTGTAGATCGCATAAAAAGGTTTGCTCAAACCGATTGTTGCCATAGTAGATCACTCCATTTCGTAATGTTTCTCGACATCCAGTACATACTGGTGGTACCCGGTCTCACTGTCGTAGTCCAGATACCTTCGGTCGGACAGGAAAAAGTCCGCATCCAGCAGGATACGAACCAGTTGATTTTTGATCAAATTGTAGTTCCTGTTAGAAAAGATGGACAGCCGCACCGCCTGCACATCAAACTGCGGTCGGTTATCCGCCATGATATCAAAGGTATCGCCCAGGGGAACGAGCACGACATATTGGTCCGGCGCAGGCTCGGTATAGGCACCGGTCTGCCACGGGATCTTTATCGCAGTGAGAATTTCACCGATCTCGGATAACGCATTCAAAGGCTGTCCACTCCTTCCTCAAAGATTTTTCGCATTGCTTCGATGCAGGGCTTTTGCGCGGAGCGTTTTGCTGGGGTCATAAAGGGTTTTGCCGCCTGTCCGTGCTTGCCGTATTCCAAAAGCGCCGCCAGCATGGCGTTGCTGACGCCGCCGGAATGCGGCTCGGAAAAGCCGACCTTGATATCCCGCCCTGCGCCGTTTCCCTTGACCGGGGACAGACCGAGGGAGCGCTCCAGTTCACCCGTGGCGCGGGAATCATACTTTGTGCCTTTGCCAACCACGCTGTTTAGATTGGACTGCGCCTGTTTCAACACTACCTTGCCGCCTTCCTCCAGTGCCTTTTTCACCAGCGTATCGCTGCGCTTTTGAAGATCGGAAAGGCGGTCTGCCAAATCGTCCGGCAGCTTAAGCGTCATTTTAGCCACTGCTGCTCACCACCTTCTTCGCCAGTGCCTCGATGTACATCCCGCGACCTTTGACATTCTCCACGGACACAATGTCGTAGCGGCAGTCATCACAAATGAGAAATTGGTCGGTAGTGACCGTCAGCCCCGGAATGTACCGAAAACGGAACAGGTCGGTGGCTTCGCTGAATACGGCGAGGTTTGCCCACCGCTGTGAGCCGTGCCGGCCTTCCCGATAGACACGGATAGATGCGAGGACTTCATCCTCGGAATGGGTGAAGCCCTCGCTGTCCTTGACTTGCCTGGTTTCCACGATGTCGGCATAGCCGTTCATTTTTCCAAAGGACATAGTTACACCTTCCAATTCCGGTCAAGCCGCAGAAGCAAATTGACTGTATTCCAGACCTGTTGTGCCGCTCCGGTGTTATCCGCAAAGAAGCCGCCTGTCGAGCCATCTCTCGATTCATAGAAGTGGGAGGACAGCATGATGACGGCCTGCTCCGTGGTGGGCGGCATGGGGTTCTCTTTGTAGAACCCCTCCGGGATATGCTGGTAGCTTTCTGCGTAAGAAACAGCGGCGGTGATGTAGCTTTTTAACAACTCATCATCCGCCGTGTGTTCCAATATGAGGTTGGCTTTTACTTTGGAAAGAAGTTCATCCATCACCGCCGCCTCCCTTAATCAGGATGCCTTCATCTTCAGAAGCTGGATGCCCTCCGGCAGGATGATCTTGCCGTCCACACGCTCGGTGGCGACAAAGCCGACCTGCCCGTTGGTGGAATACAGCTCGTTCAGACGCTGAACGGTCCTGCCGGTGCGGTCAGCGATCCAGTAGCTCTGGAAATCACCGAAGGCAATGGAGAGTGCACCTGCCGCCAGCGTGGGAGCATACGGGCTTGTGTAGATCTCGTAACCGAGCAGCCGGTCCGGCTGACCCGCCTGCAGGGAGGGCTGCCACAGATACTGACCGTTGGAATC
>JAHZGZ010000031.1 GCA_019420545.1 Bacteroidales bacterium | reverse complement strand
GACATTCGGCTATCATTAAAGTTATTCATAATTCGGTTGACCGGATATTGGATCTGTCTTACTAACGTACGATATACTTATCTTATTTTATCATCCGTATTCGCAATGTATATCGAACAATTTACATTATTTATGGAGGGCAACAAGGTTATAAGGTAAAAAATACTTAACTTTGCTGCCGGTAATCCGGGTTAGTGTACCCGCACCGATTCTCTCCTTACCCTTCACATACCCAACCATTTGCAGAATGAATCACCAAAGCTTCCGCAACCGGATTGTTCTTACCGCCGCGATTATTGGAGCGGCATTAGGCGCCACAGCCCTTGACCTGCCTACACGCACAGTGAACGGCAATGTATGCTACTACTATGAGGTGCAGCCAAAAGAGACTGTATACAATCTTGCCCGGCGTTTCGGGCTGACAAAAGCTCAGATTATTCAGTATAATCCGTCTGTTGCCGACGGACTTCGCGCGGGACAGACACTTTATTTCCCCAAAAACGAGGTAGACAACCTTCCCGAGGCCCCAAAAAGCACAACCGCATCTCCGGCCCGACCTGCCGCCATACAATCCTCGCCCACAAGCCATCTCGTAAAAAAAGGAGAGACAATATATGGCATCAGCCGCCAATACGATATATCCGAAGCCGACCTGATCGCAGCCAATCCGCGACTGGAGACCACCGGACTGAAATACGGCAGTGTGCTTACAATTCCTACCGGCGACAGCTCCGGTTCTGCCGCAACCGTTGAACAAACGGCCACGGCCACAGACACAAACTCATACACCACGCCAACGGTTTCCGATGATCGCACGCCGGTTACTCCCGCATACGAGACTCCGGTTCTCTCCGCAACTTCCGACAGCAGCGACTCATCAGCATCTTCCGGGACAGTCTACGGTATATATATCGAAAGCACTGCCGCCGACAGTACGTCACTTTCTGCAACCGACGCAAAGCCCGATACCATGCGCCTTACAGTGATGCTTCCGTTTATGCTGTCGGCACAACACCCCGACAAGCAGGCGCAGCTTTACACAGAGTTTTACCGTGGCCTTCTGATGGCTGCCGACTCCTTGCGAAGCCATGGACGTCCGCTCGTTATTTCAGCCTACGACACCGCAGCCGATATCGATTCGGTCAATTCAATCCTGTCCGACCCCAATGTGGCCCGCTCTACTGTAATCATCGCTCCCGACGATGATCTGCAACTCGGGCGCATCTCATCGTTCGCCTCCGACAACGGCATCAAAGTATTCAACATATTTGCGGTAAAGAGCACTCTCTACCACAACAACGGCTCAATGATGCAGGCCAACATACCCCACTCCGCCATGTACGATACCACTGTAGATGGATTGCTCAAAGAATATCCGGGATATGTACCTGTGCTGCTTGTGCCTCAGGAAAACGGCAAAACCGACAAAATCGAATTTCAGGCGCGTCTGCGCGCCAAAGCCGATGCTGAAGGCCGTAATGTGGTCGAGATTCCTTATCATGGGGTGCTGAAACAGAGCGACCTTGAGACACTTGTACCCGGCACAAACTATATCTTCATCCCGTCGTCAGGCACACAGACCGAATTTTCACGCATCATCGGCGCAGTTAAGGCTTACAAGGAAGGACTTGAGGACTACAACGGCGCCCGTCTGTTCGGCTATCCCGAATGGATCACATTCCGTGGTGACGCGCTCGACAACATGCGCTTCATGAACACTACCATCTATTCACGTTTCTACAACGACGACACTTCGCTCCGCAGCAAAGATTTCACGGCTGAATACATCCGTTGGTACGGCGGTCCGACGATGAATGCTATTCCGGTACAGGGAATACTCGGCTTCGATACCGGTATGTATCTCATACGTGCGCTCAACGATAATGACCCGTTCCCGTCGTCAGCCTCATACAGCGGCATCCAGAGCGACTACCGCTTTGAAAAAGATGGCTCCAACGCCGGACTCGTCAATAAGGCGCTGTATCTTGTAAACTTCCGCCCGTCAGGCATCACCGAGAAAATCAGTCTATAAGAGCGTATCAAATCATAAATGACCCTATTAAAAAATATCAGCCTGCGGCTACGGCCCGTATGTGTACTTGCAGCCCTCGTCCTCGCTTTATCGTGGACGACAGCATCGGGGCAAGCCCACTATAATTCCAAATTCTCAATAGGCGGACATGCCGGCATAACCATGTCGAAAATGTCGTTCACTCCGAGCGTAAAAGAGTCGATGGTGATGGGCCAGATGGCGGGTATCCAGTTAAGATACTGGGAAGAGCGCCATTTCGGCCTGATCGTGGAGATAAACTATGAGCAGCGTGGCTGGAAAGAGGATTTCGAGGAATACCCATTCACGTTCGAACGCAAACTGGATTACATCCAGGTACCTCTCCTTACCAACATATTTTTCGGCGGAAAGCATGTCAACGGATTCTTCAATCTCGGTCCGGAATTCGGCTATATGATCGGTACGAGCTACTCGTCCAACTTCGACGTTCATAATATCGCCAACATACCCGACTTTCCTCCAAACCGAGAAACAGACCAACTATGGATGGAGCCGACAAAAAAGTTTGATTACGGTATCTCCGCAGGTGCAGGCATAGAGTTTATCATCAAACGACGCCACCGCATACATCTTGAAGGACGCTATTATTTCGGCATCGGGAATATTTTCCCCGACGAACGAAAAGACACCTTCTCAGCCTCGCGAGGCACCTCGATAATGGTCACTCTCGGCTATTCATACAGACTAAAATAATGACTTCCGCTCTCCTTATTATAATCCAATATATCATCACATCCATTAAGCGACCTTAAATTTTGGCTAATTATTTAAAAACAATCAGAGTAACTCTTGCTATCATAGTCTTTACGGCTATTACTCTGCTTTTCCTTGATGTCACAGGCACAGCTGCCGGTGGCTGGGGATTTCTTTCCAAATGGCAATTGATCCCTGCAATACTGTCGCTCAACGTAACGGTACTTTTAGGTCTTCTTGCAGCGACTCTGATTTTCGGACGTATATATTGCTCTGTATTGTGCCCGTTGGGAATCATGCAGGACATTATAGCACATATCCGCCACTGGATCCGGCCGAAAAAGCGCTATTCGTATTCTCATGCGATAACATGGCTGCGTATCACGGTGCTTGCCCTGTTCGTAATCCTTATAATGCTCGGCTTGGCTTCAATTGCTGCTTTTATCGAGCCGTACAGTGAATTTGGCCGTATCGTTACCTCACTGCTCAAGCCGCTGTATGTCGATGCAAACAATCTGCTTGCTGCAAATGAAGCCGCCGACAGTTACCGTTTCGTCCATGTCGACTACTCGGTCACACTTCCGATGATTATTGTCGCCGCAGTCACACTTCTCGTCACAGGTACTCTGGCATGGCTCGGTGGCCGTACATACTGCAATACGATATGCCCGGTCGGCACAATGCTCGGCTATCTGTCGCAGTTCTCGTGGATGCGTCCCATGATAGATCATTCAAAATGCGTGAGCTGCGGTGCATGTGCACGCAAATGCAAGGCATCGTGCATTGATGCAAAGCATGGAAAGATCGACTACACGCGCTGCGTAACCTGCATGGATTGCCTCGACTCCTGTAGTCAGCATGCCATAATCTATGCACCGCGTACCGCATTGAAGCATTCCGACAACAACTCTGCCAATAACGGAAAGCCCGATCCAAAGCGGCGAGATTTTCTAACCGCCGGAATTTTACTCGCCGGAACCGCCGCATTGAAAGCCCAGGAAAAAAGCGTTGACGGAGGTCTCGCGCCAATTGCCGAGAAGCTCAAACCGAAACGCCGTGTGCGCATCACACCGCCCGGCTCCGTGAGCCATAAGAATTTCACGTCGCGCTGCACGGCATGTCAGCTGTGTATTACAAGCTGCCCCAACGGTGTCCTTCGCCCGTCGGCCGATCTGTCACACTTCATGCAACCGGAGGTTAGCTATGAGAACGGGTACTGCCGCCCCGAATGCACCACATGCAGCAATGTATGTCCCGCCGGAGCCATCATACCGTTAAAACGCGAGCAGCGCGCCGCCACTCAGGTAGGACATGCCGTATGGCAACGTGATCTATGTATTGCCACCACCGAAGGCGTACACTGCGGCAACTGCGCGCGCCATTGTCCGGCAGGAGCAATCACCATGATCCCGCTGGATCCCGATAATCCCAACGGCGCCCGCATACCGGCCGTAGACACCGAGCGATGCATCGGCTGTGGAGCATGTGAAAATCTATGTCCTGTACGCCCGTTCAGCGCGATATATGTTGAAGGCCACGAAGTGCACCGCACTGTTTGAGCTAATAAGAAATTTCCCGACTCATGAAAAAAGACAACAATCCCATATCGCGCCGCACATTCATCCGCACAATAGGTCTCGGAGCGGCATCTGTCGCCATATTGTCATGCCGGCGCAAAGTCGCAGACGCCACCACCGATTCAGATATTCCGGTATCCACCGCATCAGGAAATGCCGGAACGGGACCTATGACCATGCGACGCAATCCGTCGACAGGCGATTCTGTAAGTATACTCGGCTATGGTTTCATGCGTCTGCCGGAAACGGAAGATGCCTCCGGAGAAAAAGTCATTGACCAGGAACAGGTCAACCGTCTGGTAGACTATGCCATGGAGCATGGCGTGAATTACTACGACACATCGCCCGTATACTGCAAAGGCAACAGCGAGCATTCATTGGGCATAGCGCTCAGCCGATATCCGCGCGACAGTTATTCTATCGCTACCAAGATGTCGAACTTCGCGCCAAAGACATGGCCGCGCGAGGAGTCGATAAAGATGTACCGCAACTCGCTCAAGGAATTACGTACCGATTATATCGACTATATGCTTCTGCACGCCATCGGACAAGGAGGCATGGAAGCATGGAACCACCGATATATCGACAATGGAATCCTTGATTTCCTCATCGCCGAGCGTGAGGCCGGACGCATACGCAACCTCGGATTCTCCTACCATGGCGACATAGAGGTCTTCGACCATCTGCTGAAACTTCACGACGAGGGGAAAGTAAAATGGGATTTCGCCCAGATACAGCTCAATTATCTTGACTGGAAACACGCCAAAGAGATGAATGCGCGCAACACCGATGCCGAATATCTGTACGGCGAACTTCAAAAGCGCGGCATTCCATCGGTAATCATGGAACCGTTGTTAGGTGGGCGTCTCGCATCGGTCAACGACCATGTGCTTGCCGAATTCAAACGCCGCCGTCCCGACGACAGCGTGGCATCATGGGCTTTCCGTTTTGCCGGCACTCCCGAAGGTGTGCTTACCGTGCTAAGCGGCATGACATACATGGAGCACCTGCAGGACAATCTGCGCACATACTGCTCACTTGAGCCATGCACGCCCGACGAACTCGACATGCTCAATCATGCCGCCGACTATATTGCCAAATTCCCAACCGTGCCCTGTACGGCGTGCCAATACTGCATGCCGTGCCCCTATGGCCTTGATATTCCGGCGATCTTCGCCCATTATAATAAATGTATAAACGAAGGACGTGTGCCCACATCGAGCAAAGATCCCGATTACGACCGTCTGCGCCGCGCATTCCTTGTCGGCTACGACCGTGCCGTGCCGAAACTGCGCCAGGCTAACCACTGTATCGGCTGCCGCGAATGCGTGAAGCATTGTCCGCAGGGCATCTTCATCCCCGGTAAAATGGAGGAGATCGACCATTTCGTCGAGCAGCTCAAGCAGGATACCCTTTAAAATCCGTTCCGTATCGCGGGAAGGCAGTTTGGTGATCTGAGGATTTTTAACTAAATTTGCACGATATTTCAGAATCGACAACAAGACAGACAAACATATAATTATGAACGAGTTAGCCAAGAACTACAGTCCTGCGGAAGTAGAAGACAAGTGGTATGCCTACTGGATGGAGCACAATCTGTTCGGCTCCACACCCGACGAACGCGAGCCTTACACCATCGTGATCCCGCCGCCAAACGTCACGGGTATTCTCCATATGGGCCACATGCTTAACAATACTATCCAGGATATCCTCACACGCCGCGCGCGCATGGAAGGAAAGAACGCCCTGTGGGTACCCGGTACCGACCATGCATCAATCGCAACAGAGGCAAAGGTCGTGGCTAAACTCGCCAACGAAGGTATCAAGAAGACCGACCTCACCCGCGAGGAGTTCCTCAAGCACGCATGGGCCTGGAAAGAAAAGCATGGCGGCATCATCCTTGAGCAACTCAAGAAACTCGGCGCATCATGCGACTGGAGCCGCACAGCATTCACCATGGATGAATTGCGCTCGAAGAGCGTAATCCGCGTATTTGTCGACCTCTACCGCAAGGGGCTTATCTACCGTGGCAAGCGCATGGTAAACTGGGATCCGAAAGCGTGCACGGCGCTCAGCGACGCCGAGGTTGTATACCGCGAGGAGCACAGCAAGCTCTATTATCTGCGCTATAAAATAGTAGGTGAAGAGGGCTATGCCATCGTTGCCACCACACGTCCGGAGACCATCATGGGCGACACGGCTATGTGTATCAATCCCAATGATCCGAAAAATCAGCATCTGCGCGGCAAGCGTGTGATTGTACCCCTCGTTAACCGCGAGATACCTGTAATCGAGGATGATTATGTCGACATCGAATTCGGTACAGGTTGCCTCAAGGTAACACCTGCTCATGACATGAATGACAACATGCTCGGGCAGAAGCACAATCTCGAAACAATCGACATATTCAACGAAAACGGCACCATCAGCGAGGCAGCCGGCATGTATGTCGGCATGGATCGTTTCGACGTGCGCCGTCAGATCGCCATTGACCTTCAGGAAGCAGGCCTCATCGAAAAAATCGAGGACTACGAAAATAAAGTCGGCTACTCCGAGCGCAATCCCGACACGGCTACCGAACCGCGTCTCTCCGACCAATGGTTCGTAAAGATGGGCGAACTCGCCAAGCCCGCGCATGCCGCCGTGATGGACGACAACATAAAATTCATCCCCGAGAAATTCAAGAACACCTACAACCACTGGATGGAGGGCATCAAGGACTGGTGTATCTCGCGCCAGCTCTGGTGGGGCCACCGCGTACCGGCCTACTACCTCCCCGACGGCTCTTTTGTAGTGGCAGAGACTCCCGAAGAGGCCCTTGAGATGGCGATGAGCAAGACCGGGAATTCAGCCCTTACCATGGCCGACCTGCATCAGGACGAGGATTGCCTCGACACATGGTTCTCCTCATGGCTCTGGCCGATCACCCTCTTCAACGGCATCCTTGACCCCGACAACAAGGAGTTCAAGTATTATTACCCCACCGCCGACCTCGTTACTGGTCCGGATATCATATTCTTCTGGGTTGCGCGCATGATCATGGCCGGATATGAATTTGCCGGCGACATGCCTTTCCGCAACGTATATTTCACCGGAATCGTCCGCGACAACCTGGGCCGCAAGATGTCGAAGCAGCTCGGCAACTCTCCCGACCCGCTGGAGCTCATCAAGCAATACGGTGCCGACGGAGTACGCATGGGTATGATGCTCTCGGCTCCTGCCGGCAACGACATTCTGTTCGACGACAAACTCTGCGAACAGGGCCGCAATTTCTGCAACAAAATCTGGAATGCATTCCGCCTCATCAAGGGCTGGGAAGTTTCGGAAACCGTCGCTCAGCCCGAGAGCGCACGTAAGGCGATAGAATGGTTCGAGGCCAAACTCAACGAGACGGTTGCCGAAGTCGATGACCTCTTCTCGAAGTTCCGTATCTCGGAAGCCCTGATGGCTGTATACCGCCTGTTCTGGGATGAGTTCTCCTCGTGGTACCTCGAGATGGTAAAGCCGGCCTACGGTTCCCCCATCGACAGCGCCACATATGCCGCCACCCTCGGCTACTTCGACAGCCTGCTGCGCATGCTGCATCCATTCATGCCATTTATCACCGAAGAGCTCTGGCAGCATCTTGCCGAGCGTCGCGACGGCGAATCGATCATGTATGCCAGCATGCCTCAGGCAAAGCCGGTCGACGGAAAACTGCTTGCAGAAATGGAACGCGCCAAGAGCGTAATCAACGGAGTACGTGCGGTACGTGCTTCAAAGAATCTGTCGCCGCGCGACGCCCTCTCGCTCAATGTAATCGGGGAATGGACACCAGTCCTCGACAGCGTGATCGTAAAGCTCGCCAACCTCGACGCAATCACATCAGTTACCGAGAAGGATCCCGCTGCGGCATCGTTTATGGTCGACACAACCGAATTCAACGTGCCCCTGCGCGGTGCCATTGACGTAGAGGCTGAACTGGAACGCCTCAACAAAGAACTGGCACATTATGAAGGCTTCCTCGCATCGGTCAACAAAAAGCTTTCAAACGAACGTTTTGTAAACAACGCACCCGCCGCCGTTGTAGACCTCGAACGCCGTAAACAGAGCGACGCCACCGAAAAGATCGCAGCCATCAAAGCCTCGATCGCCGGTCTGTCGAAATAATCCAACATACCATCGGAGGGGTGGATGCGGTATCATCGCATCCGCCCCTTTATATAAATTTTCCACCCCGGACTGTATTGCCGGAAAATACTATTTTGCCAATGAAGATAGCAAAGACATTCAACGGCTCGGAGACGGTAATCGACCTCATACGCCACGATTACAACATTCTCCCCATATTAAGCCGCTTCAACATACCTCTTGGCTTCCAGAACAAACGTATCGACAGCGTATGTTCTGAAAACGGCATCGACGCCCAGGTATTCCTGTTTATTGTAAACTTTATCCTCAATGGCAAAATCGACGCTGACCGACTGCCGTCGATATCACCGACGGCTATTGTGGATTTTCTGCACAACAGCCACGACTACTTTCTTAAATACAAGTTCCCTCATATCCGGCTGAATCTTCTGTCGGCACTCGAGGACAGCCACAATGATATCAATCCGGCCATCATAGCTTTTTTCGACTCATACCTTGAGGAAGTAAAAAAGCATTTTGCATATGAGGAGAAGAAAGTATTTCCATATATCCGCGCATTAGTCAACGGAGAGCCGACCACTTACAATATCAGTGTGTTCAAGCGTCATCATGATGAGATAGGCGAAAAACTCACCGAGCTCAAAAATATCATTCTGCGCTTCTACACGACAAGCCAGCCAAACAAAATGTATGATGTGCTCGTCGATCTCTATAATGCCGAAGAAGATCTCGAAAGCCATGCCGACATCGAGAATCATATTCTCATACCTCTGATTGCTCTGAAAGAGCTGAACAACGGCCGAATTCAATGAAACCGCTGAGTGTAGCCATAGTAACGTCGTCGACTGTAATCGCCTGGGGGGTGACGGCAATGCTTCAGCGCATGCGCTCATTTCCGATAGGTGATATCCGTACGATCGAGCCTGACAAACTCGAAAAAGAGATCGAACGGAATCCTTTGCGTATGCTCATAGTCGATCCGATAAGTGTGGATCGCCCGCGTATCGAGGCTCTCCGCGAGTCACTTGTCCCCACTACCATATTTGTGGCAATGTGTTCATCGCTCTTACCCCAGGAAATTGTCAATACCTACGACCATACTGTGTCGATTTACGATAATCCGGCCGTACTTTCCGACATAATAGCCAAAGTATGCGCCGAACCTGTCGAGACCGACGAAACAAAGACATTGAGCCAGCGCGAGAAAGAAGTGGTGGTAGGTATAGTGAAGGGACTGAGCAACAAAGAGATCGCTGCTGAAATGAATGTATCGGTAAATACAGTGATGACCCACCGCCGGAATATTACTGCGAAATTGCAGATACATTCGGCGGCAGGCCTTACCATTTATGCAATCGTAAGTAAGCTCGTGCGTCTCGACGAGATAAGCACACGACTGCCTATCTGACGGTTACTTTCCGGGATACAGAGCCATAGGGCGACTTGACTGTAACTATGAATACGCCTCCTGCTACTCCGTCGAGGCTTACATCATATACCCCAAGGCCTTCATTAGCATCGACTGCCGATGCATAGACACGGCGTCCGGCTATGTCGGTAACCGTAACGTCAAGTGTACATGCTCTCTCACCAGGATAGCTGATACGCAGTTCACCGTTACTGCTGTTGACCGTAAAGTATATTCCATCGGAAGTGTCTGTCACGACATCATCGATACCGCTTGTAAGCGACTGCCCGAACGAATCATTGTATGAAGCACCACGCTTGAACGGAAGCGAAGGGAGTGACATATGTCCATGCGCGTCTTTAAGCTGCACGAAATGTTCCTTATCATCATTGATATTATACACTGCATTAGTTGTGATGCGCTTGCCGCCATCCCACACGTATGTGTAGCCCGGCATTACTTTTACCTGACATAAACTGTTACCTTTAGCAGCCTTTTCAGGAGAAAGGGCACGTATCACGGGGCGATAATTTCCAAGACGCTTGCAATTGTCGTCGGCATTGACGCAATAATTCATGTAGAGCCATGCCTTGCGTGACTCGATCCACTCCACCAGCCAGCGTATGTGTCCAAGAATGGTGCTCTCGGTCTGTACGTCCTTACAGTTGCTCTTGTTGTTGAGTACGTCGGGCCAACGATCATGGTCACGGTCAAGGGCGCCGCATTCAAGAAGCTGGTGGTAGTTGGCTGCGACAATAGCCGGAATACGGTCGAGCACCGGCATCAGCTCATCATAGCGGTCGACAAGTCCCTGCGCGAATACAGGATCGTTGCGCATATGTCCCCACCAGTGTACTTTCGATGTCCAGAGATTATTTTCATCATGCTGCTGGCCTTCATGGTTACCGAATGATATGTCGAAATCCCACGGTGCGCTCATACGCAGAGGGCCGTTCTTGTCTTTCTCAACAAACACGCTGGCATGGAACAGATTGTCGACACCCTTCGACAGATCGTGCAGAATAATCCAGTCATAGAAGCCTTCTATGTCGACATACTTGCGATACCCCGTCTCTTCCGAGAAATCGCGGCGGTCATAAAGCGCACGTTCCATCTCGTCGATATAGTTCTTGATCCAATCGACCATCTCCTGTGTGGCATTCTTGGCCTTAGGATATTTGAACATGAAATGAATGCCCTTATATGTATTGAAGAATGTGTTATGTTCCCACTCCTTGACACGGTCTTCAGGTATGCATTCGAGCACATATCCGCCCGACATATTCTTGGCCGGATCAAGTTTGCTCACATTAACGCGTTTCTTGCCGCGCTTAATCTTTTCCACCAGCATGTATATGCCATAGTAACTGTCGTTAATATATACCTCGACATAACGTGTGCGCGGACTCCATCCGATTCCCCCCATCATCGAGCCAAGATAATAAGCCAGCGAGTTACGCATCATAGTAGGATCAAGATAATTGGCCACAAGTGCCCATTCCTCATCTTCAGGCATCCCCAACAGCGGGGAGGGATTATCAGTATCTCCATCCGGCATTACAAGGTCGATACTATAAGGACGTTTCGGCAGATTCCAGCTCGTGTTGCCACGTCCTTTTATCAGTATCTGCCCGTTGTATAGCTCATCATCGGAATAAGTCGAACCATTGTCATTGGTTATCACCATATCGGCAAGCAGTTTTGTCGCCTTTACAGTCTTTTCATCGCGCTTGATGTCGCCCACCTGTTTTCCGTCGCGAAGCGTTATACTCACACGTGGAATGCCTTTGGGCGAAAACAGATAGCCCGACTCAGAGGCATACAACGACGTTACTGCCGCTGTCATCATCGCAACAACGGCAAATGCAATAAGATAAAATCTTTGCTTCATTGGTATAAAGGTATTAATAATCGTTTCGTTAAGCCGCAGCTATAAGCATGCGCCTGCAAAGGTAGTGATATGCTGATGTATATGCAAA
>JAHZGZ010000309.1:16783-25227 GCA_019420545.1 Bacteroidales bacterium | reverse complement strand
ATCAACGAAAATACATTCAACGAGGTATGGACAGTAGGTATGTCGCAACGCAAAGTCGTAGCAAGCATTTTGCTAATTTTTATAGCTCTTGGATGCATGGCCGCCACTTTAATTGTTTTCACTCCGCTGCGTACCCTCTTGCCGGGATACCTGAAGCAGGAAGAACGGCAGGAGAATACCCTGAACGTTTTCCGCGTTGACTCACTGTTGATGGCGGCAAGATCCACTTCGGAATATCTCCATACGGTAGGTTCAATACTTAGCGGCGACACAGCTCTTTCCGTTGAGTCCACGTTCATGCGAGTGCAGTCAGGCGATCATCCAGCCTCCTCCGATTCGCTGTTGCCGGCTTCCGAGGCCGAGCGCCAGCTGGTGCGCGCAGTGGAGGAACGCAAGCGCTATACTGTCGACAAGCGCGATACACCGCAAAATGTAGCCCCGATATTCCATTTCCCGGTAACGGGAGCACAGTTGTTGCCGGAAACCACACCGGAAAGGGTTGTTTTACGCGCCCCGCGCAATGCAGCCGTGACAGCACCAGGACCCGCAACTATAGTCGACGCAACATATTCACCCGTCAGTGGCTGGACAATTCTTATGCAGCATCCCAACGGTTATCTGAGCCGAATATCGGGTATATCGTCGACAAATGTGGTTCAAGGACGGCATGTCATTTCCGGCGATGCGGTAGGCCTCGCCGAAAACACCCGCAGCATCACCATCGAACTATGGAGCGCAGGCATCCGCCTCGACCCGCTCCGGTTCATGCCGTTATGACTGCGCATAATGCCTGATTTTACAGTTGCAGTTTCCGAAATCACGGAATTTACGCTATCTTTGCACCTATATTTATATATAATCATAATCCGTGAGTTCACAGAAAAGAATAGCTGTACTCGGCAGCACAGGCTCCATCGGAGTACAGACACTCGACATAATCGCAGAATATCCCGAACGGTTCCGCGCCACGGTGCTTGTTGCGGGCCGCAATGTGGAACGGCTCATACAACAGGCACGCATGCATAAACCAGTGCTCGCAGTAATCGCCGACGAGACTTTCTACCCCACCCTGCGCGACGCTCTCGCGCCCCTCGGCATAGCTACAGCCGCCGGCTCCCAAGCAGTTGCCGACGCTATGGAGCGCGACGACGTCGACACTGTCGTTACCGCCACGGTAGGCTATAGCGGCCTTGCACCCACTCTACGGGCAATCGACGCCGGGAAGCAGATCGCACTTGCCAACAAGGAGACCATGGTTGTAGCCGGAGAGCTTGTGACCAACCGTCTCGAGCGTTCGGCATCACGTATCATCCCTGTCGACTCCGAGCACTCTGCCATCTACCAGTGTCTCGTCGGCGAAGATCCGGCAACCGTGAAACGCCTGCTCATCACCGCATCCGGCGGCCCCTTCCGTACGCGCAGTATCGACGAACTCGCCAACGTGACCGTGCGCGACGCACTTGCCCACCCCAACTGGTCGATGGGAGCAAAGATCACCATCGACTCGGCAACTATGCTCAACAAAGCGTTTGAGATTATTGAAGCACGCTGGCTGTTCGGCATCACACCCGACCGCATCGAAGCTGTGGTGCATCCCCAGTCGATCGTACACTCAATGGTAGAATTTGCCGACGGAGCCGTCAAGGCGCAGCTTGGTGTACCCGACATGCATCTGCCCATACGCTACGCTCTCGGCGACGCCTCGCGTCTTACCACAGAGCGCCCCGGACTGCGGCTACAGGATTACGCGCGTCTGGAATTCTTCCGTCCCGACACCGACAAATTCCCGCTCATCAACATGGCCTACTACGCGCTGGAGCGCGGAGGCAACACGGCATGCGTGATCAACGCCGCCAACGAAGTGGCCGTCGACGCTTTCCTCCACGAACGTATCGGTTACCTCGACATACAGCGCGTGATCGAAAGCACACTCCCCGACGTACCTTTCATCGCCACACCCGGCTACGACGATTATGTGGCCACCAACACCCTTGCACGCCGCATCGCCTCGGAGCATGCCGAGCGTTTACAACTGAAGAAAAAGAAATAAATGGAAGCATTTCTGATAAAGGCGGCACAACTTATCGCCGCATTCGCCCTGCTCGTCATCATACACGAGTTCGGCCACTACATTTTCGCTCGCATGTTCGGCATCAAGGTCGAAAAGTTCTACCTGTTTTTCGACCCATGGTTCTCGTTGGTGAAATGGCACCCCAAGAAAAAGGTAAAAGCTCCCGGCACACCCGACGACGGACGCGCTACATGGCGCGACACGGAGTATGGCATCGGCTGGCTGCCGCTTGGCGGATATGTAAAAATAGCCGGTATGATCGATGAATCGATGGACAAGGAGCAGATGAGTAAACCGGCCCAGCCCTGGGAATTCCGTTCGAAGCCCGCATATCAGCGTCTGCTGGTAATGGTGGCCGGCGTACTGATGAACTTTATCCTTGCCATCGTAATCTATGCCGGCATAGCATGGTACTGGGGTGAAAAATATATCGAATACCGCGACGCCAAAGAAGGCATGGAATTTGTGGAGTCAGCCAAAGAAATCGGATTCCGCGACGGTGATATTCCCCTTCTTGCCGACGGA
Organism: Bacteroidales bacterium; assembly: GCA_019420545.1. Lineage (GTDB taxonomy): Bacteria > Bacteroidota > Bacteroidia > Bacteroidales > Muribaculaceae > Muribaculum. The sequence goes on along the minus strand of JAHZGZ010000309.1, from coordinate 22,631 downwards.
GAAGAGATATTTGCCTCCGATCCTTCAGGCCTGATGAAAATGGTGGAGGCAAACACCGTGACAGTGTTGCGCGACGGGCGCGACTCGGTAGAAATCGCCATCCCTAAGAATTTCATATTCCGTGTCAACGACGACAAAGGATTTTTCACCTACCGTCTCCCCGTAGTAGTCGACAACACCGTCAACGGCGAGCCTGCCGACAAAGCCGGACTCAAACCGGGCGACCGCATACGCACCATCAACGGCATTCCGGCCTCGACCTATGTGGATTTCACCCGTCTGCTTGCAGAGAACGGCGGCAAGGAGATCGACCTCGGAATCCTCCGCGACGGCTCCGACACCTCGGTGAAAATCACGCCGACTGAAGGAGGCAAGATAGGCATCCAGCTGCGCCCCATCACAGACATCTATCCGGTACACGTTAAGCGTTACAGCCTGCTCGAATCCATACCTCAGGGATGGAAAAACGGCACAGGCAAACTCTCGGCGTATGTCAACTCCATGAAGTATGTGGCCACCTCCGAGGGAGCAAAGAGCCTCGGAGGCTTCGGAGCCATCGGCAGCATGTTCCCCGACCGCTGGAGCTGGATCGCCTTCTGGGAGATCACCGCATTCCTCTCCGTCGCCCTCGCGTTCATGAACATACTCCCCATTCCGGCGCTCGACGGCGGACACATCATGTTCCTCCTCTACGAAATAATATCGCGCCGCAAGCCATCCGACAAATTCATGGAATACGCCCAGATCTGCGGTATGGCATTCCTCATCCTGCTCCTTGTCTACGCCAACGGCAACGACATCTACCGATTCTTTCTGAAATAACACCTCTCCCACTCTATACATATATAATATATGGAATATCCACGCATCATACTCCGTCGCGGCAAAGAGCAGTCGCTCGAACGCTTCCACCCATGGGTGTTCTCAGGTGCGGTGGCACATACCCCCGACAATATCGAGGAAGGCGACATAGTGGCCGTATGCAGCAACGACGGACGCCTGATCGGTGTAGGCCACTATCAGATAGGAAGCATCACCGTGCGCATCCTTGCATGGGGCGACGCCACCATCGACGAAACATTCTTCGCCGGGCGTCTCGCCGAGGCCTACCGTCTGCGCCGTGCCCTCGGTCTGATCCGCGACGACAACAACGCATTCCGCCTCGTACACGGTGAAGGAGATTTCCTTCCCGGACTTGTCGTCGACATCTACGGCGACACCGCTGTACTACAGGCCCACTCCCCGGGCATGCACTTCATGCGCGACACCATCGCCCGTTGCCTTACAGCCCTCCCCGGGGCCGGAATCACCAACGTTTACTACAAATCGGAGACTACCCTCCCCTACAAGGCACATCTTGACCCGCAGAACGACTATATCATAGGATCATTCTCGACCAATGTGGCTGTAGAAAACGGTCTGAAATTCAATATCGACTGGCTGAAAGGCCAGAAGACCGGATTTTTTGTGGATCAGCGCGACAACCGCTCGCTGCTCGAGAAATACTCCCGCGGACGCCGTGTGCTCAACATGTTCTGCTATACCGGCGGATTCTCGGTCTACGCTCTGCGCGGAGGTGCCGAAACGGTACGTTCGGTCGACAGTTCGGCAAAAGCCATTTCTCTTACCGCCGCCAACGTAGCCCTCAACTTCCCCGATGATACGCGCCACGAAGCTATTGCCTGCGATGCATTCGACTACCTCGCCGACATGGAGCATGGCGCATTCGACCTCATCATCCTTGATCCGCCTGCATTTGCCAAGCACCGCAGCGCCTTGAAAAACGCACTTACCGGCTACCGGCGCCTCAACGCCGCGGCATTCTCCAAGATAGCACCGGGAGGCATACTGTTTACATTCTCCTGCTCACAGGCTGTAAGCCGCGAACAGTTCCGCCTGGCCGTATTCTCCGCCGCCGCACAGTCGGGCCGAAAGGTGCGCATACTCCATCAGCTTACACAGCCTGCCGATCATCCGATCAACATCTACCACCCGGAAGGAGAATATCTCAAGGGACTTATACTTTACGTTGAATAACCCCATCATATCATGAATATATACCGTAATATCGCATGCGGATGCATCGCCGCAATGATAATCACTTCTACATCAACCGCAATGGCTGCCGACAATAAGAATTTTGACTATGTGGTCGACCGTTTCGCCGACATAGAGGTGCTCCGTTATCCGGTGCCCGATTTCGATAAGCTCTCCCTGAGCCAGAAGATGCTTGTGTACCACCTTACCGAGGCCGCTCTCGCGGGCCGCGACATACTGTGGGATCAGAACTGCCGCCTTAACCTCGAGCTGCGCGACATGCTCGAAAAGATATATACACGCTACGACGGCGACCGTAACGACCCGGAGTTCAAGGCGTTCGAGAAATACCTGAAGCAGGTATGGTTTGCCAACGGCGTACACCACCACTACTCCATGGACAAGTTCACCCCGGAGTTTTCACGCCGATGGATTATGACACAGCTCGTCAAGATTCCCGACAACCAGCGTCCGGCCCACGAACCCGAGGTACTCAAGCTTGTGTTCGATCCCACATTCATGCCCAAGCGTGTAAATCAGGCCGAAGGGCAGGATCTCATACGTACATCGGCGGTAAACATGTATGAGGACGGACTCACCCAGAAAGAGGTCGAGGATTACTATAACGCGCTTAAAGACACCACCGACCTAACCCCGATATCCTACGGACTCAACACCCGAAAAGTAAAACGCAACGGACAAGTCGCCGAGCAGCCATACATGCTCGGAGGTCTTTACACCAAAGCCATAGAGCGTATCGTGCGTGAACTCTCCCTTGCAGCCATCTATGCCGAGAATCTCGCGCAAAAGGCATGTATCGACAAACTTATCGAGTTCTACCGCACGGGCGATCTAAAGACATTCGACGACTACTCGATCCTATGGGCCGAAGAGACCGCCTCGCAGGTCGATTTCATCAACGGATTCATCGAAAGCTACGGCGACCCTCTCGGCATGACAGGTTCGTGGGAATCAATCGTAAATTTCAAAAATATTCCCGCCTCGCAGCGTACCGAGACAATCAGTGGCAACGCACAATGGTTCGAGGATCATTCGCCTGTCGATCCGCGCTTCCGCAAGGACAAGGTGAAAGGCGTGACCGCCAAGGTTATTACTGCTGCAATCCTTGCCGGAGACGCCTACCCGGCAACCCCGATCGGCATAAATCTGCCAAATGCCAACTGGATTCGCGCAGCCCACGGATCCAAGTCGGTGACTCTCGAAAACATCACCCAGGCCTACGACGAGGCATCACACGGCAACGGCTTCAATCAGGAATTCGTCATTGACGAGGAGACATCCAAGCTTCTCGACGACTATCTGTTTATTACCGACAATCTCCACACCGACCTTCACGAGTGCCTCGGCCACGCCTCCGGACGTCTGCTTCCCGGCGTTGACCCCGACGCGCTGAAGGCCCACGGCTCCACTCTCGAGGAGGCCCGTGCCGACCTGTTCGCACTCTACTATCTCGCCGATCCAAAGCTGCTTGAGCTCGGGCTGCTCGACAATCCCGACGCATACAAGGCCGAGTACTACAAATATATCCTCAACGGCCTTATGACCCAGCTCATGCGTATCGAGCCGGGCAAGGATGTGGAGGAGGCCCACATGCGCAACCGCAAGCTCATATCAGAGTGGGCCTACGAACATGGCAAGGCCGACAACGTAATCGAATATGTGAAACGCGACGGAAAGACCTACATCCGCATCAACGACTATCAGAAACTGCGCCAGCTGTTCGGCACTCTTCTTGGTGAGATACAGCGCATAAAGAGCGAGGGCGACTACGAGGCCGGTCGCGACCTCGTTGAGAAATATGCCGTAAAGGTCGATCCCGCAATCCACAACGAGGTACTCGAACGTTATAGCCACCTCGACATAGCCCCCTACCGCGGATTCGTAAACCCGACCTACTCGCTGGTGCGTGATGCCGACGGTGCCATCACCGACGTTACCATAACCTACGGCGAGGAATACATCCCGCAGATGCTCCGTTACTCGCGCGATTACCGTACATTAAAATAAAAACCGTAACTTTGCAGTTGATTTTAACTGCCATCAAGTTCAAGCCAATGTTAGACAAAATACAAGCACTCCACGCCGAGATCGAGGGCCTCAAGGCCGCCGACGCAGCCGAAGTGGAGGCCCTGCGTATCAAATACCTCAGCAAAAAGGGCGAGATCAATGCCCTTTTCAACGATTTCCGCACACTTGGTCCCGATGAGAAGCGCGCTATCGGAGCGCCGCTCAACGAGCTGAAGACGTTCGCCACCGACCGTATCAACGCTCTGCGCGAGGCGCTCGAAAACTCCGATGCCGGTGAGATATCGATCGACATGAGCCGTACGGCAGCTCCCGTTGCCCTCGGAACACGCCATCCGCTATCACTGGTGCGCGCCGAGATCATCGACATCTTCTCGCGCCTGGGATTCACACTTGCCGAGGGCCCCGAAATCGAGGACGACTGGCATGTGTTCAGTGCGATGAACTTCGCCGCCGACCATCCCGCACGCGATATGCAGGATACATTCTTCATCCAGCGCTCGCCCGATGTGCTGCTGCGCACACATACCTCGTCGGTACAGTCGCGTGTGATGGAAAATACCCAGCCCCCTGTCCGCATCATCTGTCCCGGGCGCGTATACCGCAACGAGGCGATTTCTGCCCGTGCCCACTGCTTCTTCCATCAGGTGGAGGCTCTGTATGTCGACAAAAACGTATCGTTCGCCGATCTGCGTCAGACCCTCCTCTACTTCGCCCGCGAGATGTTCGGCCCGGAGACCAAGATACGTCTGCGCCCCAGCTACTTCCCCTTTACCGAGCCTTCAGCCGAAATGGATATCTCCTGCAACCTCTGCGGAGGCAAGGGATGCTCCTTCTGCAAGCACACCGGATGGGTGGAGATACTCGGATGCGGCATGGTCGACCCGGCTGTGCTCGAAGCCTGCGGCATCGACAGCAAAGTCTACTCGGGCTTCGCTCTCGGCATGGGTGTGGAGCGCATCACCAATCTGAAATATCAGGTCAACGACCTGCGCCTCTTCTCGGAGAACGACACGCGCTTCCTCGACGAATTCACCGCAGCCCACAAGTAATCTATTCCGTTCAGCCATGACCACCAAAGAGCGCTATCGGCGCGTGCTCGAGATTTTCAGTGAGGCTATGCCTGTGGCAGAAACCGAGCTGCATTACGATACACCGTTCCACCTGCTGGTGGCGGTGATACTGTCGGCACAATGTACCGACAAGCGCATCAACATGGTCACTCCGGCGCTCTTCGAGGCATATCCTACCCCCGAAGCCATGGCTGCCGCAACGCAGGAGGATATATTCGGCTACATACGCTCCGTCTCATACCCCAACAACAAAGCACGCTCGCTGCTCGGCGCAGCGCGCATGCTTGTCGAGGAGTTCGGAGGAGAAGTGCCTTCAGATATTGACTCCCTGATGCGTCTGCCGGGTGTAGGCCGCAAGACGGCTAACGTAATGCTTGCTGTAGTATGGAACAAGGCTGCCATGGCGGTCGATACCCATGTGTTCCGCGTGAGCGAACGCATCGGCCTGACTACAGGCTCCAAGACTCCGCTTGCCACCGAAAAAGCTCTCTGTGCCAACATCCCCGAGGAGATTATTCCCAAGGCCCACCACTGGCTCATACTCCACGGACGCTACGTATGCAAGGCGCGACGCCCCGACTGTCTGAACTGCTATCTCACCGAGGTGTGCCGATATTACACCAAAGGCACGAAGAAGAAGGATGCGTCCGGCGAAGCTGACGACGACCAATAAACAATCTCAGAAATGGATT
>JAHZGZ010000309.1:0-16773 GCA_019420545.1 Bacteroidales bacterium | reverse complement strand
GATTACGAGCAGGCATTCCTATTCATAATCGAAGTAATCGGCACCGTGGCGTTTGCCATATCAGGCATACGCATGGCCGCCGCAAAAAATTTCGACTGGTTCGGAGCCTATACGGTAGGTCTCGTCACAGCAATCGGCGGCGGCACCCTGCGCGACATATTGCTCGACATACCGGTATTCTGGATGCAGACATGGTGGTATCTTGCCGTAACAGCAATGTCGCTTGTAGTGGTAATAGTATTCCGGCGCATACTCGTGCATACCCGTGTGCTTTTCATATTCGACACTATCGGGCTGGCATTGTTCGTAGTCATCGGCATACAGAAAACTCTTGACGTCCAGTATCCGTTCTGGGTTGCGATCATAATGGGCATCATAACCGGCGCGATAGGCGGTGTCATACGCGACATACTTATCAACAGCGAACCCCTTCTCTTCAAGAAAGACCTGTATGCCACAGCATGCCTCGCGGGAGGCATGGTATACGGCATACTGATTGCACTCAATGCCCCGGTTACCGTACAGGCCTTGGCATGCGCTGCAACAGTAATCGCCATGAGAGTGCTTGCCGTACAATATGGCTGGTCATTGCCAATACTCGGCGACACATATTGCGACGATACTCCCGAAGCATCGGAGTGTAATACTTCTGAACACAGACATAAATAGAATCTCCCATCCGTGGAAACATTACAACCTCAAAGCATGAAACTTCCGCTAAACCAGTCGGCGATCCAATTTATAAAATACGGTTGCGTAGGTGTGATCAACACTATCGTGACCTTTGGCGTAATCATCCTTTGCAAGTCGATACTCGGTCTGAATCCATGGGTATCCAACGCACTTGGATATATCTGCGGCATTGTCAACTCATTTATCTGGAACAAACGCTGGGTATTCCGCACATCGGGCAACTACGCCCGCGAGGCTGTTGCGTTTTTGTCGGGAGCACTCGTATGCTACGGGATACAGCTTCTTGCCGTATGGCTGCTGTTCAACGAGACGGGGTTGCGGACCTGGGAATACACTCTTTTCTCCTTTACACTGTCAGGCTACGGAATTGCTACCGTATGCGGCAATGTGATATACACCGTCACCTACTACATCTACAATAAGCTCATCACTTTCCGCCAGAAAGATTAGACCGTCTTTAACAGCAGTCTTAGAAACTGTTTAAATTTATATCATACAGATTTTGAGAGATATTGTCGAGAGGATTTTTGATCGCGATGAAGGAGCGTAGCAGTAGCTACGTGACTGAAGAACGGACAAAAATACACCGACAATAGCCTCAAAAGCAAAGCAATATAAATTTCAAACAGTTTCTTAACACACATTAACATTGCCGGAACGCTATTATAATATCCCGGCCGCAGTCTCTTTCATCGGAAAGAACTAAATTTGTGTGTTCACTTGTTATATTTGTGGAAAGGATATGTTTCACAAATAAAACCTATGGCAATGTTTCGACGTCGACCCTATAAAATCGGCCTCGCCCTGAGTGGAGGAGGTGCCCGCGGATTCGCCCACCTTGGTGCTCTCTATGCCTTGGAAGAGCTTGGCATACACCCCGGCATTGTTGCCGGCGTAAGTGCCGGAAGTATTGCGGCGGCTCTCTACGGCAGTGGCATGAAGCCGATGGAAATAATGCGCAGCTTCATGAAAGCACGCTTCTGGGATTTCTGCGAGATAGGTGTGCCGAGCGGCGGCTTCTTCACAATGAAAGGATTCCATTCGTTCATCGAGGAGAACCTGAAGGTAAAGCGCCTTGAAGAGTGTCCGGTGCCGACGGTCATCTGCGCTACTGATCTCGACAGCTGCAAGGCCGTGCAGTGGCGTGGCGGCGATATAGCGGAGCGCGTCATGGCGTCATGCTCGATGCCGGTGGTGTTCAAGCCGGTAGTAATCGGCGGTTCCCGCTACGTTGACGGAGGTGTGCTGCATAATCTCCCGGCATGGGCCATACGCAACGATGTAAGCCATCTCATAGGAATAAACGTAAGTCCTCAGATAAAACCGGGACGCTCGTCAGGCAACATAGTCGATGTGGCCATGCGGTCGTTCCACCTGATGTCAAGAAACAATGCATCGTCCGACATAGAACTGTGCGATACTATAGTGTCGGTCGACTCAATAGCCGATATGGGCGTATTTACACTCAAAGAAAAGGAGCGGATGTTCAAGAGCGGATATTACGCGACAAAGAAAGCGCTCGCCGACTCCACGCTTCTAAAATCGACATTCTCAATTTTATGACCAGCGAAAAACCGATCATCTATCAGTTGTTGCCCCGCCTGTTCGCCAACCCATGCGATCACTGTGTGCCCAACGGCACCATCGAGCAGAACGGCTCGGGTAAAATGAACGACATCACATCAAAAGTCCTCAAAAGCATAAAAGGGCTTGGAGTAACACATGTATGGTACACCGGAGTGATAGAGCACTCCAACCAGACCGATTACACCCGCTACGGCATAAACCGCGACAATCCCCATGTTGTGAAAGGGCGTGCCGGTTCGCCGTATGCCATCAAGGACTACTATGATATCGACCCCGATATAGCCGTCGACGTAAACCGCCGCATCGAGGAATTCCAGGCACTTGTCGACCGCACACACGACGCAGGCATGAAGGTGATAATCGACTTCGTGCCAAATCACGTGTCGCGCCAGTATATCTCCGATGCCAAATCGGCCGGGGTGCGCGACTTCGGTGTCGGCGACGACCGCAACCGCTTCTTCTCACGCGACAACAGTTTCTACTACATACCTCATCAGCTGTTCGCACCGTCCATTGATCTCGGATCAGGCGACGATGCATATGTCGAGTTTCCGGCCAAGGCATCGGGCAACGATTGCTTCACGGCTTTCCCATCGCAATACGACTGGTACGAGACAGTCAAGCTCAACTATGGCGTTGACTACGGCGACCACACCAATCACTTCTATCCGATTCCGCGTACATGGCATGACATGCACGCCATACTGCGCTATTGGTGTGAGATGGGCATTGACGGCTTCCGCTGCGACATGGCCCACATGGTGCCGCTCGAATTCTGGCAATGGGCGATTCCCAACATCCGTGAACGATATCCTCACGTGATATTTATCGCTGAGATATATGATGTAGCCCTTTATCGCGATTTCATCAAATACGGAGGCTTCGACTACCTGTACGACAAGGTAAACCTGTACGACACCCTGCGCGGCATACAGTGCCACAACGTGTCAGCCGCACAGCTAACCCATTGCTGGCAGACGGTAGAAGGTATCGGCCCCCACATGCTCAACTTCCTCGAGAACCACGACGAGCAGCGCTTCGGCTCTCGCTACTATGCCGGTGATCCGTCACTCGTCATACCATCGCTCGTGGTAAGTTCCTTTATCTCTACCGGACCGATGATGATATATGCCGGTCAGGAACTCGGCGAACAGGCCAACGACGCCGAAGGTTTCAGCGGACATGACGGCCGCACCACCATTTTCGACTACTGGAGCATACCTACCATACGCCGATGGATGAATTCAGGCAAATGGAATATGGAGCGCCTCACTCCGCGCGAACAGTGGCTGCGCGATAAGTACGGGACGATTCTCACTATCTGCAATCAGGAGAAAGCTGTCGCGCGCGGGCGTTTCTTCGATCTGATGTATGTCAACTACGAGAATTCCACCCTGAATCCCCACCGTCAGTACACTTTCCTGCGCAGCTGCGACGACGAGACCCTACTCATCGCGGTAAACTTCGACTCCCGGCCATGCAACCTGAAGATAAACATTCCCCTCCATGCGTTCGAGACACTCGACATACCTCAAGGCGACTGCGTGGCCATTGACCTGCTGTCGCGCGACATGATGCGCAAGCATCTCTCGCCCGAGCGCCCGTTCGAAACAGAAATCGGCCCTAACGACGCTGTCGTATGGAAGATTAAGCATAAGAACGTACTCCCTGCAAGCAAAAAGTAGGTTCTGAGGCTCGTTTTTCCAGCAAAAAGCGATAACTTTGCACCATCGAATCCGAAATTTCTGAACTTAAATATACTTTCTTGTAATGTTACCCCCTTTTAAGATTTTTGCCGGTACGAAGTCGGAGTACATGGCCAAGGAAATCTGTAAAGACCTTGGCGTGGAACTCGGCAAGATGAACATCCAGCATTTCGCCGACGGCGAATTCGAGGTCTCGTTTGAGGAATCCATCCGTGGATGCGAGGTATATCTCGTACAGTCCACATTCCCGAACAGCGACAACCTCATGGAACTCCTGCTTATGATCGACGCCGCCAAGCGCGCATCAGCCGCCTCGATCATCGCTGTGATGCCATACTTCGGATGGGCTCGCCAGGACCGTAAGGACAAGCCCCGTGTGTCGATTGCCGCCAAGCTTGTGGCCGATCTTCTTAGCACTGCCGGAGTAAACCGTGTGATCTGCATGGATCTCCATGCCGACCAGATCCAGGGATTCTTCAACGTACCCGTCGATCATCTTTACGCATCATCGGTATTCATCCCCTATATCGAGTCGCTCCACCTTCCCGACATGGTGATCGCCACTCCCGACGTAGGTGGCGCAAAGCGTGCCAACAACTATGCAAAATACTTCAACGTTCCTCTCGTACTCTGCCACAAGCAGCGTGCAAAGGCCAATGTCGTAGCCTCAATGACCGTCATCGGCGACGTGAAGGACAAGAATGTAATCCTCATCGACGACATGGTCGACACCGCCGGTACCATCACCAAGGCAGCCGACCTTATGATGAGCGAAGGCGCAAAGAGCGTGCGCGCACTCTGCTCGCATGCGATCATGAGCGACCCCGCAAGCCAGCGCGTACAGGACTGCGGACTTACCGAAATGATGTTTACCAACTCTATCCCCTACAAGGGTGACTGCACCAAGTGCACCATTCTCTCGGTAGCACATCTTTTCGCCGACACGATCCGCCGCGTCCACGAAAATCAGTCAATCTCCTCTCAGTATCTGATCTGATTCCGGATTGTCAAGCCTCAGAGAGGCCATATAAAAATACAGTAAGTGCCGTATCATTGTCGCATGATACGGCACTTACTGTATTTATGTGTCAATGCACCGTATGGGTCACTGCTGCGCCCTGTACTGCCCCGGACTGACACCCGACTGTTGCTTGAAATACTTTCCGAAAGCCGACTGTGTGGGAAAATTCAGCCGGTAAGCAATCTCCTGCACAGTCATATCAGTATATCTGAGCATCATCTTGGCCTCAAGCGCGACATACTCACTAATCCATTCCAGCGCACCCTTACCGCTGAAAGCCTTTATCTGTCCCGACACATACTTCGGAGTGAGACACATTTTCCCGGCATAGAACTGAATACTTCTCTCGGTACTGTGATAGGTGCCGAGCAAAGTCATAAACCTGTCAAATAACTGGGCGCCTCGTGTAACGTCAGACACGCCTCCACTTCCCGGCTCACTGTCGCGATATTGTTTAATAAGACCGATCACAGTGTACGACAACGCCTGCACGAGTCCTTTGAGCACTTCGGAATTACCCTCATTCATGTTCTTCTTGAACAGATCGTAATACGGTTTTAGTGCCGCAAGTTCCCCGTAAGGCACTGCTATCGGGCCGTTGCCGCGCATACTGATATAGCTTTGGGTACGTACCCTGAAATCAAGCTGCAACTGCTGCAGATATTCCTCCGACAGTAGTATGGCATACCCCGATATGTTGTGGCAGCTATGTATACGGATAATATCTCCGGCAAAATTTACCAGCAGGTGATTCTCCTTTATATGAAACCTTTTCAGATTTATACTACAGTCGATCTCACCTTCCAGACATATGAGCACGGTCGTTGCTTTAAGCCGTGCCGGATGGAAAAACAGCTGCATGTCTCCGAAATTGTTGATCATGACGATATCCTTGTGGAAACCCACAAGTTCGGGTATATCCTGTCCGAGGAGTCTTTCTACAGATATATCAGGGAGTGCGTCTTGCATATTTTTTGAATATGGGTTATAAAACTTCGCAAATATAACAATATAGAGCCATTTGTTGGCTCACAACGGGACATAATGCGAAGTTTGCTCCAATATACCGGTATTATCCGACTTTCCCTACATGCGTATTGTCACGAACTTTGCACAAAACAAAAAACATGGTTACAGTGCAAAGAGAAAAATCAATATTCATCATTATCCTATGGCTGCTCTGTAGTGTCCCTGCCATGGCGCAAAGCAGAGTGCTGACCCCTGACAGCTGTCGGCAACTCGCCCTCGACAGCAACAAGGAGCTTAAAGTGGCCGATATGCAGCGCGTGTCGGCATACTATACGAGAAAATCAGCCTTCACAAACTATCTTCCCAAAGTATCGGCATCGGGCATGTACATGCATACCGGAAAAGAACTTTCACTGCTCAGTGACGAACAGAAGACAACACTCGCCAACATCGGGACCGCTCTGTCCATGCCTCAGCTCAACGCCGTCGGGAGCGGACTGGTAGACGCACTCCGCACCGACACACGCAACATGACGGGAGCAACTCTGATGCTCACACAGCCCATATACATGGGCGGCAAGATACGTGCCTATAACAAGATAGCACATATGGCCGAAAACATCGCCGACAGCCGCTACGACATGAAACGTCAGGAACTGATAGTGTCGGTCGACGAAACCTACTGGAACATCGTGGCTCTTTCGGCAAAAAAGCGTCTCGCCGAAAGCTATCTCGATCTGGTATCGACCCTCGACAGCGACGTTGAGCAGATGATTTCAGAAGGTGTTGCCACCAAAGCCGACGGCCTCAGCATCAAAGTAAAAGTCAACGAGGCAAAAGTGGCCCTCATACAGATCGACAACGGCATAGAGATCATGAAGATGCATCTGTGCCAGCTGTGCGGCCTCGACGCCCATGCCGATATTACGCTTGCCGATGAAGATGCCGACACATTTGCATCATGCGCTCCCGACGATAACACTGACATCACTGCATGGCAACAGCGCCCCGAGCTCAGGGCATTGTCGACATCCTCGATGATCCACGACGAGAAAGTAAAAATAGCCCGTGCGCAGTTTCTGCCGTCAGTAGTTCTGACCGGAGGCTACCTTGTGAGCAATCCCTCGGTGTTCAACAGTTTTGAAAAGAAATTCAAGGGCACATGGAATATCGGCGTCGCCGTAAACATCCCGATACTTACATGGGGCGACCGAAGCTACAAGGTAAAGGCAGCCAAAGCCGAAGCTCTGGCCAGCCGATTCGAATATGAGGAAACCCGCGAGAAAGTCGAGCTCCAGGTAAACCAGAGCCGGCAGAAGGTCGAAGAAGCACATCAGCGCCTTGCAGCGTCGCTCAGCAGCCAGGCCGAGGCGGAAGAGAATCTGCGGTATGCCACCATCGGCATGAAAGAGGGTGTGATACCGGTAAGCAATGTGCTTGAGGCACAAACTGCATGGTTGGCAGCACGCTCGGGACTGATTACCTCGGAAATCGATCTCCGCCTCGCATATATCTATCTCAAAAAATCAACAGGAACAATCAAATAAGCGGCATAAAAGCCACACATACATATCTACAACGATGGAAAAGAAAAATATCAAGGTAATTATCAATGCCACAGCAATCATTCTTGCTGTAATAATCACAATAATCGTAATCGGCCTTACCATACCGGATCAGGAAGAGATCATACAGGGGCAGGCCGAGACTACCGACTACCGTGTATCAAGCAAGATTCCGGCCCGCATCCTTGAGATCAGAGTATCCGAAGGGGATATGGTTGCCCAAGGTGATACGCTCGTGATACTGGAGGCTCCGGATATCGAAGCCAAGCTCGCACAGGCACAGGCAGCATTCGAGGCAGCACAGGCCATGGAGCAGAAAGCCCGTACCGGAGCACGCCGCGAACAGATACAGTCGGCCTACGAGGTATGGCAGAAAGCAATCGCAGGGCGTGAAGTCGCTGAGAAGACCTACAACCGCATCAACCGCTTGTTTGAGAACGGAGTAATGGCCGAGCAGAAGAAAGACGAAGCCCTCGCCAACTTCCGTGCCATGACAGCTGCTGAAAACGCCGCCCGGTCGCAATACGAGATGGCGGTAAACGGTTCACGTCATGAGGACATCAATGCCGCACAGGCTCAGGTGTCACGCGCCCAGGGCGCTATAAGCGAGGTATCATCCTACGTCAGCGAGACCGTTCTCACCGCCTCGGCTCCCGGTGTGGTGACCGAGATATTTCCAGAGACAGGCGAACTGGTAGGAAGCGGCGCGCCGATAATGAATGTTGCCGTTACCGGCGACGTATGGTTTACCTTCAACGTACGCGAAGACATGCTCCCCGGATTGACCGTAGGACAGGAAACAAGCGTATATCTCCCGGCCTACGACAAGGATATCAACGTGCGCATCACACGCATCAAAGATGTAGGGAGCTTCGCTACATGGAAAGCCACCAAGGCGCTCGACCGCTTCGACCTGAAGACATTTGAATTGCGCGCCGTACCTGTCGACCCTGCCGAGACTCCGGGCATAAGGGCTGGAATGTCGGCTGTAATGAAGAAATAACCGTATGAGAAATAAATTGAAACGCATTCATGCAATAGCACTGAGAGAACTGAAAAGTTACTCGCGGCGACCGCTGTTTCTGTTCTGCATGGTGATAGCACCCGTACTGTGTGCGGTATTTTTCGTCACGCTCATGGACAGCGGATTGCCGGTAAAACTTCCGGCAGGGATCGTCGACGAGGATAATACCAGTATATCACGTACGATAGTGCGCACTATCGACGCGCTGGAAGAAACCGACTTTACGGTAGCATATCCGACATTCGCCGACGCCCGTAAAGCAATGCAGCGCGGAGAGATATACTCTTTCTTCTACATCCCCAAAGGCACCACACAGAAAGCACTCTCGCATCGGCAACCCAAAATATCGTTCTACACCAACGAGGCATTTTTCGTACCGGGTTCGCTCCTGATGAAGGATTTCCGCACGGCCTCCGAACTGTCGGGGCTGGCCCTGACACGCGAGACGCTCTACGCCAAAGGAGCCACCGAAAAGCAGGCGATGGAAATAATCCAGCCTATCGTCATCGAGACGCACCCCATCAACAACCCCACACTCGACTATTCGGTATATCTCAACAACATACTCGTGCCCGGTATACTTATCCTGCTGATAATGCTCTCGACTTCCTACACCATCGGCATGGAATGGAAGTATACAACCCAGAAGCAACTTTACGCAATGTCGGGAAACTCGCCGGCAATCGCGTTGCTCGGCAAACTCGTTCCGCAGACTATACTGTTCACTCTGATATTCGTGTTCTACGACGTATACTTCTACCGTATAGCCGGATATCCCTGCAACACGCCGCTATGGCACATGATGCTTCTCGGATTTCTCACGGTACTTGCCTCGCAATGGGGTATCCTGTCGTTCTCCCTGGCAGGCTTCACCTACCCGACCACGGCAATGGATCCCGTGCTACAATATCTCGCATGGCTCTTCCCCCTGCGCCACTACTATCTTATCTACGTCAATCAGGCGCTCAACGGCTATCCGGTGTCATATGTGCTGCCGTCGGTGCTGGCACTGCTATGTTTCATCATACTGCCTGTCGCCGTACTGCCTCGCTATAGAGCGGCATTTCTGAAATACAAATATCAAGAGTAAACGACGCATCAGCATGAAGTCATTATTGAATATATTCCAGATATGGTACAGAGAGACGGGCCATATACTCCGCGACAAGGGTATACTGATATTCATACTCTTTGTACCGCTCGCCTATCCGCTCCTCTACTCCTATGTATATACCAACGAGGTTGTGAGAGAAGTACCGGTAGCCGTGGTCGACGAGTGCCGCACACCGTTCAGCCGAGAACTGCTGCGCAAGATGGACGCATCGCCCGACATGAAGATCACGTCCGTCCCCGACGACATGTCCTCGGCAACCGAGCTGATAAAGCGTCATGAAGTGTATGGCATAGTGCGCATACCCGAATCGTTTACCGACGACCTTGCCCACGGCCGCCAGACCACGATAGGACTCTACTGCGACATGTCGAGCATGCTCTATTACAAGGCACTTCTTCTTACGGCCACCAACGTGTCGCTCGAAGCCAACAAAGACATCAAGGTCACCCACTATGCGCCCGGATCCACCGACCGGCAGGACGAGATAACCGCTATGCCGATCGACTACGACTATGTGCCGCTATACAATCCGCAGAGCGGGTTCGCCGCATTTCTCATTCCGCCTGTTCTGATGCTTATAATACAGCAGACTCTACTGTTAGGCATAGGCATGTCAATGGGCAATTCCCGCGAGCGCAACATGGGCAATGTCATACCGTTCCATCCATGGTACAAGAACCCGGTTCATATAGTCGTCGGCAAGGCACTCCCGTATTTCCTTCTCTATATACTTCTGGCCATATACATGTTTACCGCAGTAACACACATGTTCACACTCCCTCAACTGGGGCACTACACTACCTTCATCGCTTTCATCGTGCCCTATCTGCTTGCATGCATTTTCCTCGCCATGGTACTGTCGGCATTCATCTACCGGCGCGAAGACTGCATTCTTCTTCTGGTATTCCTGTCAGTACCGATGCTGTTCCTCTCCGGACTATCGTGGCCCTCGGCATCCATGCCGGCGTTCTGGAAATATGTCTCATACCTTTTCCCGTCGACATTCGGAATGAACGGCTATGTACGCATCTCCTCAACGGGCGCGTCGCTGAGCGATATACGCACCGACTATATGTCACTTTGGATCCAGGCGGGAGTATACTTCATCCTCGCATGCCTGTTCTACCGCCTCCAGATACTCCGCATCGTAAAGAAAGTACGCCCCACACATAAATAACAAGTTTATATAGAATAAAAAAGGCGGTGTGCGTGGTTTGAACCGGCACACCGCCTTTTCAGCATAATGCTGAAAGGTATTAGAGATGGAACACAACTGTTCGGGCTGAAGAGGGAGAGGCGACACGGAGCACCTTGATGCCGGAGCCGAGCGCGGATGCACTGAGGACGGCTTCACCGTCGGTCATGGGGAGAGAAACAAGTTGGCGGCCGTCGACAGTGTAGACCTCGAGGGTCACGCCGGCTCCATAGAGCTCGGAGCTGACAGTGAGGCAGTCGCCGTCAAGACGCAGGGCAAGCCGAGAATCCTCGGCGGTAACCAACTGCAATCCGGTAGTGTAGCCGTCGATAAGTTCGACTGAACCTATGCAGTTGAGTTTGCGCTCGTTACCGAATCGGTCGGTAGGGACGCCATATTTGTCGGCGAGGAGTTTGTCGTCGCCCATACCCACTCCCTTGGAATCGGTACCTGCGAAAATATGCGCACCATCTTCGTTACGGGAAAGAAGGCCGGCGTAGTTGGCCACCCCCTGCGATACACTATAAGGGGAGATATTGAACTGTGATATCTCATCGACCACAGGTACACCACGTTCCTGACCGGCGGTATTGTCCTGACGCAGAGTGTAGAACTTGCCGAGCACAGAGTGGTTGATATTGATGTTGGCCGACTTATCGACAGTAAATTCGCCGGCATGAAGATCGGAATATTCCTTATTGCCGCCGGTGGTATTACCCTCGAGGATGGTATTGACGATATTTACCTTCAGGTTTGATTCCCAAAGCAGAATAGTGCTATGGAAAGTATTACCGTTGCTATGGTTGCCGGTGATGGTACAGTTATAGAAATTCATCGTCTGGGTAGGCGACACGTTGTTGTCATTATGAACCCAGGCTACCGATCCGCAGGCATTGTTGGTGTTGCCTGAGATGGTACAGTTGATGAAGTTGTAGACAAAGTTACGCTGACCGCAGTTCTCGGCCACGAGCACACCGCCATGATCCTTGGGCGCCTTGTTGTCGAGGATATCGCAGTTCTTGACAGTGAAGTGCTGATCGGCGATGTTGGTCCATCCCAACTGGAACACGCCGCACTGGTTGGACGACTCGTTGCGTGTGAACACACAATTGTCGATATCGACATTGGTACCCCAGATCGACATTGCACCGCCGCGGGAGTTGTTGTTGCTCTCGTTAGGATTCTTTATCGACTTGTTGGAGTCGAATACCGATTTTTCGACGGTAACCTGTTTGCTGAGATATGTGTAGATCGCACCCCCGAGGAATGCGGTGTTGTTTTCAAATGTACAACCGGAGATAGTGACGTTACCGCAGCTGCGGAGACTGAACACACCGCCGTTCTCGTCGGCCATGCGCGAAGTAGCGTTGTCGGTAAAGTGGCAGTTCTCTACCACAAGGTCACCGCCGTTCATGCTCAGCACACCTCCCGCACCGCTGGTAAAGAAATTGGTGAATGTGAGGTTGCGGAGAGTGATGTTGACACGCTCAGCTTCGGCCAGACGTGTAGCACCCGTGCCATCGATACATGCATCGTCGCCGGCGCCTTCAATAGTAAGGGCAGTATAACCTTCAAGATTAAGCTCGTCGGCAAGCTGTACGGTACCGTTTACAATTACCTTAGCGCCATCCCATCTCACCGAGGCTACTGCCTTGGTGAGAGAAGAAAAAGGGGCGGTAACCGACCCGTCGTTGGTATCGGCACCATTTACGGCATCGACGTATGCTACATCGAGAATGCCGGGCTCGCGCTCTACAATAGGCACTGGACGGTTTTCGTCGTCAAGAATAATAAGCTCGTCAACCTTCTTTTCGAGCGTATAATAGAATGCCACTCCGAAGTTATAGAGAGGATAAGGCTTGCCGTAGATCACATTACCGTCGGCATCCTTTGGCTCATAATCGGGACGCAGACGTGTCTCGGCCTCGTTGCGTGAATATACATATGTGCCGTCGGTATTCTTGGCATCAAGATCAATGTAAGTGAGAGCGCTCTTGTAGGGATCGCTGTCGCGGAGGTTGCCGTGGCCCTGAAGATGGTTGAGACCGTCGGGCTGATTCTTTATGCGCGACTGTGGATCGGCGTATGTAACCACTACCTTTCCGGTAAGAGCGTTGTCGAAAGTCATCACTACGTCGTCGCCCTCGATGGTTATGCTCTTTATAGTCTGCTTTGCGGAGTTGCCGTAACCGTTGTGGTAAACGTTGAAACCGTAGTTGTTGATTTCGGGGAGAAGGTCGGTGTCGAATACCATGGGACCGACGGGCACATAGTATTTAATGCGGATAGTCTTGCCGCCGTTCTCGCGGGTAATCTTCTTGGGCTGGAGGGGTATCACACGCTCACCGAGGATCTGACTCTTGTAATAAGCTTTGGCAAGCATCTCGCCGAACCAGCGGTAGCCGTTGGCGTCGAGGTGGCCGCCACGGTCGGGATAGGGATAGGGCGAACCTGCCATGATCACATCGTCATTTTCGTTGGCGGCCTCAAGCTGTGCCATACCGATGGCGATCTTGTCGCGCACGTACTGGGCGCCGACCTGATAGGTGATCCATACTGGAGCTTTGGTCTGACCATATGAAGTCATGATATCCTGCTGCATGTTGTCTTTAAGTTTCAGCATAAGGGCCTTGTATGTCTTGCGGTCGGTACAGTTGTCCTCGCCAGCATTAAGGCCACAGTGCCCGTTCTTGACATCATAGTTGAACTCTCCCTGCATCCAGAAAATAGCGGGACATGTGATCGCGTCATATCCGGCGATCTTGGTTTCATCCACAGCATGAGTGAGCGACTCCATGAAGTGCTTGTAGTTGTTGCGCTGAGTACATTCTTTAGAAAGTTCCTCGACAGCGGCACCGCTGACACCCACAGAAGTGGCAAGGATATCCTGCCCCTTGAGGAATGTAAGCTGCATATGGTTTACAGCACCGAGAAGCGGGCATTCCGCGATAGCGCCCCCGTTTCGGCTGTTATTATCAAATTCCTTGAATGCATGACTCATCGTGCCGACAAGAGGATTGATTGCCCAGGAATGATTTCCGTCATAACCGTGATTGTAACCGGTACCGGCATTAATCCAGATTTCGCCGCCCATCATATAGTTGCCAGGGACGTTTTCGGTAGATACGACGGGCCATGACTGATGTCCTGTAGAAAGACTCTGACCATTGATGATGAACTGCTGGATATCCTTCGCAGTACCGGTTGCCGGCATGGCCAGCACAGCTCCCGCGAGGATTCCGTAAATAAATCGCCTCATAACTTTCTTAAATTTCTTAAATGTGTATGGTTGTTTAAGATTAATTTTTCCTTATCGGGAATAAATACAGCACAAAATTATCTTTCTTCGCTTAATAATGCGCTTAATAATGCGCTTAACGCGGCATATATTACCTGTTTTCATGTTTTTGGGGCATGCGGAGCTTCTGGAGGAGTCAAGAATGCCGTGCTCCTATTTCCCGGAAAGTCATAGTAACTGCGTCGAAGATGAGCAGACGCCGGTCAAGCAGATCGCCCGCATGCGACAGAAATTTTATGACTTCGGTAGCCTGCAGCGTACCGATCACACCGACAACAGTATTCATCACTCCGTTGACCGAACAGGGCTGTTCCTGCGACGGAGGCGTTTCGCCGAACCATGTACGATAGTCGGCGCCTCCCGGCATATAGGTAAAAATCTGCCCGGCCATGCGCTGCACCGCGCCGTACACCATAGGCTTTCCCAGGGCGACACATGTATCATTGATGAGAAGACGTGTAGCATAGTTATCGGTGCAGTCTACCACAATATCGTAACGCTGTATGATATCAGAGGCGTTAGCAGAAGTAAGCATTGCGGCCACAGGTTCGACTACGACATGAGGATTGACGGCATTCATCTTAGCGGCCGCACTCTCGACCTTCAGCCGCCCCAGGTCGGAAGTATGATGTATGATCTGGCGCTGGAGATTGCTCAGCGATACCGTGTCGGCATCAACAATACCGATAGTCCCTACTCCCGCCGCAGCGAGATAAAGGCATACCGGAGAACCGAGCCCTCCGGCACCCACAACAAGTACACGGCCCCGCTCTATGGCCTGCTGCCCGGGAATATCGATCTCACATAGTGAACGGTGCCCGCTGTAGCGCACCGAAATATCATCATTGCAATAAGTCTTCTCCATAATCTCATACAGAATGAACGGATACCGCAGCCGCACCGACATGCCGTATTCTCGCAGCAACACGGTCATAGACAAGTTTCCATATAATAGGCACGGCTACACCCACTGCCGTATAAGCTATCCAGAATAGGTCATCGGCCGCATGTTCATGGATAACCATATGGCAGCCTATCTGCGCGAAATCAAGCCCGTACCACCATATTTTCACAAGGCTTACGAGCTTGAATGCCGAGATATGAAACACAAACACGCACATGGTCATCTCTCCGACCGTTACAAACAATCGCCGCAATACATTGTCATGGCTGTCGATATGACGCGCAAGCCAACGGAGCATCATGAATCCGAGTATGCCGGTTACGGGAAGTGTAGCCACGGTAAGCAAAGTAGGTGTAAGGGTCATGCCGGTCCACTCAAGCCAAGATCCGGCCACAAGGAAAGCGAATATGGCCAGCGCATTCCACCACCGCATACGCGGCAGGCGACTTTCCAACGCGCGGAATATCACTCCGAAACTGAAGAAAAATATTCCCCACGTCTCCCGTATGCCGCCCTGCACGATTGTGACGATACGCATATCGCACCCGATCTTGAAAAGCGCGAATGCAAGAGCGGCCACACATATTATCAAGGATGCCCTGACAGCATCGAGCTGCGGGAAAAGGTGCCGTAACAGCAGTCTCAGCAACAGATAGCCGACCGATGTAACGAGGAGAGCACGGAAAAACCAGAAAGCCCCGACCATAAACTCGTCGTAGCCGGCCATGGAGAATATGATATGAACCAGCCTCTGGAAGAAGGAATGGAGCGTATAGGGGTGTGTGACACCTCCTGTCCAGTTGCCGTAAGTCTCGTTGAGGATGCCGAAATAAAACAATACGTTGTGGAGAACCAGAAATAGGAGCGCCCATTTCACAAACGGGAAGTATAGTCCGCGCACACGCTTCATGCAGAAGCGCCACGGGGCAGCGAGGCCCGCCTGGGAGAAAAAATATCCTGCGGCGATGAAAAAAACGGGCATATGGAAAAGGTAAATGAAGCGCACAAGCATGTCGCCTCCTTCGGCATGACCGGCTACCATGAGTATGATGGCCATGCCTTTTACAATCGACATGAGCGAGTCGCGCTGCCGGTACTGTCCGGGTGTTACAACCGAGTTTTTCATATCCCGGCCAAAATTAGCTATTTTTTTTGTAATTTTGTGCACTTCCACACCATAGCTTCCAATATGTTTAAATTTCTTGGCTGCCTGATGCAGCTCATCATATCCCCCGGCAAGGGGTGGGTCGACGTGGCCGCAGTAGGCGAACAGCCGCAGCAGCTTGCCTCGTCGGGATTCTATCCCCTGCTCGGCGTCACTGCATGCTCGGCCTTCGTTCCACGTCTTTACGACAAAAGCCTGACACTTCCTATGCTTATAGAGAGCGCGGTAGTTACTTTCATAAGCTATTTTATCGCTTATTTTCTGGCGTCGGCTCTGCTGTCGGCAACAATCGACCGCATTTCCACCGACAATCCCGGAGAGAAGAAGATAAACACATTCATACTCTATAATCTGGCAATTCTGGCACTTATAACCCTCCTGCGTAATTGCCTGCCGATGGAACTGTCGTTGGTACAGTTCATGCCGGTATTCGTGCTGATTGTAATGTGGGCCGGACGCCAGTATCTTAATGTGAATGAAGGGAGCACCCCGACATTCATATTGCTCTGCG
Source organism: Bacteroidales bacterium (assembly GCA_019420545.1). Lineage (GTDB taxonomy): Bacteria > Bacteroidota > Bacteroidia > Bacteroidales > Muribaculaceae > Muribaculum. Next base: position 21 of record JAHZGZ010000309.1, on the reverse strand, counting down.
CACTGTTTATCCTCATCCCGC